>CALZGZ010000327.1 GCA_945787105.1 uncultured Gammaproteobacteria bacterium
ACACCGCTCCCTTCAGGTGGGCACCGTGGCATGGGCCGACATGACCCATGTCGATCGCGCGGTCACCGTCGCTGATCGCGGCTTCCGGGCGTGGCAGGCGACGAGTCCGAATGAGCGAGCAGACCACTTGGACAACGCCGCTGACCTATTTGAATCGGAGCGGGCGGCGTTGATGACCTTATGCGTGCGCGAGGCGGGCAAGACCCTACCCGATGCGCTGGCGGAGGTGCGCGAAGCGGTGGATTACTGCCGTTATTACGCGTCTCTTGCCCGCCGCCAACTGCAGGCATCACAATCGCTGGTTGGGCCGAGTGGGGAATCCAACCAGTTGCGCCTCCACGGTCGCGGGGTATTTGCCTGTGTCAGCCCGTGGAATTTCCCGCTCGCTATTTACCTTGGACAAATCGCCGCCGCCCTCGCCGCGGGAAACAGCGTGATTGCCAAACCCGCGGAGCAAACGCCGTTGATCGCTGGTCATGCATTAGGATTGCTGCATCAAGCCGGCATACCAACCGACGTGCTGCATCTGCTGCCCGGTGACGGCAGTATTGGAGCCCGGTTAGTCGCCCATCCCGACATCGCGGGCGTCGTATTTACCGGCGCCACGGACACGGCAAAAGCTATCCAGCGCTCCCTCGCCGACAAATCAGGCCCCATCGTGCCGCTGATTGCCGAAACCGGTGGTCAAAACGCGATGATCATAGACAGCTCCGCGTTGGCCGAACAAGTGGTAGCGGACGCATTACAGTCCGCCTTCAACAGCGCTGGCCAACGTTGTTCGGCGCTGCGGGTGTTGTTTATCCAAGATGACGTGGCATCGCGTATCCTCGAAATGCTACGCGGAGCGATGGCCGAACTGTCCATCGGTGATCCGGCGATTCTGAGCACCGATGTTGGGCCGGTCATCGATACGGATGCGCAACTCGCGTTGCGGAAACACGCTATATTTTTATCTGCCAACGGAACAATGATTTATCGTTGTGACTTACCTGGCGCGACTGATGTTGGCACGTATTTTCCGCCACAAATGTTCGAAATCGAATCACTATCTTTACTGAAAAACGAAGTGTTCGGTCCTATCTTGCACGTGATTCGTTTCGCCGCCAATAAACTCGACAACGTAATCGCGGCGATCAATGCCACCGGCTACGGACTCACGCTGGGTATTCATAGCCGCATCGAGGAAACCATTGAGTACATTACCCGGCGCGTCAGGGTCGGCAACGTCTACGTCAACCGCAATATGATCGGCGCCGTGGTTGGCGTACAACCTTTTGGGGGCGAGGGATTGTCCGGCACCGGTCCCAAGGCCGGTGGTCCCAACTATCTGCAACACTTGTGCACGGAAAGAACAGTGTCCAATAATATCGCTGCAGTGGGCGGCAACCCGGACTTACTGTCGATGATAGACTAGCCCGCATAGTGCAGCGAGGCGCCCCGCCCCTATTCGTGGCTATACCCCGGTGAGACCCGCAGCGTCTGTTCCCGGAAACAGCGACATCCGATGCTCCAGGTTGCTTAGCAAGAATTGGGGCGGGGCTATCCCGGTGCTGGCTTGGCCTCGACCGCCTGTACTCGCGCTTCACCCAACAGGGAAAAACGAGGTCGGAGTCATAGAGTCTGACCCCGTTTTTTCATCGCTCCGGCGCGGCGCTTGTCCCCGCACAGCAGGGGAACAGTAGGGGAAACCAGCCGCCCGACCCGGCGCTCGTCGTTTCACAATCACTTCCAGGATAGAAAAGCGCCACCGGTGCAAACGCGATCCGGGGGCAATATTCGGATTTGAGTTATCTGATTCGTGAATCTTTTACGGGCGAGCCGACAAATACTCACCAAACGACCTGCATACATCAACGGTGGTAAAAAGACCGGCGAGCTTGCCTTTGTGGGTGACGAGTACTGAACCTATGTGTTTATCGGCCATAGTAAGCAGCACCTCTTTCAGCGGCGCGTTCATGTCCACTATGTAAGCATCTTCGACAAAGGCATCCTCGACCAATAGGTCCTCGAGCCTATGGTCAATACTAACGATACCGAACAGGAGCTTGATGTCGCGGTCCGACACGACGCCCACCAATCCACGGTCATCGATCACCGGTAGATGCCGGATTTGATGCTCATCCATCAGTGCATTAGCTTCCAACGCCTGTGCGTCCCGGCGAACGGTATAGGGAAACGGTCTCATAATGGATTTCACGCGTATAGTCTCGTTCATTTTTGTCGGTTCCGGTTGATTCCATCGCTAGCCTAGGCCGGATTCACCGAGTGCCCATTGATCCTTGTCAAAAAAGCAAGGCCCGCCCCTATTCATAACGTGAATCCCGGAACCGCTAGTTGTATCGCCCTGGAAATACCATATTGGATTATATGGGGTGTCGGAACAGAATAGGCGCGGGCCAGTGTGTCGCGACCGGTGCCAGTTATGCCTTGTTTCCGCGCATCACGAAATAAAGCGAAATCAACAACAGCACCGCCTGAAACTCCATACCCCCCATGGGGTGACTCGGCGATGGTACGAAGCTCCACTGTGGCCAGTGGAGCATCATAACCGCGCCGAGCATTACCGGTACAAACATCGCCGCGCCGATGCGGGTAACCCAATCTCGAGTAAATGCGCCGGCAAGCAGCAGCAGGCCGCCGCCAAACTCAGCAACCGCGACCAACAACGCAATGGCAAAGGGCAGCTTCATCATCGCGGCAAATGCACCAACATCGGCAAACTTGCCGATCCCGTGATAGATAAACACGCTCATCAACGCGATGCGCAATGCGAAATGGGCCTTGTCCGATAGAAGCACGGCGATGGTGCGGCTGCCAACATTAGGAATCTCTTGGGTGGCTAGGGAACCGGAATTGCTCATGATCATACCTCCGGTTTTTCAAACGCAGTTAACAACACCACAATAAGTCCGTGTCCCGTGGGCAAACCTTACAAACGAAATGCCTGGATTTCATTACAGCTTGTTAACGTCGGGGGTAGCCTTTGATCACAAGCGGATATATGCGCACAAAATTAGGGGTCGAAGTCGCAGACTCCGACCCCTGCTGTCATCGCTCCAGCGCCGCCTCCAGCCGCCCGACCCTGCGCTTGCCCCCCCGCCTTGCCCCCCGCACAGCAGGGGCACTACGTGCAGCACACGTCCCCCTGCGCCATCATCCGGGATCCTTGGTGCAAACTGCAGGTTAGGGGCGCACCACTGGGCTCAGGGCCGGGTGCGGTGATGCGCTTCCTTGCGCTGCTCGGTACCGAATAATCCGGCGAGGGCATTGAGTTCGTCGCCAAGCAGCTGGACCAAATCATCCACAGAGATGATTCCGATCACCGAGTCGTCGTCATCGACCACGGGCACCCGCCGCACGCCTTGGGCGCGCATGCGGCGAATCACATCCCACAGTGATTCCGTCTCGTTCACGGTCAGTGGCATCTGACTCATCACATCCCCCACTGAGATGCTCTTCAAGTCAACTTCCTGAGCCAATACCTCAATCACCAGGTCACGATCGGTGACGATGCCAACCGGGACGTTTTTACCCGCTCTATCGTCTACGACTACCAGGCTTCCCACATGATACTCCCGCATCAGCTTCGCGACCTCGACAATCGACATCTCCCGCGTTGCAATCACGACGTCACGAGTACACACCGAACCTGCTGTCATCGACCTCTCCCCAATTAAGCGCGTGGTCCCAGTGTGGACCGTTATTCGTGTAAGGTCGTTGACTCGTATCAAGATATAGTCTCCGCCAGCCGGGAAATATGTTCTCACGCAAGGGCGATTGCCACGATCTTGTCATGGTCACACAATTGTGTGCCAGGGGTATCGCCAAAGAGTCGACAAGACGGCGGTGAGGGAAACCAGGTGAGATGCGAATGACAACGGCAATCCGAACAACCAAATCCAACCAGTGAAATCGCCGCCTGAGGCGGCGCTGCGGCCGAAGCCGCCCACTCGTGTTCGCGTCGAATGGGATCGTGGGGATACCAGCAGGACACCGGCTGGGTGATCTGCGGTAGAGAGTCAATGTGCCAGTGGCGTCGGCTTGCCAACCCGCGGTGGTGCGCGACACGGGCAGCGACGCCCCCCGACCCAAAGGCACTGCCGATATAGGCATAATACCCCTGCTTGGTCCGAAGTTGGCCAAGCCGTCCTACCTGTATTGTTTGCACCGAAGCACACACAAGGAACAACGCATAGGTACCGAGACCAGGTTGGATTTCACAGTTCACCGTGATTTTGCCGCAGTCCGCCGGCTGGCCCGTGTATTGACCGAGGATCTCGGATGATGGCGAGGGGACTTACCTGCGCGTAGTTCCCCTGCTGTTCCCCTACTGTTCCCCTGCTGTGCGGGGACAAGGCGGGTACGAGCGCCGCGCTGGGGCGAAATGCATAGCCGTAGCGATGCCTTGAGTGAAGCGAAACTTCAGGTGCTCGCGACCGCGCCAGCACCGGGATAGTCTCGCCTCTATTCATGTTCTGCATTGGAGAACCCTGCAGCGTCTCTTCCAGAAAATGGCGCCATTCGATTCTCGGGGTGCCTGAGCAAGAATAGAGGCGGGGCGTCTTGCTGCAGTATATGGGCTAAGTCACTCGCAATTGAATCGACCTTGACCGGCAACGTTAGGCCGCTTTGATCGACAGATAAACCGGCGCGCGATTAGGTCCGGTACCCGGCCCCTGGCGCGGTCGTACGCATCACCACTACCCTCACAGTGTCGCCCCAGGCTCCTTAATCCCATATTCGCCAAGTTCACGTATCAAGAAATCGTACGCTTCGTCCACGGAGTCGGTACGAAACAATAAGTCTAGGTCCTTTGCATCGATACTGCCTTGCCGAACCAAGGCATCGAAATTGATGATCTCTTCCCAGTATTCAGTACCGAACAGCACACAAGGCAAATGCTTTCTAATTTTGCGGGTCTGCACAAGGGTCAAGATCTCGAACAACTCGTCCAAGGTTCCGAAGCCACCGGGAAAAAAGACCACCGCCTTAGCGAGATATGCGAACCAGAATTTACGCATAAAGAAATAATGAAATTGAAAAGACAACTCGCGAGTGATGTGGGTGCTGCCCAACTCTTCCGTGGGCAGAGATATGGACAGTCCGACATTGAGTCCCTTTGCCTCGGACGCGCCGCGATTGGCGGCCTCCATGATGCCCGGACCCCCCCCGGTACAGACCACGAAGCGTCGATGATCATCGGGCAGCTGCTTGGACCACATCGTCAAACGGTGTCCCAATTCCCTTGCCGCCTCATAATACTTGGATAGACGCAGTTTATTGCGTGCCGACTCGAAGTCACTCCCGGCCGCATCGGCTTCACTCAGCGCCGTCTCTGCTTGCTCCCGCGACACCATTCGTGCCGACCCCATGAATACAATGGTGTCATCAATATTGTAATGCTCGAAGCGGCAATTGGGTTCAATATACTCGGCGAGAATGCGCAAAGGACGCGCGTCGCGGCTGTTCAAAAATCGTTCATTGCTATAGGCCTTAGTCTTGCCTGGAGTTGGACCGTCCATACCATCATTCCCGTGTTGATTGTAAATAGCCAGTTTACTAGAAAAGCACCGCAAGATTCGCTGGATCGTTGCTCGGGCGGCGGATCACGATCGAGCTATCGGACAATTCATGGCGCCGCAAATACAAATATTCCCGACTCAGAAATTTCCCGAGCAGCCGTTTTGACATCCCGTATCAGTGCGCAGAAAATGGGCACGAGCGGTGGTTCGTGCGCCTAGTCTGTGGGTGGCGAGGTAACGAGGCAATGACACGCAGTTTAGTATTCCATTACAAGTTGGAGCCAATCAATGAAGATCAAGAACATCAAGGCAAGTGTTCACCAATACTCTGTCACTCTGCCGATGATCGACAAGCCCCTCGAACACCGGCATTTTGTGTTCTGTGAGGTGGAAACCGATGAGGGCTATACCGGGTGCGGCATTACCGGTGCGTTCCTGCCGTGGGCGGTGGTTACAACGCTGGAAAACGATATGCTTTCCATCGTCAAAGACATGGATCCACGTGATACGGAGGCGATTCACCACAAAGTCTGGTGGTCACTCAACCCGCGCGCCTATACCGGGGTCATATCCAACGCTTTATCGGCGCTCGATATCGCCCTGTGGGACATCCATGGAAAACACGCCAACCGCACCGTGGCCCAACTCTTGGGGGGGTTTCGCGACTGGGCACCGACCTACATTACCTTTGGTTTTCCATTTTTTGACTACGACCAATTGGTCGAGTACGCACAAAAATTCGTCGCCGATGGCAATACCCGCCTAAAGATGGTAGTTGCCGTCGACCCAGGGGGCTGGCAAGAGGACGCCAAACGTATTCGCGTAGTGCGCGATGCGGTGGGTGACGACGTGGAACTCATGATCGATGCAAATTACCGCTTCAATCCGGTTGATGCGCGTCAGCTGTGCCGTGCGGTCGAGGACTGCAATCTTTGCTGGTTTGAGGAACCGCTTTATCAAAACGACGCCCGGGCGCTCGCCGATCTGCGGCAGCATACCAATATCCCCATCGCCGCGGGTCAAATGGAGGGCCATCGTTGGCGGCTGCGTGAGTTAGTGGAAAAACACGCAGTGGATATCTTACAGCCCAATTGCGTCTACAACGGCGGTTATACGGAAACCCAAAAGGCGGCACATCTGGCCCAGGCTTTTAATGTACCGATCGCCAACGGTGGAGGCTGGCCGATATTCAACATGCACACCATGGCCGGACTGATGAATGGTTGGCGGGTCGAATTCCATTGGGGCATGCATCAAGTCGGGCAACACTTTTTTGACAATGTTCCCGGTCCGGAAAACGATATGGTAAAGATTCCCGATGCCCCTGGCTTAGGCTTCACCCCCAGACACGAGGCGCTAAAAGACAGTCAGGTCAAAACCCCCGCGGACCTCAAGGAAGGCGGCGTCCAGACCCGGGGAACCCCAAAGGAAGGAGGCTCGGGCATCACCAAACTGTAAGCGCCCGGCCTGCCCACGTTTCTCACCAGGGGTCTGGCCCCTAGTTCGTGTCTGCATAGGAGAGACCGGCAGCGTTACCTCTAGC
>CALZGZ010000328.1 GCA_945787105.1 uncultured Gammaproteobacteria bacterium
GGGCGTGCTGATCGCGATAGCTTTAGCCCCATAAACGTTCTCATGGCAATCTCTGCCAACTGCCAACATCACACTAAAAAGCAGTCATTCCCTTCCTCGGTTGGAATGGCCGGCATGGGTCCAGGACATCTAAGAATTCGGGGTAATACGTCTCGACGAGTTGGTACAGCAGCGTCTGTTCGGGTCGCCGCCGCTGATAACACCATTGAGCACGTCTTTGTTCGGCCTGCCTGGCCGTTGTCCAAGACATCCCAGTCCCGCTCCTTGATGATTCACTTCGCGCCAGTTTATCCAGATTCCACGAAGGTCCGCAATGAGTACAGACTGTGTGAAAACGTCATTCGTATTATAATTAGCCATTCCCAAGTGGCTTACAAATATGAAGCGTTTTGTTGAAGGTGAAGATCGAAACCAAAGCACGTTATTCCCCGAAGTCCTACACTGGCAAATACTTCGAACGCCAGCGTGAAGTCAGGTGTCCTTTTGCAGCAGATGCGGATGGAGCGGAGAATCTGTTTGCGGCCTGTGAGTCGTACGACTCCTGAAACAGATTGTGAACCGGCGGCTAACTTTGACCCCAATAGGTAAATAGGGGACGGAGGGATTAAATAATAATCCCTCCGTCCCTTTTCTCCTCAGCCAAGCCATCTCTGAACTTTTACTGGTTCGTTAAACAAGTCATCAGAATACTGCAACGAGCGGGAAATAAATCCCATTGCGGTTCCAGTTCGGCCGCACTAACGATTTAGCCGACGTCAACCCAGGGCCTGCGATGTAGGCAGACGGAACGACGGTATCGGTACTGGTGCATTTCACGCTGCCGACAAACCGAAAAGCCGGAGTCACTCTCGGTATATCCGACGCCAGCAGAAACGCAACACCGTGCCCTTTGACCCATAGGCGCGCCCGACCGACCAGCGTGCCGTCCTGATCGTAGCCGGCGCATCGCACCAATACGCGGCCTTCCTCCGGACGGCTGAATACCATCGCGGTGTTAATCACCGGGTTGGCCGGATCGGGCTTGATAATCGGATCCAACTCGGCGATGTCGCGACTGATCTCCACCTCCTCTACATCCACCGCAGCGCCAGCATCCAGGGTGTCCTGGGCCACAGCCCAACCGGAGATCGCCAACGCCACGCCAGCCGCGGTTATGTTCACTGCATATAGAAACCGTTTCATTTGATGTTCTCCTCTGATGTTGCCGTCAAAAGCTAGACTATGAAAATGGGAATAATTCCCTTGAAGAGGATAAAAGGGAAATTTTACCTTGTCAATAGCAGCTCCTAGAAAAAAGGGAAAATTTTCCTCATTGCCGCTAGAATCGGGCGTCATGGCAAAAACCCCCACTCACACGCCGTCGTCGGAGTCCTCGAATACCCTGGTTTCAGCTCTGGTGCGATTGCTTAAGCCATTGATTAAATTGCTTATTTCTCGAGGGATTACCTTGCCTTACCTGACGCGCCTGATCAAATTGCTGTACGTGCAGGTGGCGGAATCCGATTTTCAACTGGCAAACAAACGGTTGACCGACAGCCGGATCAGCCTGATTACGGGGATTCATCGCAAAGATGTACAGAAGCTGCGGGCGGTCGAAATCGAGAAGCCGAATGTACCGGCCAACATTTCCATAGGCACGCGCCTGATTTCTATTTGGGTCGATAACCGTGCCTATACCGATCAGAAAGGCGCGCCACGGAAGTTGCCGCTGCGAACGGAGGATGCCAATCAGCCGAGCTTTGAAAATCTCGTGAACCAGGCCAGCCGCCGGGACCTTAGCCCGCGGGTCGTGCTGGATGAGCTAGTTCGATTGGGAATCGCCACGGTCGACGATGATCAACAGGTCGAACTTAATGTGGAGGCTTTTGTACCTGACAACAGTTTCGACGAAAAGGCCTGGTATTTCGGTGAAAACATATCAGCCCATATGGCCGCGGGTGTTCATAACATGCTCGAAGAGCAATCGCCGTTCATGGAGCGCAGCGTCAGTTACAGTGGGCTTTCGCAACAGGATGTTGATCGTCTGGAAAAAAAAATCAATAAACTTGGCATGAAAGCGCTAAAGGATATTAATCATGACGCCCAGCGGTTAAAGAAGACAACGGAAGAACACGGTAGCGGTGGAAAATTGCGTTTTACTTTCGGGGTCTATTTTTACAGAACGGAAGAGAATAATGACCCATCGGCATAGTTTCTGTTTAGCAATACTGACGATCATCGTTTGTGCAAACGCATTGACGGGCTGCTTTACCACACCTGAAACACGTGAAGTCAGTGCCGATATCGAAGCGACCACCCGGGAGGGTATGGGCGGCACCGGAGTTTCTCCAAACACGGTTACCGACCAGGAAGGAATGGGCGGAAGCGGAATCGATCCGGACGGTATGGGCGGCACCGGCATCATCGGGACTGTGATGAAAAATGGGGTGGTCAATGTTGCCGGCGTTACTATTCCTGCGCCGGGCACCGCTGAGATATTCCTGAATGGCGAAGTTTCCAACAGCGCTGCGCTGGTCAGTGGTCGTGTCGCCGCCGTGTTGATCGATAATGAGCACGTAGTCAGAGAAATCCACGTGTTCGATCAGCCCTTCGGTCCGGTTCCTTTCATACAGTCAGTCTCGCGATTGATCGTTCGTGGCGAAATCCTTGGTAGTACGATTCCGGGCAAAGTCACGGTAAACGGATTAACCATTTCTGGCCGAGCCCTCGGTGGCAAGAAACCGGGAGACGTAGTCCGCATTGATGCCAGTGCTGTACCGGCGGGAGGATTCAAGATTGACACCGTCGAAAAGGTATCAGCGGCGATTGAGCGGCCCCAATCTATCGATTCCGTTATCAAACCCGAAACCCCATCATCCATCAAAACCCAACCGGCAGACATGGTCCGTCCTGACATCGTCACGGACCGACCGGTTCGGCCGGAACCCCTCGAACCGCCCACGCGCCCGGAACGAATCGAAAAACCTGAAATTCCGGCTCCCCCCACGCGACCTGCTCCCGTAGAACGGCCGGTATTGCCGGATCGCCCGGTCCGGCCCGTAGTTCCGGACACACCGGACCGCCCGGTACTTGATCGACCCGAGCCTCCGGTGGTTGTCGAGCCCCCGATACGTATCGATCCGCCCGACATCACACCGGTCGTGCCATCGCTGGATAGGCCTGATTTACCGCGCCGGCTCGATTGACGATGCTTGATCGAAACAAGGTACGTCGATTATCAACGTTGGCGTTGGTGTGCGTGTTCTGGACGATAAGCGAGGTTGACGCAGATACCGACAAACCCAGATTCACGCTCATCGTGGGATATGATTATGCCGAGGGAGATTATGGACAGGACACCGATACCACAATAAAAACCGCTCCGGTCACCGTCAAAGTCGAAAACCGGAGGTGGGTTGGGCATGTTCAGGTTTCAACGCTCTCCGTTGAGCAGAAAACCGGCGACGGCGGGAACGTAAAGGACAGCGGCGCGGGGGACACGTACCTTTACTTGGCCCGAAAATCTCAATTCAACTGGCATGGCAACAACTATCTGGATTGGGGGACAAAAGTAAAAATCCCCACGGCATCCGAAAACAAACGGCTCGGAACCGGCGAAACCGACTGGATGCTGCAGGTGGATGGATTCCGAAGTCATGGCCGTTGGCTGCCTTTCGCCACACTCGGTTATCGCTGGCGAGGCGACGATGCCGATTTCAATCGTGAAAACGGCTGTTACGGCTTACTTGGACTGCACTACCAACACGACCAAAAATGGAGCGGAGGTGCCTTCCTCGATTACCGCAGCGCGTCAACCGTTCGCGTATCAGACGGCCGCGAGTTACTCCCCTATGTCGGCTACAAGTTCAATAGGCACCTGTTTACGACTTTATACGGCGTGGTCGGCCTTTCCGATGGCAGCCAGGACACGGGCATTGGTGTGCAATTCACTATTCGTTGAAAGCGTGGGGGACCCGTCGGTGTCCAATGCGTAATTCTGACCTTAACACAACGACTAGCGTAATCTTGTTGTCGGCAGCGATTCTGGTACCCAGCCGACAGTATGAAAAACGAATTGTTGTTTCTGATCCATCTGCTCACGGTTGTCGCCAAGCTGCTTGGCCCAGGTGGTACTAAAGGCATCATTGCCGATAACCTACTACTCAAGCAGCAACTGCTTGTCGTGTGCTACCCTCGACAAAGAGCGCCAAATTTGTCACCAACGAACCGATTCCTTCTGGGATTCTGTGCACTGCTTCTCTGGCCGGGCCATATTTTGAAAACGGCCTTAGGTGTTCGGTCATCACGCTATTGTGAATTTATGACTATTTGACGCGTCGGAAATCTCACAACTGTTGGATGCATTGGGAACCTGTTCGCACCGCGAATCCGATCGAATCATTCGACGTTTGCCACGATTCGCCATCGCACTGCGCGAACCAAACGCTGCGTAACGCGTGACAGCCTGCTGCACGTGATGTTCAAGCTCGGTCAGTGTGTCGAGAATAATTGGCGAAAGCTACGTGGATTTGTGTACGCGAGATTTCCCTACGACGTGAATCTCAGCGCCTCATGCCCAAACAGCCTACTAAGTGATCGAAAGATTCAGCAACCTACGAGCCACGCTTGCACGCCTGCGGACCGCGCGGTCATAAGGATCTCCAGCGCTTTGGTTTGGGCACGATCGTAATCGACGATCATCAACGCCGGTTTATCCTGCGAGAAATGTGCCGCGTACACACCCGCATGTGCCCGCACTGCTTCCAACACCGTTCTGTGCGACTGATGTCTGTCCTTGAGCCAGACGACGGCCACGTAGACCGTTTTAGGGCGTCCCGGCATCGTCGACAAGGCACTCTCTTCGAAGTTTGGGATTTCGGATTGGTCGGTAGATGGCATTAGGATGTCCTCCCAGAAAATCATTCATTAATGTTCGAAGGTTTTTTGTGTGGGACACAAATAGCGTAGAAGGAAAGAGCCGCTCTCCGCAGTGAGATATGCACGGCGGAGATGTGCGGTAATACCAGCTGTCAAAGAGACACGAACCGGAAGACACAAGCGTATCGCCGCGCAGCGGGCGGAACGCAGCCACTTTGAGAGAAGATCAGAACGATTGGCGGATCGCGAAACAGTTTCGTGTTCGACGATCTCATTGTTGGGAAACTGAGCTGAGAACAACTGATATTTGCCTGTCTCAGCTAAGCATGACTCTTTAGGGGAATAGATCCTATTAGGCCGGGCGCTGCCCCTTGGTTACAATAACGAAGATGATAACGCGGTGTGTTGTGTGAACGCTGACAACGATTCCTAAGTCAATCACATCATAATTGAGAGCCAGGAGGGATCGCGTTATGAATCTTGAAGAACGCATACACGCGTCGGGGCCAAAAAAGATCCTCAGCATCGATGGCGGCGGCATCCGAGGCGTGATAAGTATCGAAGTCCTACGCAAGATAGAGGCCTTTTTGAGAGAGGTCTACGCCGGCGATAATTTTGTGCTGGCGGATTACTTCGACTACATCGCGGGGAACAGTACCGGGGCGGTCATCGCCGCGGGGTTGTCGTTGGGTTGGTCGGTGGACAAGCTCGGGAGGTTCTATCTCGAACAGGGCAAGGTTATGTTCGATCCGGCAAACCCTTTCCACCGTCCTCGCTATCGCTACGAAGACGAGAAGCTGGCCGAAAAATTGAGAGCGGAATTCGGTGCCGACGTCACCCTCGGCAGCGATGAGGTGAAGACCTTGCTCATGCTGGTCATGCGCAACGCAAGCACGGATTCACCCTGGCCGGTGAGCAACAATCCGAACGCGACGTACAACGACCGCCGCCGCAGCGACTGCAACCTGGATCTTCCCCTGTGGCAACTGGTGCGCGCGAGCACCGCCGCGCCGCTTTTCTTTCCACCGGAAGTCGTGGAAATCGGCGCGCAGGAATTTGTCTTCGTCGACGGCGGCGTGACCCCGTATAACAATCCCGCCTTTCAAGCGTTTATTATGGCGACAGCGGAACCCTACCGATTGCAGTGGCCGACCGGCGAGGACAAGCTGCTGCTGGTCTCGGTCGGAACCGGGACCTGTCCCAGGCCGGACGCGACGCTCGATCCGAGCGATATGCATCACCTCTACACCCTGAAATCGTTACCCAGCGCGCTGATCTACGCGGCGCTGAACGAGCAGGATCTCTTGTGTCGGGTTTTCGGTAAATGCCTCTGCGGCGATCCGCTGGACCGGGAGGTGGGGAACCTGATCGGCACGAAGGGCCCGGTCGACCCCAAACTGTTCACCTATCTGCGTTACAACGCGGAGCTCACCCTCGAGGGATTGCAGCGCTTAGGCGTGCGGGACATTCCCCCGGAGAACGTCCGGCGCCTGGATTCGGTGGATCACGTGAAAGATCTTCAACGCGTGGGGCAAGCGGTCGCGGATTGCGTCGATATGGCCCATTTCAAAGGATTTGTCTGAGCGCACCCGCGACTTGAATGACGCCTGGCGTCAACAAGCACCCCGGCTGGCGCCGCCGTCGTGACCCAGCACATTCGACCGGATCAGAGCTCCCGTAACAGCCTGGAGGCAGCCTCGTGGTCGGCGGTGTCGGCGCCTTCGGGGAACCCACTCAGGGTATGACGCAGCAGCGTCCGGGCGTCCGCCTTATCGGCGCGCGCGCGCAGTAGCCCGGCGAGTGCTATGGCGGCACGTAGCTCGAGCGATTTGGCCTGTTGTGCGCGGGCGATCTCGATGGCGCGCTGAAAATGCGCCTTTGCCATATCTTCGTCCGGGGGTGTCTGGGCGAGCACCAGCTCCCCTTCGAGTCGATACAACTCCGCCTCCCAGTGACGCTCGTTATTCTGCTCGATGGGGACGCGCGCCGCGCGCAGCATCCCGGCGACCTCGTCGAATCGCCGCAGCTTGGTGCAGGCGGCGATGGGATACGCCAGCGTCCACGGCCGCCCTACTCCGGCGCTCTGCGCATCGAAACCCTGCAGGCCACGTTGAATCTGGATCAGCCCCTCCTCGTATTGCTCCTTTGCAATCAGGACCTGACCCTCCACCACGTTCGCGCACGCCGATAGGTACGCGAAGCCGCGTTCCGCTGAGATCGCGGTCAAGGCCTTGCACGTCTTGGCGGTCGCCACCAAGTCGCCCCGGCACAGATCGGTGCAGCACTGAAAAAAGTACGCCAGCGCCACGGCATGAGGTTGTTCCAGCTCGAGCGCCGCCTGCACCGCCTGTCGACTGACGTCCCCCGCTGACTTGGGGTAGCCAAGGGTCCACAGAGTCCAACCGAGATGCATGCGCGCGCTGACCGCGGGATCGA
>CALZGZ010000329.1 GCA_945787105.1 uncultured Gammaproteobacteria bacterium
CGTGTCCCGACCGAAGCGGTATTGGAGGGAAACCGCGTGTTAGTGCTGGATACCGAGAATCAAGAACTCATAGAACGCACATTCAAACCCGGCTTATCCAATTGGCGTTATACCGAGATCGATACTGCTTCGAAATCGGAAATCAAAGCAGGCGACCTGTTGGTGATCTCCCTTGACCGCGAAGGCGTAGAGGCCGGGGCGAAAGCGATACGCGAGACGAAAAACAAATGATTCGTCTGCAGGGCATCAGCCGCGAGTTTTTAGTTGGTGACCAGGCGATAAAAGCGATAAAGGATATCGACCTGTCTCTTGATGCCGGTGAATACGTAGCGATTATGGGTCCCTCCGGGTCCGGCAAATCTACACTATTGAATGTCATCGGCCTTTTGGACCGTCCCACCGCCGGCACTTATTTGTTGACGGCGCAAGACGTGACTCAACTCAGCGATAACGAAATTGCGCAAGTCCGGCAGACCAAGATCGGTTTTGTGTTTCAGTTTTTTCATCTGGTGCCGAGGCTCACAGCGGCGGAAAACATTGCTTTGCCGATGACATTGGCGGGGATTCCTCCGGCCCAGCGCCGCGAGAGGGTAACCGAAGTCTTGGAGTCGATCGGTCTGTCGGAACGGGCGCATCATCGCCCGGACCAGTTGTCCGGCGGTCAGCGTCAACGGGTCGCTATTGCCCGCGCGACGGTGATGAATCCCTCGGTCATTTTGGCCGATGAACCCACCGGCAATCTTGACAGCAAATCGGGACAGGATGTGTTGCGCATACTCGAGCTGCTAAACGAGCAAGGCATTATGCTGCTGGTGGTGACCCATGATCCAGAGATCGGCGCACGGGCCCGCCGCCGGATACGGATCGTCGACGGTGCTATCGAATCCGATATTCAACAATAATGACCATTCGCGACGTTATCGCCTTCACCATTCGCGCACTGCAGGGATTCTGGGTGCGCACGATGTTGATGTTAACGGCGATGGCGATCGGCGTGGCGGCGGTGGTAATGTTGACTGCCTTGGGAGAGGGGGCACGGCGATTTGTCGCCGAGCAGTTCTCCGCGTTGGGGACAAACTTGTTGATCGTTTTGCCGGGGCGTTCGGAAACTACCGGCGGTCCACCGCCGCTTCTCGGAGAGACACCCCGGGATCTGACCTTGGATGACGCGTTGGAATTGAAACGGATACCCGGGGTGCGACGGGTAGCGCCGGTGTCGTTGGGAAATGCCGAGGTCTCGGTCGGCGCCCGCAATCGGGATGTTTTGATTGTTGGCACCAGCGGGGACTATCAACATATTCGACAATTGAACATCAGCCAAGGGCGCTTCCTGGAGACCCCGGATCCCAGACGGATGTTTCCTGAGTGCGTCATTGGTGCTGAGGTTCGCAAACAAATGTTTGGGATCCAGGCAGCGCTTGGCCAATGGTTGCGGTTGGGGGATCGGCGTTGCCGTGTGGTGGGTATCCTTGGCACCGAGCAGCATTCCCTGGGTGTGTCGATGGATGAAATCGTTCTAGTTCCGGTTTCGCTGGCGCTGGCGATGTTCAATAAGGAATCCTTGTTTCGCGTCCTGGTGGAGGCACGTTCACGGGATCGCCTCACGCAGACCAAGGACGCTATTCTCAATGTTATTCGTTCTCGCCACGAAGGTGAGGACGACGTGACCGTAATCGCCCAGGACGCCGTGCTCGCGACGTTCGATAAGATTCTGCGCGCGTTGACTTATGCGGTTGCGGGTATCGCCGCCATTGCGCTGGCGGTGGCTGGCGTGTTGATCATGAACATCATGCTGATTGCCGTGACGCAGCGTACCGCGGAGATCGGGCTGTTGAAAGCGATTGGTGCGCCCCCCCGTCAAATTACCTTACTATTCCTGAGCGAGGCGGCGACGCTATCAATGAGCGGGGCGGTAATGGGCTGGATGATTGGCGAATTCGGGGCTTGGGTGATGGCGCAGGCTTATCCAGACGTGCCCATTGGTGCTCCCGCATGGGCGGTATTGGCGGCCCTCGGCGTTGCGCTGGCCACCGGTGTGCTGTTCGGCATTCTGCCCGCAATGCGCGCAGCACAGCTGGATCCGGTGACGGCGTTATCGCGACGTTAGCGAGTTGCGTGATGATCCTTGGCGACATAATTAATTTGACGGTTAGTTCCTTGCGCGCACGCCGTCTACGCAGCGCTTTGACCGCGTTGGGCATTGGTATCGGCATCGCTGCGGTAGTGTTGCTGACCAGCATCGGAGAGGGGGTGCAACGTTATGTGTTGTCCGAGTTTACCCAGTTTGGCACCCACCTGTTGATGGTTACGCCAGGTAAGACAAAAACTGCTGGTATCAGTGGCGCGGTACTGGGAACAGTCAAACCGTTGACCATTGAAGATGGTGAGTCTTTGCGCAGCATCGAACACGTGCTCGGCGTAGTACCTGTGATGCAAGGTAATGCAGAGGTCGAGTTTGGCCGTCGTGGGCGCCGCACCACGGTCATCGGCGCCAGCCATGACGCCCCGGTTATCTGGAAATTGAAAGTCGCAGTCGGGCGGTTTCTGCCTGCCGACGATCCTGGCGCAGCGCGCGCCTTCGTGGTTTTGGGCTCCAAAGTTAAGAAAGAATTGTTCGGGGCCAGCAACCCATTGGGGAGTCGGGTTCGCGTCGGCGGCGAGTCGTTTCGCATTATCGGTGTGATGGAATCCAAAGGGCAATTTCTGGGGTTCGACTTAGACGACGCGGTCTACATTCCAACCAGCAGGGCCTTGGAGACGTTTAACCGCGAAGGCCTAATGGAGGTGGATGTCCTGTACGCCGAGCATGCTGATGTGGAACGACTGCAAGCCAGCATCAAAGAACGTCTAACTGCCCGGCACGGAAGAGAGGACTTTACGATCGTCACCCAAGAACAAATGCTGGATGTGCTGGGCTACGTATTGGAGGTGCTGACCTTCGCGGTGGCGGCGTTGGGGAGTATCTCGCTGCTGGTCGGTGGTATCGGCATAATGACTATCATGATTATCGCGGTGAATGAACGGACTTCCGAGGTCGGATTGTTACGCGCCTTGGGCGCAAAACGATTACAGGTGTTAGTGCTGTTTCTAGGAGAAGCGGTGACGTTGTCAGGACTCGGCGGTATGTTGGGGTTGACCGCGGGGTTTGGAATTGCCCAGATTCTGAAACTACTAGTGCCCGCATTACCGGTGCAGATGACATGGCCGTTTGTTTTATTTTCATTGGCCTTGGCCATATTGATTGGTGTGGTAGCAGGAATTATGCCGGCGCGGCGAGCCGCCGCCCTCGACCCGGTCGAGGCCTTGCGGGCGGAGTGAATAGTCTCGCAGCCAAATGGCTGTTGCCAATCTCATGCTGGACGTCGAACGTGGACGCTGGCGAGTTCATGTACTCAATGACAACAGACGTTCAAAACGTTTTTGTTTTCATCATAAAAATCGCCCTTCCAATTTCTCGACTTTTTCAACAGTATAGCCCTCTGCGGGCGTTCGAGTGCTAGCAGATGCGGGTCCGTGATAAGACCCGCAAGCTGACAATGCGGATAGTTATGCTGTAGCGGAAAAGCGCAACTTTTTAGGGCCTCCGAATTGATGGGTGAGAGTTTCGCTATTTCGAAAAGAGAAACGCTGGCCGGTATACACTAGTCATGGTAGTGGTAAGCGTTATGCCATCGAGCAGGAATTGGTCGCCGGGACGGTTCGCGAGGCGGCCTAAGCGCGTTTTTTCCATCACGCGGAGTGATTCAAGGCGGTCACCGCTCAATATTGATTCCTGTTCGTGACTTGCTTTGCTCACCGATATACCGCAAGGGCGATCACCTTGGCAAGATAGTCTTTGATGAGGCGTGCGATTAATGTATGTTCCCCAAACGGAACTCCAAGTTGTTTGCGCTTCTGCTTGCGTATACGAGCGAGGAATACAGGCTTCGAAAGATCGATTCGTGCCTGCGTTTTCGATCGAGACTTGCTCTATAACATGCTCCAAGTCGCATGTATGAAATTGGCGCCGTCGAAGGGTATTCCAACCGACCCTGAGCAGGAAAAGCATAGACATAATTCCCGCCTAACCTTTGGAGTGTTGCCCGCTGTATGATAGCGATCACGGTTAGCGCCGCTTCGATCGCCGACCGCCGTTGAATTGAATTTTACGCCACCGGATACCTGCTGGTGACAGCCGGCCGGTTGGTTTTTAAAAACCCAGGAAGTGATGGCGATGAACAACTTAGATGCTGTCGAGAACAAAGGTACAGATGCGGAGATTCTGAAAGAGGCACTGGAAAGCGCCGACCAGAAACAGCTCACCGAAATCGTCGAATCGATCTCGGCGCAGGATGCGCTGCGACAGGTCTCTCACCTGGAGGCCGAGGAGCGCGATCGGCTGGTGTCAACGATCACTCCAGAAGCGGCAGCAAATCTGATCGAAGATGCGCCCACCGATCTGGCTGTGGCAATGATCGAGGGACTCGAATCGCCGGCGGCCGCGAAAATCATTGAGGAGCTGCACAGCGACACCCGGGCCGATATCGTCTCAGAGCTGGATTCCGATGACGCCGAGGCCATTCTTTCCGAGATGGACCCGTCAGAGGCCGAGGGCGTGCGCAAGCTGACGCAGTATGAACCGGATACCGCCGGTGGACTCATGGAGTTGGAAATATTCTCCTTCCGCACCGACGATTCGGTCGGCGCGGTACTCAATCGCCTGGCGACGAGTGACGAGGATTTCGAACGATATCGTGGACAACATCCGTACATCCTTGACGCCAGCGGCCGGCTGGTCGGCGTTGTGTCACTGCGCGGGCTGCTAACTAGCCGCCGTGTGGTCTCGTTATCCGATATCATGCATACGCCACTTGCGGTACATCCCGAGCAGACGCTGGATGAGCTGGATGTGCTGTTCGAGGAGCACCCTTTCCTAGGCATACCCGTAGTCGATGAGCTGGATTCGCCGCTGGGGGTCGTATCGCGCGTGGCGGTCGCCGAGGCGGCACTCAAGCGGGCCGAGAAACAAAGTCTATCCCGGCAACGCGTCAGCGACGAGCTGCGTTCCATGCCCACCTGGCTTCGCTCGAGGCGCCGGCTCGCCTGGCTGAGCTCCAACATCGTTCTCAACATCATCGCGGCAAGCGTAATTGCCGCCTACGAGCAGACCCTGGCAGCGATGATCGCCATCGCCATTTTTCTTCCCATGGTGTCCGACATGAGCGGTTGTTCCGGCAACCAAGCGGTCGGCGTGAGCATGCGCGAACTGGCGCTGGGGCTGACTCGGCCCGCCGATCTGTTCTACGTCTTGAGAAAGGAATTCGGCGTCGGCGTCATCAACGGTATCGTGCTCGGCATCCTCATCGGGGTAGTGGCTTGGATCTGGAAAGGTAGCCCGTTTCTCGGACTGGTGATCGGGCTCGCTCTGGCAACGAATACGCTTATCGCGGTTTCCATCGGCGGCAGTGTCCCGCTGATGCTGAAACGGATTGGTGTGGATCCTGCGGTTGCCTCTGGACCGCTGCTGACCACGGTCACCGACATGGCCGGATTCTTTCTGGTGTTGAGTTTGGCGACGCTGTTTATGCCCTATCTGACGGCCTGAGACGTGTTTCGATACGCAGACGGGGCTCGTGCCTCGTCCATGGAAGATTTGTTCAACCCGGAGCTACTGCCACGGATATCGCTTTCGAGCGATTGCTGGCCGCTCGTGGTAAACGCCATCGTTCGAGAATTTTGGCGAAGCTGATGCTTAGTTAGGTGCCATATCATCGTTCGATTACTTCACTAGGGTAAAGATCCTCGCCGGTGACGCACCGACGCCGATTTCATCGACAACCAACTCATTCACCGCTTCCGTGCGCGCCGATGGCCTGGCTAATGTGCGCATCGTTGCGCACAGCTTATCAGAATCGTCACCCGCACACCTGGCTCTGGGGCGCCGGCGAACGTGTCCCAATGACCGGAAAGAGTTGCGGATTCAAATGGTGGGCGATGTTGGGTTCGAACCAGCGACTTCTGCCGTGTGAATCCATGATTATATTTTTGGTCTTATGATTTTCAACGAGTTACGTGCGCCAATCCCACGCAAACGTGACTGAAAAGGACTCAAATGGACTGGGTGTGACTGGAATGTGTCACGATTTTGTCACGTTCCGATAGGCTGAACGAATTGCCACCGACACCGCATCACATGATGTGGGAAAACGCCGTTTAGCGCCACAGTAGCCGGCGACCCACTTTACCGACAAGCGTCAATGCTCATGCAGTTTTTCTTGCAGCCACACCTTGATCAAGGATTGGTAGGGTACGTCGCGGGCATTGGCCGCCGCTTTTATAGAATCCAAAAGATGCTGCGGGAGGCGAAGAGAGATGGTTTTCGTCGTTGGTTTCAGGTTGGGCATCACCACCGGCTCGGCCTTACTCCAGTCGAGGTACTCGGTGGAGTCCTTCTGCTCCCAGAAGCGCCGCTCCTCTTGCTCGTTCGCAAATTTTGGCACCTTCTTACGTTGCTTTTTCATAAATCACTCGCTCTTTTCGATGCATATCTCTGGCCGAGATTACTCGGATTTTTTCCCCCGCGTGGCGCAGGGTAAACGTGATATGCAATGGTCGTCGGTCATCTGTTTCACCTAAAGCATGACAGCGCGGTTCACGGCTACTGTGTTCCGGATCCTCCAAAACTAATAACGGCTCGTTGAAGAAGACCTGCTCCGCCTCCGCTGTCGAAACTGCGTGTTTCTCGTTCATTCGGGCATTTCCTTCGTCCCATTCAAATCCTTTTATCTTTGCCCAATCGATCATCGATGTATATTATGATCATATACAAACGAAATGCAAGCATCTGACCCTTGAACGTCAATAGCCTGCCGTGTGACATGAAAACAGCGATAGTAGATTTCCAACGACGGGAACTGGCGCTATCGACCCAA
>CALZGZ010000330.1 GCA_945787105.1 uncultured Gammaproteobacteria bacterium
CAGAGAATGATCTGCGTGTTTTATTGGGAGTACCCGAACACTACAAGGTGTTGTTTCTACAGGGCGGTGCTACGCTGCAATTTGCCATGGTTCCAATGAACCTGCTGGGTGGCAAGAAAGTGGCCGATTACATCAACACTGGGCATTGGTCGAGAAAAGCCATGGCCGAGGCTGAACGGTTCACCAACGTTCACATCGGCGCCACTAGCGAAGACTCGAAATTCACGACCGTCCCGCCACAATCGAGTTGGCAGTTGCACCCTGATACTGCATACGTTCACTTCACCCCTAATGAGACCATTGGCGGCCTGGAGTGTCATTGGACGCCAGATACGGGGGACGTGCCGTTGGTAGCCGATATGTCATCGACAATTTTGTCCCGTCCTATCGACGTCTCGAAATTCGGAGTTATTTATGCCGGAGCACAGAAAAACATCGGTCCGGCAGGGGTAACCGTTGTTATCGTGCGTGAAGACCTGCTTGGGAAGACTGCCGCTAGCGCTCCGAGCCTATTCGATTATCAAAAGCAGGCAGAAAACGGGTCGATGATGAATACCGCCCCAACCTTTGCTTGGTACATGTCCGGATTGGTGTTTGAATGGCTAAAGGAACTAGGTGGGCTCTCGGTGATGGCCGAAATTAATGAAAGAAAAGCCAGCAAGCTCTATGCCTGTATTGATGGATCGGCTGGATTTTACAAAAATCAGATTGATCCCACGTGTCGATCAAGGATGAACGTTACGTTCACCTTGGCTCAATCACAGTTGGATGCCGTATTCTTGAAACGTGCTCAGGAGGCTGGTTTAGTAGCGTTAAAAGGCCATCGTTCGGTCGGTGGTATGCGCGCGAGTATTTATAATGCGATGCCGGAGAAAGGCGTCGACATGTTGGTCGACTTCATGGTCAGTTTTCAACAAAGGCACGCTTGAGATGTTTCGGATTCTTACCTTGAATAACATTTCCGCATTAGGGTTGGATCGTTTGCCCAAAGACAACTATCGAGTATCTCACAAAGAGACAGAACCCGACGCCGTCCTTCTGCGCTCTTTTCAAATGCATGATATGGAGATACCACGGTCACTCAAGGCGGTGGGACGTGCTGGTGCCGGAGTCAACAATATCCCGGTCGATAAGTTGAGCAACCTGGGTATCCCGGTTTTCAACGCTCCTGGTGCCAATGCGAATGCAGTTAAGGAATTAGTAGTGGCAGGATTACTACTGGCCTGCAGAAACCTATGTGACGCCTGGGACTACACGCGAAAGTTGAATGGCGATAACGAACAACTTGCCAACGCGGTCGAGGCTGGCAAGAAACGGTTCGCCGGTTTCGAATTGCCCGGAAAAGTCATGGGGGTCGTTGGCTTGGGGGCGATTGGCCGCTCTGTTGCCAACATATGCATCGAACTGGGAATGGAGGTAGTCGGTTACGATCCGATGCTCACAGTGGAGGGAGCCTGGCAGCTGTCTTCTACGGTTGAGCGAGCCAATACGGTCGATATGTTGTTGTCAAAATCGGATTTCATCACTTTTCATGTCCCATTAACCGATGGTACGCGAAATATGATCAACGATGACAACATTCACCAGATGAAGGCTTCGGCGACGATTATGAATTTTGCACGAGAAGGGGTGGTTGATGACAAAGCAGTGTGCACTGCAATAAATAGCGGTGTTATCAAAAGCTATGTTACCGATTTTCCGAACAACATAACGAAGGGTTGCAAAGGGGTTGTCGCGCTTCCGCATCTGGGCGCGTCTACGCAAGAGGCGGAGGACAATTGTGCAGTTATGGTTGCTACTCAGGTTAGGGACTTTCTGGAGAATGGGAATATTAAGAATTCTGTGAATTTTCCAAAGGTCAATCTTCCACGAGGGTCTCCGCATCGTTTAATCGTCGCCAATGCCAACGTTCCGAATATGTTGGGACAGATATCCACCGCGATGGCGGATGCGAATCTCAATATTCACGACATGATCAATCAATCAAGAGGTGATATGGCGTACACGGTTGTGGATACTGACAGCCCTATTCCCCAATCGACCTGCGACAGGGTGAGCGCGATTGATGGAGTCACGATGGCAAGGGTGCTGTAAACTCCGGCCATACTTCTTGCGAGTGCCGGCCATGTCGGAAGAAAAAGAACTTGAGGTGCTTCGTCAGCGAATTGATCAGTTCGACCGTGAGATACAAGACCTGATCAACGAGCGAGTCAAAGTCGCCATACAAATTGCAAAGGTGAAATCCGACTGTGGATCGGAGTGTTTTTACCGTCCTGAACGGGAAGCACGCGTTCTTCGTGCCATCATTGAACGTAACCAAGGTCCGCTGTCGGACGACGATATGGCTCGATTATTTCGCGAGATCATGTCCGTATCTCTTGCGGCGCAGGCCCCAATAAGCGTCGCTTTTTTAGGCCCGCACGGTACCTATACTCACAGTGCTACGCTTAAACATTTTGGCCATTCGGTCAAATGCTTATCTTTGCCGACTATCGATGAGGTATTCCATGCCGTGGAAAAACAACAAACTCACTATGGCATTGTTCCGGTCGAGAATTCCACTGAGGGCGTAGTCACACATACCCTGGACATGTTTTTTGGTTCGACTCTGAAGATATGTGGTGAAGTGCTGTTGCGCGTCCGGCATCAGTTGTTAAGTAATGCCGAATCACTCACTCAAGTGAATAAAGTATTGGCTCACAGCCAATCGTTGGCGCAGTGCCGGCGGTGGCTGACTAACAATCTTCCATTGGTTGAAACGATGGCCACGGCCAGCAATGCAGAGGCGGCGGCACAGGTGGCTCAGTACCCGAACCTTGCCGCGATCGCCAGTAGTGCCGCTGCGGAGATATACGGGTTGAAGGTATTGATAGCGGACATCGAGGATGATCCCGATAACACTACTCGCTTTCTGATCATCGGCAATACCGAGGTCGAGCCGAGTGGTGATGATAAGACGAGCCTTCTGGTGTCAAGTCAAAACAAGCCTGGGGCTTTATATCGGTTATTGGCTCCGATGGCGAAACACGGGGTCAGCATGACTCGTATTGAATCGAGACCGTCGCGCAAAGGACTTTGGGAATATGTGTTCTTCATCGATATCGAGGGGCACGCTAAGGAGCCACGCGTACTCGAAGTGCTGGCGGAGTTGGAAAAAGAGGCAGCACTGGTGAAGCTACTCGGTGCGTATCCGCGGGCAGTGTTGTGAAAGACAGTCAATCGTCGTTTCCATACACCAGGGTAGTAGCCGGTGTTCAAAATCTCACTCCTTATCAACCAGGGAAACCAATTGAAGAAGTTGAACGGGAGTTAGGTATTCCGAATGCTACCAAGCTGGCGTCAAATGAAAATCCCCTGGGGCCATCGCCGCTGGTGTTGGCAGCAATGCGGGAATGTCTGGATAGTATCGCGTTGTATCCCGATGCGAACGGTTTCCGATTAAAGAATGCATTAAGTAATCATCTCGCTACTCTGCCGGAACAAATGACGTTAGGAAATGGATCGAACGATGTGCTCGATCTGATAGCAAGGGTATTTGTGGGACCAGGAGACGAAGTAATCTTCTCGCAATACGCTTTTCTAGTTTACGCATTGGTGACAACTGCGGCGGGTGGTGAAATAAAAGTAACTCCAGCAGCGAATTGGGGACACGATTTGATGTCGATGGCAGAGTGCGTTACCGAACGCACCAAGGTCGTATTTGTTGCCAATCCTAATAACCCCACCGGGACCTATAACACGGTTTCGGAGCTGAAAGCGTTCCTCGCGTCAGTGCCATCAGAAGTGGTCGTGGTCCTCGATGAGGCGTATTTTGAATACGTTCGGAAACCGGACTACCCGGATGGACTGGAATTTCTTGATAGCTATCGTAATTTGATCGTCGTCCGGACCTTTTCTAAGGTCTATGGTTTGGCCGGTCTGCGAATTGGGTATGGTATTGCCGACAAGCAAATTACGGATCTGTTGAACCGCGTGCGCCAACCTTTCAATGTAAGTCAAGCGGCGCAAATAGGGGCCCTCGCAGCATTGCAGGATCCGGAACACATCGCACGCAGCCAGGAGCTGAACCAGAACCAGATGCAGCGGCTGTGCGCAGCATGCGATGAACTGGGGCTACTCTATATTCCGTCGGTCGCGAACTTTTTGACAATCGAATTCGGGCCACACGCGGCAAAGATTCAACAGTCGCTACTCGAGAAGGGGATTATTGTTCGTCCGTTGGACAATTATGGGATGCCGCGTCATCTGCGGGTCACCATCGGCCGGTCTCATGAAATCGATCAACTGATCGATGCGATAAAGATTCTCCTATGACGGACACGACACCGTCGATCGAGCGACTAGTACTCATTGGCATTGGCTTGATAGGCGGCTCGCTCGCCCGCGCCTTAAAGAGGATGAACGCGGTAGAACAGGTGATTGGTGTCGCCCGTAGCCGCGGCACTGGGGATTTGGCTTTAGAACTCGGCGTGATTGATCGCTTTTGCATGGACCCTGGCGAGGCCGTAGAGGATGCGTCGATTGTCGTCATCGCTACACCGTTACTTACATTTCCGGTCATTCTGGACGCGATCGCCAAGCATTTGCCCATCGATGCCATAGTCACGGACGTGGGCAGCGTCAAACAATACGTGATAAATGCCGTCAAAAGGCACTTACCGGAGCACTTTGAACGTTTTGTACCTGGTCATCCCATTGCTGGAACTGAACGCTCAGGCGTCCATGCCTCGTTCGCAGAATTGTTTGAACGACGGCACGTTGTGCTGACCCCGTTACCGGAGACAACAGATGCGGCCGTAAGTTTGATTTCTGATATGTGGACGAAGACGGGTGCCGACGTTATCACTATGGATGGGAGTTATCATGACCAGGTGTTGGCTGCGACCAGTCATCTGCCCCACGTAATCGCTTACTCATTGGTACGCTGCCTCGCGGAGCACCCGGAACGTGACACGTTGTTCGAATTTGCTGCCGGGGGATTTTACGACTTTACGCGAATAGCCTCGAGCGACCCGGTAATGTGGCGGGATATCTGTATGACGAACCGTGAGCCTATTCTGGGCGCACTACGAGAATTTAAATCGCAACTAAATGCTATTATCGGGGCGGTCGAAAAAGAAGATAACGAACTTTTGCATCAATATTTCGCCCAAGCAAAGCAAGCTAGAGACGCGGGGCTGGACGTCAAGAAAAAAAACGCAAACCGAGGGTGATACTTCGGTGGATTTTATTGTAAGCGCGACAGACAGGTTCGAAGGGCGTATAAAGGTTCCGGGTGACAAATCGATATCCCATCGGGCCGTTATTTTAGCAGCGGTTGCCGATGGCACCAGCCGGATCGCTGGCTTACTGCATAGCGAAGACGTGTTGGCAACCATACGCGCATTTCGCCAGATGGGAGTCGAGATTAACGACGTGGCCGATGGTCTGCTCACGGTCAAGGGTGTTGGCCCTGCTGGGCTCAAAAGGCCGCACGCCGATGTCGATCTTGGAAATTCAGGTACCGCATTACGTCTGCTTACCGGTCTACTCGCCGGCCAAAATGTGGAAGCGACACTCACCGGAGACGAATCACTGCGTAAGCGCCCAATGCAACGAATCGAAGAGCCTCTAAATCAGATGGGGGCTCGGGTGGCAGCAAGCCGCAGCGGTGTACCGCCCGTTCGCATCCGCCAATCGAAACAACTTCAGGGAATACATTACCGCATGCCAGTTGCAAGCGCTCAGGTTAAGTCGACAATCCTGCTTGCAGGAATGTATGCGTCTGGTGAAACCTGTATTGAGGAGCCAGCGGTAACCCGGGATCATACCGAACGCATGATGGCTACGTTTGGGTACCCATGTCGGCGCGAACACCACCGTATCTGCTTGGACGGTGGTGGAACGTTACAGGGAACTAATATCGATGTACCTGGCGATTTATCATCAGCCGCGTTTTTTATCGTTGGCGCGGCAATATGCCGGGGCTCTCGTATCAGCATTCAAGGCGTTGGCGTCAATCCTACACGCAGTGGGGTATTGACGGTGATGCGGCGCATGGGAGCGCGGATCGAGATTGAAAATCGAAGGAATGCGGGTAATGAACCGGTGGCGGATATTATCGTCCAGCACGCCCCGCTGAAGGGAATCGAGATACCCCCGGAGTTGGTATCGCTAGCCATCGACGAGTTTCCAATTATTGCAATTGCTGCTGCCTGTGCTGAAGGCGACACAGTTGTGCGTGGCGCCCAAGAGCTCCGCCACAAAGAAAGCGATCGCATTCGAGCGATGGTCTCCGGCCTCAAGGGTATCGGCGTCCAAGTCGAGGAGCGTGATGATGGCATGTTGATTAGCGGCGGGGTAGTCCAGGGGGGCACGGTGAACAGCTTTGGGGATCATCGGATTGCGATGGCTTTCTGCATGGTTGCCCTGCGGTCGATACAGCCGGTCGTGGTTCTTGAATGTGACAATATCGCCACGTCGTTTCCCGATTTCTTGACACTCGCGCAAAATGTTGGCCTGGATGTTCGTCAGGCATGACGATGCCGTCCAAAGTGCCGGTGCTGTGTTTGGATGGACCGAGTGGTTCCGGTAAAGGTACAGTAGGGCAGATCTGCGCCCAGCGACTGGGCTGGCAGTATCTTGACAGTGGTGCCATTTATCGGTCGTTGGCATTTTCATTGCGTCAGGCAGGGATTGATGCTGCAGATATCAACAGTGCCGCACAGCAAGCCGCGCAGCTGCAAGTAGCCTGTCTACCGGGCCCGGACGGTTCCGCAAAGATCATGGTCAACGGCGTGGATACTGGTCAGGATTTGCGCACCGAGGAGATCGGAGAATTGGCCTCAAAGCTGGCTTCCGAGCCGCGAATCAGGGACGCGGTACTTGCTGCCCAAAGACGCGCACGCCGCCCCCCGGGCCTGGTGGCGGATGGCCGGGATATGGGAACAACGGTGTTTCCAGACGCCACGCTCAAAATATTTCTCACCGCCGCCCCGCAGGTGCGAGCGGAAAGGCGTTATAAGCAGTTGAAGTTAAAGGGGTTCGATGTTAATCTTGCGCACCTTTTTGAGGTGATCCAGGATCGTGATGCCCGTGATGCACAACGTAGTGCATCGCCGCTTGTGCCTGCCGATGATGCGGTGACGTTGGATACGTCTGACCTTGAGATTAACGAGGTCGTGTCGCGAGTACTGGATCTATTGCAACCTAGACTCGTCCATGAACGGGCTGGACGGACGAGCATAACCAGCGCGAGCTCCGGTGGGGACTCACGCGACCGGTAGAAGTATGACAGACAGTTTTGCAGAGCTTTTTGAGGCCAGTGTCTCCAATAAGGTGATGACGCCGGGAGATGTTATTACCGGCGAAGTAGTCGACGTAGATGGTGAGCTGGTCATTGTTAACGCCGGGTTGAAATCCGAAGCCGAGATTCCGGCGTCTCAATTCAGAGATGACAGAGGCGAGTTGACGGTCAATATTGGTGATACCGTTGAGGTCGCGATCGAGACATTGGAGGACGGATTCGGGCATACCCGGTTGTCTCGGGAAAAGGCCTGTCGGGAACGAGCCTGGGATGAACTAGAGAACTCTCTCGAGCAACAGGCAGTTGTGGAAGGTGTCATTACCGGTAAGGTGAAAGGTGGATTTACCGTCTCGGTTAAGGGTATCCGCGCTTTCTTACCTGGATCATTGGTGGACGTACGGCCGGTCAAGGATTCGGGATATCTCGAAGGGAAAGAACTGGAATTCAAGGTTATTAAACTAGATCGGCGACGTAATAACGTGGTCGTATCGCGACGTGCGGTGGTAGAGACTGAACTAAGCGCTGAACGTGACGCGCTACTGGCGAATCTAGAGGAAGGACAAATCGTCAAAGGCATCGTGAAAAATCTAACCGATTATGGCGCGTTTGTGAATCTTGGCGGTATTGACGGTCTGTTGCACATCACCGACTTGGCTTGGCGGCGCGTAAAGCATCCGTCCGAGGTCTTAAATGTCGGTGATGAAATCGAAGCGCGAGTGCTCAAGTTTGATCGTGAGCGTAATCGCGTATCTCTTGGCATGAAGCAACTCGGTGATGACCCGTGGGTCGACCTTCCTCGACGGTACCCGGAGGGCACGCGCGTGTTTGGTAAAGTGACTAATATAACGGACTATGGAGCGTTCGTTGAATTAGAGGAAGGCGTAGAAGGTTTGGTGCATGTTTCGGAAATGGATTGGACTAACAAGAATGTTCACCCTACCAAGATCGCCCACGTTGGTGACGAAGTGGAGGTAATGGTGCTGGATATCGATGAAGAGCGCCGGCGCATATCCCTAGGGATCAAGCAGTGTAAACCAAATCCATGGGAAGAATTTGCAGCTATCCGTAACAAAGGTGACAAGGTCACTGGGCAAATTAAGTCAATCACGGATTTTGGCGTGTTCATTGGGCTGGAAGGCGGTATTGATGGTTTAATTCACCTTAGTGATTTATCCTGGGACCGCCCAGGCGAGGAAATGGTGAGGGAATATAAAAAGGGTGACGAAGTGGAAGCTGTTGTATTGTCTGTGGATCCGGAACGAGAGCGAATTTCGTTGGGGATCAAACAAGTTACGCAGGATCCTTTTACGATGTATGTCAGTGAGCATGGCAAGGGGAGTGTAGTTAAGGGCCAAGTGCTGAGTATCGACGCGAAAGGGGGAATAATCGATCTGGGTCAGGGGGTAGAGGGCTATCTGAGGGCCTCGGAGTTGTCGAGAGAACATGTGGACGACGCAAGAAGCGTACTCAATGTGGACGATGCCATTGAGGCCAAGGTCACGAGTATTGATCGCAAGAATCGACGCATCTCGTTATCGGTAAAGGCGCTTGAGGCACAGCAAGAAAGCGAAGTCATTCAGGAGTACACGCGCAAGACTAAGGCTACAACTACTCTTGGAGAAAAGCTCAAGGAACAGTTAGAGAAAAGCAGTAATTCTTAACCGCAGTCCAATGAATGTGAGCATTGTATGGCGTTATATCGGTAACGTTATATGAGTGACCTGATACTGATCTCATGGGTGATTCGGCGATAACGAAGTCTGAAATGATAGAAATGCTAGCTGCTGAACAACCACAGCTTGCGTATCGTGACGTGGAGCTAGCGGTGAAGGGTCTGTTGGAATGTATGGCAGATGCGTTAGCCAGTGGCGAGCGCATCGAAGTCAGAGGATTCGGCAGCTTTTCACTACACTATCGACCGGCTCGAGTGGGCCGAAATCCAAAGACAGGTGCGGCCGTTGGGGTGCCCGACAAACATGTCCCGCATTTCAAGCCAGGAAAGGAGCTTCGTGAGAGGGTGGATATCATCCCCGATATCCGCTAGCACCCGGCTTATCCTATTCGTCATAAATCCGTCGCCGAACAGAATATCCGCGTTTCGTGCTTGCAAACCGATGACCGGTCTCTGAGAATGTAGGCAATCTTTGCCAAACAGCGGTCGATCGGAAAGTTAATGGGAGGAATGATGAAGCGGTTGTTTTATCTATTAATAATATTGCTTCTTCTTGTGGTCGGTATTACTTTTTCATTGAAGAATCCTCAAGAAGTCGCGATCAACTATTATTTCGGTCTCAGTTGGTCGGGTCCCATGTCATGGTTGTTGCTGGTAGTTTTAGCGGTGGGCTCGTTTTTAGGGATCCTACTTACCTTTACCTGGGTATTACGTTCAAGGCGTCGACTATCACAGGTAAAAAAAGAAATCAGAAAAATGGAACAAGAGGTGAACAACCTACGAGCGCTGCCGATCAAGGATGACGCCTAGTGTTTGATCCAGCGTGGCTGTTGGTGTTACTGCCACTGGCGGCTGCGTCTGGCTGGTATGTCGCTAAACGCGACACTCTCCACAAGCAATCGCAGGCGCAATTCAATTTGCCCTCGGCTTATTTCAAAGGTCTTAATTTTCTGCTTAACGAGCAGCCCGACAAGGCGATCGAAGTTTTTATCAAGGTGTTAGAAGTGGATTCGGAGACCGTCGAGATGCATCTCACTCTTGGTAATTTATTTCGCCGTAGAGGCGAGGTAGAACGCGCTACCAGAATCCACCAAAACTTGATCGCCAGACCTAGTCTGAGCGAAAGCCAACGAATTCAGGCGCTTTACGAGCTTGCCCAGGATTATTTCAAAGCCGGATTATTTGATCGGGCGGAAAGTCTATTTAAGGAGTTGGCTGATATTCCTGCTCACGCGGAATCGGCGCTCAGATATCTATCCCAGCTATACGAACAGGAAAAGGAATGGAACAAAGCGGTGTCCGTATTGAGGCAGTCAGAGCAACTGTTAGGCAAGGATAATTCCAATATTATCGCACAATATTACTGTGAGATGGCTGAGCTAGCGCTGTCCGATAAAGACACGGCTTCTGCCCATGAATATATTCAGCAGGCGCTGGAAGAAGATAATCAATGCACTCGAGCTATTATCTTGTTGGGTGAAGTGCAGTATCGTGACGCCGATTATCGCGCAGCGGTTCAAACCTGGCGTACGATCGAACAGCAGGATCCACAATTTCTCAGCGAGATCATTGACAAGCTATTGGATGCTTATCGCCGTCTCGATGATGACCAAGGACTGGAAAATTTCTTAGACGAGTCTCTGGATAAAATTCGTAGTCCAAAGCTATTGATTGCCAAAGTGAAGGAACTTCGGAATAAGCACGGTGATACTAAAGCGGAAGATTTTCTAACAAATTGGCTCAGCGAAAATCCTTCCATAACTGGGTTTCGTTATCTGATGGATTTACGGAAAGCAGATAAGGATAAAATGAGTGATCGGGA
>CALZGZ010000331.1 GCA_945787105.1 uncultured Gammaproteobacteria bacterium
AGGATGTCAATATTGTACTTTTGAAGCGCGGCCTTATCCGCCTCTAGGGTACGCGGATAACTATCGAGATCTTCGTGTTGACCGAACTGAAGCGGATTGACGTAGATGCTGACCACCACTGCGCGTCCCCGCTCACCGGCAACGCGCACTAGATCGAGGTGCCCGGCGTGGAGATTTCCCATCGTGGGGACGAGGGCCACGGTCTCGTCCTTACGCCGCCGAGTGCGAATGGCCTCACGCAGCGGCATGACATCGTGGATCACGACCATCGTCAGGCGGCGGCCAGCGGATTGAAAAAATGCCGGCCGCTTCTAGTCTTCTTGATATGCTGCCACAGTGTTTGAAAATCCCTGTCGTTATCTACGAAATTGATCTCCGACGCGTTCACAATCAACAATGGCGCCATGTCATACTTATAAAAAAACGTAGTGTAAGAATCGACTATCTGCTGAAGATAGTCCCGTTCGATGCCGTGCTCGTAGTCCACGTCCCGCCTTCGAATCCGCTCTATGAGCACTTCTACCGGCGCTTGCAGGTAGATCACCAAATCCGGAATCGGCACCTCAAGTGAGAGCTGGCTATATACTTGTTGATACAAGCGGTGTTCGTCATCATCCAAGGTTACCTTGGCGAAAATGGCGTCCTTCTCCAACATAAAATCCGCCACTCGCACCGGGCTGAACATATCGCTTTGTTTCAACTCCCCCAGTTGACGGGTGCGCTGAAAAAGGAAATACAACTGGGTCGGCAGCGCGTACTGCTTACGAGACTGATAGAAACGCTCTAGGAACGGATTCTCCTCCGGTTGCTCCAGGATTAGCTGACACTTAAACGCCTTCGCCAGCCGGCGTGCGAGGCTGGTCTTGCCGACACCGACCGGTCCCTCGACTACCACGTAGCCGGGGGTTGCCTCGGAGGATTGTGTATTTTCGATCCGTTGCAACACGCGAGCGCTTCGTTCCAGAACCCATAATATGCCGGTTGATGTTGTGGTAAATCAACCCGCTGGCGAGTGTAATACTATATCAAGTATCATTGCCGCGTTTATCTCCAATGATTTATCTTAATGGTTTTACCGACCAAACTCAGCGAGGCGCGGGCTCGTTACCAGCAGGTATCGGCAGAAATTGTCACCAACTACGAGTCCCGGGCTCCGCTGACTACAGATCAAGTCACCCCGTCCCAGCTCGCCGAGGCCATCGAGCAATTCTTTACGGTTGCGATGCGGCTCGATCGAGAGCAAGGCGAGACCGGCGCCATTTTGAAGGACGATGTGAGCCAAATCGGTGACTATGGGCTGCAGTTATTGACTGATCTTGCCAACTGGGCGCAACAACTTGCGCTGGACAGCGCCCGGCATGAAATTGCGCTGGTGTCGCTGGGCGCGGCCAATTGGGTAATTCGCCACCAAGGGGAGATACGAGCCCCAGAGATTGTCGTGGACGCCCTTGCTGATCTGGCCAATCTTACCCAGGATCCCAAAACATTAGAGCAACTAGAGCAATTCATGACCGCGACCCTGGGAGCGCTGACAGCATTTATCCAGCAGGATCTGGAGAAAACCAATCCCGGCCGGCCATGGCGAGTGCTGCATGTCAATCGCGCGATAGTAGCCACACGAATCCACGATCCAGACACAATGAAGCGTGTTTTCGACGAGTTTGTGCAGGCGCTCCCGGAAGAGGCGCCGCGATTCTTTGCTGAAGGTATGGCTCAGATGATCAACCTCAACTACCCGCAACACGTGCGTGACGTGATGGAGAAATACTACGACGCGTGGTGCAGCCGAATGATGCATTAACGAACGCGACTAATCTATGAAACTACTCTTTGACCTATTTCCCTTGCTCGTCTTTTTTGGCGTATTTTCTGTCTTCGACATATTCGTCGCCACCGGTGCGGCGATCGCCGCCTCGCTAATTCAGGTTAGCTGGCTCAAGTTTGCCGGCCGCAATATCGAAACCATGCACTGGATCACCCTCGGTGCCATCACCGTGCTCGGCGGCGCCACGATCTTGCTCAAAGACGATGCTTTTATTCGCTGGAAGCCCACCGTCGTATATTGGTGTTTCGCAGCGATCTTATTCACGACACAATTCTTTGGCCGCAAAACCGCGATTGAGTATGTGATGGGCAAGCAATTGGAATTGCCGCCTCAGAAATGGCGCTTTATGAATCTGAGTTTTGCCTTCTTTACCGTGGCTATGGGTTGTCTAAACTTGTACGTCGCGTTTTACTACGGTGCCGATCTAGACCCCGATGTACAGCAAAAGCATTGGGTTTATTTCAAAGTCTTTGGCACCTTGATACTCACCTTTGTGTTCATTTTTTTATTAATGTTGTTCGTGTCGAAAGATATCAAGGTCAAAGAGAGTCAATAGCAGGCGATGTACTACGTTATTATCGCGACCGACAAACCAGACAGCCTCGAGAACCGGCTGGCGGCACGCCCCGATCACGTCGCGCGCCTGGAAGCCCTGCGCGAGGCGGGACGGCTGCTAACGGCAGGACCGTGTCCCGCGCTCGATGCCGAAGACCCGGGAGGCGCAGGGTTTACCGGCAGCGTGATTATTGCCGAGTTCGAGTCGCTGGACGCCGCGCAGCACTGGGCTGCTGACGACCCCTATGTCCATGCCGGCGTGTATACGGATGTCGCCGTGAAACCGTTCAAGAAGGTGTTCTAATGCCCCACGACCGTGTGGCGCTGATCAAGGACCTATTGAATACGGCCTTGGCTCCGGAGTCGCTGGACGTGATAGACGAGAGCCATCTGCATGCAGGCCACGCCGGCGCCAAAAGCGGCAAAGGCCACTTCTCGGTCACCATCGTCTGCGACAAATTTACCGGTCAACCCGCGGTGCAACGCCACCGCATGATCTATGCGGCCCTGGCGGATGCGATGCAAACGGATGTACACGCCTTGAGCATCGATGCCTACGCCCCGGATGAAATATGAGCAGCGTAAACCGGGGACAGTACAATTATTAAACAACAAACAGTTACGTTAATAGACGTTTGGAATGCGTTCTCGGCGCGAAGGGCTTGAGGATATAAGGATACGCTACCCGGACTATAAGGCGTGGATTCGGGGCGCGACGCATTTACGGCAACCTAAAGTCAAGTCATACTCAAATGCTAGGATATCGGCCCTAAAATCCCGTGGTCGGACTACGACTCAGCACACGGACTAGATTATTCATCGGGCTTCACTTCTGGAGGACTCATGTTGACGGCCGTGGGTTTTCCGCAGATGTAACCGTCGGGTATTGGCTGCATCATGAAACATCTGTCTTCGTCCGTTGGCGCCCGCACCATTCTCGCCACAGCTAGCATGCTGGTGCCGATGCTGCTGCTGGCCGTGTCCGCGTTTTATTATTTAACGAAAATAGCGGATGACGTCGGTGAGGCAGAAGAAGAGGCGCGCCATGAACTCGTGCCCATCGTCGAGCTGCAAACGCTTTTGCTGAAGTCGGCGATGCCCCCCAATGACTATTTGATCCATGGCAATCGAGAAGAACAGGTAAACTTCGCACAATTTACGCAGCAAATCGATACAGCTTTTGATTTGCTTCGCGCGCACCATTTCGGCGAAGAGCAAGAACGTTCGTTGCTGAAACAGGCATGGAGCCACTGGGATCAGGCGCGGGTTATGGGAACGGAACTCGTCCACGTATCCTTCCCGCTGTCAGATCCGCAGGCGATGGCGAATCAGATGGGGCAATTTGACGCAACTATCGACAAAGTGATCGCCAACTTTGACTAGCTGTATCAATACGTAGTCACTGAATTGGGAGAACATGTCGAGCGGGTCGAGAGGGCCAAAGCCGATGCCGGCGTAACCACTCTGGTGACCTTTGGGATCGCGATCCTCATTGCCGTCATTGGCGCACTCGTGCTCGCACGCACGATTCTCAATCCAATCCGCACCTTGGACGAAGGTGTCTCGCAATTGCGGGAGGGACCCCTGAATCACCGCGTAACCATGCCAAGCGATGACGAGCTGGGCAAGCTCGGGAGAACGCTCAATGATATGGCCACCAGGATCGAACAGCTGGCGACGCGAGATGAACTGACTGGGCTGTACGTACGCCGTGAATTCAAGCGTTTCTTCCGCGAGGAGATCAGCCGCGCCGCGCGGGCGACCGGGTGCTGCGAACCCTGGCGCTGGTATTGAACCGCGACATGCGGGCGGTGGATCGGGTGGCCCGCATCGGCGGCGAGGAATTTGCCGTCATCATGCCAGACACAAAATGGGATGCGGCGATGGAAACTGCG
>CALZGZ010000332.1 GCA_945787105.1 uncultured Gammaproteobacteria bacterium
CTTTCAGGAATTGGCCGAATAAGGCCCAAGACTTGCGATCGGCGTCTTCCCGGTAGCGGGCGCTGCCAAATACCGTGAACGCATGGGGTGCACCGCTGTAGGTTACCATCTGATGCTTGACGCCTGCCTGTTCCAACTGATTGGTCAGGGCCGCAAACTGATCCATAGTGATGGCGGGATCCGCGCTGCCGTGCATCACCAGGACTTCGCCCTTGGTGTTGGCATAGTCTTGCCCTTGGGGTGTCTTGAGTCCGCCGTGGAAGGTGGCGAACCCTTTAAGGTCGGCACCCGAGCGGGCCAGTTCGAGCACCGCGGCGCCGCCGAAACAATAGCCCATGGCGACGGCGCTACCGGCGTTGGCGCCCTTCGCGGCGGCGGTGTCGAGGGCCCCCATCATCAGCGCGCGCATCTTCGCGCGATCTTTGTACAGTTCACCGGTATGTTGGCGTTTGTCCTTGACCTTCGTTGGCCGTACACCGGCGCCGAACAGATCTGCGGCAAACACCGCATAACCCATGTCCGCCAGCATATTGGCGCGTTTCACCTCGTAATCGGTGAGCCCGTCCCAGTCATGAATCAATAGCACCAACGGCGCGTTCTTGGCGGGCGACACGTAATAGCCCACGTAGGCCTGTCCACCGATGTTGTATGTGATGGTCTCGCCGGTCGCGGCGGCGAGCGCGTTCAGTGGCTGCAGCACGATGGCGGCGATAATGGCTAAGATCCAACGACGCATGCGGTTATGCCTCCCAAGTTAAAAGCGGCGCATTCTACCTTTTAGAAGGTAGAATGTCCGCATTAAGGTTATATTTACAAACTGGTCACGCCTTGAGCACCGCCAACACGCGCTCGCGGGTGAACGGCATGTGATAAAGGCGCTTGCCGGTGAGGGCGTGAAATGCATTCGCGACTGCCGCACTGATGAACGGATTACCGATCTCGCCGATGCCCGTCGGGTGTGTGTCGCGTTCGAGGAACTCGACGTACATTTCCTCCGGTGCCTCCGACATCCGCAACAGCTGGTAGTCGTGGAAATTGGATTGCTCTACCTTGCCGTCCTTGATGGTGACGCGCTCCTTCAACACGCTCGACAATCCGTACACGATGCCGCTCTCGACGTTGCGCCGCGCCATCTCCGGTTGCACGATGGTGCCGCCGTCGATCGCGACCCACACTTTGTGAACACGGATCTTGCCGGTTTGGCGGTCGAGGGACATTTCCACCACCCCCGCGCCGAGTGAGCCGGAGCGTTCGCTGACCGACAGCCCGAGCGCCCGGTCTGGCGGCCTTTTAGCCTGCCAGTCGCACAGCGTCTTGACCGCATCGAACACGTCCCGGGCCTTGGATGTCATCGCCATGCGCTGGCGGCGAAAGGCGAACGGGTCCAGGCCTTCGGTCGCCGCCATCTCGTCGACCAGCCCCTCGATGGCGAACAGATTGAACGGGTGCGCCACTGCGCGCCAGTGTTTCAGGCGGATGCCGTGGGCGGTGCCGCGCAGCTCGATGTGCTGATTGGGAACACGGTAGTACTTGTCGAGATTGATGCCCGACTACAACAAGCGCCCGACGTCGCCGACCACGCCGTGACGCCAGCCGGCAATATTGCCGCGTTGGTCCAGCGCGGCCTCGACCCGCTGAAAGCACTGCGGGCGGAACATCCCGTAGGCGAGGTCTTCTTCGCGGGTCCAGATCATCTTCACCGGGCGTTGAACGGCGCGCGCGATCAGCGCCGCCTCGACGGTGTAGTCGTTGATCGACCGGCGGCCAAACCCACCGCCCATGTAGTGCTGGTGGTGTATCACCTGGCTCGGCTTGAAGCCGAGCGCCTGGGCTATCAACTGACGCGAACGGCCCGGCGCCTGGGTGCCTTCCCAAATCTCCACCTGGTTGCCGGCGGCGTTGAAGCGGGCGACGGCATTGAGCGGTTCCATCTGCGCGTGATAGCCGAAATCGCTCTTGAAGCTGGCCTGGTACACCTTCGCGGCGCGCGCAAATGCGGTGTCGATGTCGCCGGTCTCGCCGACGGTTGTGTTGTGCGCGACCTCGTCGGCGGCAATTCGCGGATAGTTGATGTCCAGTTCCGCTGGCGAATCGAAGCCCTCGGCGAGCACGCCCTTGGCCCAGGTGACCGCGAGTGCGTTGCGCGCCGCGAGCACATGCTCGAAGGTGTCGGCAACGACGGCAACGCCGTGCTCGAGTTTGACGATGTCAATGACGCCCTGCATCTTGCGGACGGCGGCGTTGTTCCAACCCTCGGGTTCGGCAAGCTGCACCGGCGAATGCACGGTAGTGGCGTAGACCATCCCGGGGACCTGGACGTCGATTGCAAATTTGGCGGCGCCGTTGACCTTTTCCGGGATGTCGCGGCGCGGGACCGGTTTGCCGATCAGGCGGAACTTGCTCCGGTCCTTGTATTCGGCCTCGGACAGCGCGGGCATCGTGGCCGGCGCCTCGGCGAACATTGCCACCTCGCCATAGGTCATCCGCCGGCCGGAGGCGCGGTGGACCACGACGCTGGGCTCGGTGCTGAGGTCGGCGGGATCAACGTGCCATTTGTTGGCAACCGCCGCGAGCAACACCTTGCGCACTTGGGCGCCTGCGGTGCGCATGCCGTCGTAGTACATCATCACCGCCCGGCTGCCGACGATGGCCATGCTGTGGGATAGACTTTCACCGCGCCGTCGCGAGTAGCCGTAAGTCTTGGGGTTTGCCGGCGCCCATTCGAGTACCACCTTGTCCCAGTCGGCATCGAGTTCTTCGGCGAGCACCACCGGCACCCCGGTCATCGAGCCCTGACCCATCTCCGCACCGGGGGTGAGAATGGTAATCGTATTGTCTGCTGCGATGCGTACCCAAGCGCCGATATCGTAACTGGCCGCCTTGGCTTGCACCTCGGACATCAATAACACGCCGCCCGGCGCGAACGCGACCGCGAACGTGAGCTGGGCGGTGCCGGCGAGAAATTCGCGGCGGGTGATCTTCGAGGGAGACGTGCCGATGTCGGTCATGACTTGGTCTCCCCTGCGGCGCGTTGAATTGCGGTAATGATCCGTGTGTAGGTGCCGCAGCGGCACAGAACCGGGTCCATGTGTGCGACGATCTCATTGCGCGAAGGATTCGGATTTTGCTTGAGCAGCTCCGCTGCCTGCATGATCTGGCCCGATTGACAATAGCCGCATTGCGCAACCTGCTCGGTGACCCAGGCTTTTTGCAACGGGTGGCTGGAATCCGGGGACAAGCCCTCGATGGTGGTCACCGACGCGCCTTCGACGCTGGACAGCCTAGTCAGGCACGACTTGATCGCCTTATCGTTGACGTGCACGATGCACGCGCCGCAATGTCCGGCGCCGCAACCGAATTTGGTTCCGGTGAGCTGGAGATGATCCCGGATCGCCCACAGCAGTGGGGTATCCGGCTCGGCGCTCACCGCCACCGGCTTGCCGTTGATCTTGAACGCAACCATGTGACCTCCTTACCGCGGTAAAGGAGACATTCTACTTGCTAAAAAACCTGCATGTCCCCTTAGTTACATTTTTCGCTACCGAGTCGTTTGTACCAGCCAGTTGGCCACCGTCTGCACTAAGGGTGCTTCGAACCCGTCAAAGAAATGATCGGCACCGGGAATCGTAACTTGCACGTAATCGCGGTTGCCGCCCGCTTTCGCCGCCGCGGCGCGTTCGTCCGCTGTGTCGACGACGGTGTTCAAATCGTTCTCCCCGTACAGGTCGAGTACCGGCAGGCGAATTTTCTCGAGTGCATCGAGGCTGTTGATCTGCGGTACTTGCTTGTTGACGCCCATGCCGACTCCGACGAAGCCCTTGATCGCTGCATCGCCGCCGGCGGCAAGAAAATGCCGCGCCATGCCGCTGCCGAGGCTATGCGCAACCAGGAAGATCGGTTCGGCGCCTTGTTCCTTGAGCGCCGCGATGCCCGCACGGATACGACTGGGCACCTCGTCGAGCAGCGGCACATATTCCTGGGCCTGCGCCTCGTTGGGCAGGATAGGCATTTGTAAGGACAATGTGGTCCAGCCGCGTGCCGCGAGTTGCACACGTAGCGGGTAGACCACTTGTGGCCAGTTCGGGTGAACGCCGATGCCATGCATCACGATGACTCCGCCCTTTGTGTCGCCCTGTGCAATTGTCAAGATGGACAGAAACTTCTGACCATTGGCCTCAAGCCATATTTCGTCTCCGTCTATGAGTTCGTCGACGATTTGGTCCGCCCAGCGTTTTTCTTTGGCCAGATCCGAGGCCAGGCCGGCGTTGGCGAACAACATCAGTATGCCGGCCATCAGAATCTGCGGTATTTTCATTAGATTCTTCGCTAACAGGTCAGTAGGGGACATTCTACGTTTTTAGAAAGCCGCATGTCTCCTCGTTTGCTTTATCAGCGCTTGAATAGCGGCGAACCATTTCTCGGCGAGCTTTATAGTGCCGGACTCGTTGGGATGCGTTCCGTCGTAGGTATCCCGCTCGGCGTCAAACCCGGTAAATTGATCGACTAGCACTACCCGTGATGCGGGGGTGTCCACGCTTGCCGCAAGGGGGGCGAGCGCTTGGTTGAATCGCTTGATGCGTTGGGTCACGCGATCGTGATCCACAGGAATAATAGCGGCCAGCAACACGTGAACACCAGGATTATGGTGGCGTAGACGCGCGATGACACGCGCGATCTCCTGTGCGGTGTTATCGATGTCCTGGCCGACGCCGATGTCGTTGGTTCCCAAATGCATGAGCACGACATCGGGCTTCGCGCGCGCCGCCCACGTATCAATATGATTAAGCACCTGATCCACGCGCCAGCCCCAGTGACCTTCATGATCACGGTCGAAATCCTCGACTGTGGAATCCACGCCATAACTGCTTGTCATGCTGCCGACGAAGTCGGCCTCAATGCCTGCTCGCTCTAGCGCCAACCATAGCGGCCGCCGGTAGCTGTCACGATAGCCTTGGGTGATCGAGTTACCCAACGGCATGATCCGCAGCGGCGTTTGTTCCGCCACGACATCGCCGGGATTGCCGAGCAGCGCGCCGCCCAGCGCAACCGATACCATGGCGGGTAAGAACTGCTTGCGAACACTTACCCGTATCAATTGCTCTGCCTGCAGATAAGGAAAATGGCACGCTCTGCATTCCGCTTTCGGCAAGTGTCCCCGGTCGCGATTGACGTCAATGTCGAGCCACACGTAAAACGTCGCGATCCAGGACTCCGCCGCCTACCGTGGCAATACCAGACCTGTTCCCGTTTACCTTGAGGGTGAGTCATTTACGTGCGTGGGTTTGCGTAACGGGCTTCCTCTTTATAGTAGTCGTTGAAGCCAACGATGCGGCGCAACGCCTCAAAGTCGAGCAGACGCTCGGCGGGATGCGATCCCGCGGCCATGATCTCGAGTGACTCTTTCACCGCACGCATGGCGGCGGACAACAGTGTGAGCGGGTAGGCGGCGATGCGAAAGCCGATGTCCTGCAATAATGCCGGCGGCAGTAGCGGCGTGTTGCCGCCCTCCACGAGATTGGCCATGTGCACGCCGGGCACCTCGGCGGTAATCGTGCGCATCTCGGATTCGTTCTCCGGTGCCTCGACGAACAGGATGTCGGCGCCGAGTTCGCGGAATGTGCCGGCCCGCCACATTGCCTCATCCAGGCCGTGGGTGGCGCGTGCATCGGTGCGCGCAAGGATCAGAATGTCGGCGCCTTCGTCGCGCGCGTCCCGTGCCGCTTTGATGCGATCCGTGGCCTCGGTGCGGTCGGCCACCGCCTTACCCCGCGTGTGCCCGCAACGCTTCGGTGAAAGCTGATCCTCGATCATCACTGCCGCGAATCCGGCGCGCGCGAATTGCGTCACGGTGCGTTTAACGTTGAGAGCATTGCCATAGCCGGTGTCGCCGTCGCCGAGCACCGGAATCGATACCGCCGAGCAGATGTTGCGTCCCTGGTCGAGCACCTCGCCGAAAGATATCAGTCCGGTATCCGGCATTCCGAGCCGCGTCGCTGACACCGCGAAGCCGGACATGAAGGTCAGAGGGAACCCCGCCTGCTCGATCATCTTTGCCGAGAGCGCATCCCAGCAGCAGGGCATAACCTGCAATGTATCCGTCTGTAATAACGCCCGCAGACGTTTGGTTGGTGCACTCATGGAGTCTGTTACTCAAAGTTTGAACGGAATGTACAGTACCAAATTCGGGAACACGTAGACGAGTGCCACGGTGAGCAGCATTAGCACTAGAAACGGCCATACCCCGGCGGCGACCTCGCCCATGCCGGCCCGACCCACCGCCTGTATCACATACAGATTCAGCCCCACCGGCGGGGTGATGAGCGCGCACTCGATCATGATCACGAAGAAGACCCCGAACCAGATCGGGTCGATGCCAAGCGGTACCAGACTCGGCGCGAGCACCGGCACCAGGATCAGCATCATGGACAGCGCCTCCAGGAAGAAGCCCATGAGCACAAGCGTGATGGCGACCACCAGCACGAACAGGCCGGTCTCGTCGAAGTTGGTAGAGATGAACAACGATATGTCTTGCGGGATGCGGTACAGCGAGATCGCTTTACCGAATACCTTGGCGCCGGCAACGATCATCAAGATGGTTACCGTGGTGGTCATCGCTTCTATGGTAGCCTGCTTCAACGCTTGCCACGTTAAGGTGCGCAACAGCGGCCCGGTGATCAGCAGCGCCATGGCAAAGCCGACCGCGGCGGCCTCGGTCGGTGTGAAAAGCCCGGCGTAGATCCCGCCGATGATGACCGCCGCCAACAACAGCGCGGGCAGCGCGCGCAAACCAGTTTGCCATCGCTCGGTCCAGCCCGCGCGCGTGACGGCGGCGCACTTACCCGAGTAACGCGCGTAGAGCATAGAAAACATTATGAACAAGGCGACCAGCGCCAACCCCGGGCCGACACCGGCGAGAAACAGCTTGATCACTGACTCCTCGGTGATAAATCCGTAGACGATCATGGGGATCGAGGGCGGGATCAGGATACCCAGTGTCCCGCCCGCGGCCAGCAGCCCGAGCACGAAGGTGCGTGGATAACCCCGCTTGCTCATTTCCGGGATGGCCACTGTGCCGATGGTCGCGGCGGTGGCCACCGAGGATCCGGAGATCGCAGCGAAGATCCCGCAGGAGAGCACGGTCGCGACGGCGAGCCCGCCCGGCCAGTGTCCCACCCACGCCTGGACGGCGGCGAACAGGTCGCGTCCGACACCGCCCTTGAGGAGCACGTTCGACATTAATAAGAACAGCGGCACGGCGAGCAGGATAAAGCTATCGATGGTGCCCCACAGCGCCTGCGGCGCCATGAGTGGTGAAAAACCGCCGAGCACCAGCAGCAGCAATCCCAGCCCACCGAGGGTGAAGGCTACCGGCACGCGCACCAGCAGCAGCGCGAACAAGACGAGGATGATGATTAATGACGTCATTCGCCCGGTGGCTGCTCGGGAGTGGCCCAGTTTTCGCCGCGTGCGATGCGCCACAACTCGATCATGCTCTGCACCAGCAACATCCCGAATCCCACCGGCACCGAAGCCTCGGACCACCAGTTGGGGATATTCAGCATGGTGCCGGTAGAGCGACCACGCACATAACTGTCAACGGCGATGTCGCCGCCGTACCACGCGACCGCGGCCGAGAACGCAGCCACCATTACCAGGGTCAATACGTCCAGCGTCCGGCGCCCGGCGGGCGGTAGCTGAGCGGAGAGAAAATCGATGGCGATGTGTTCGCGCCGGTGTAACGTGCGGGCGAGCGCCAGGAACACGCCCCAGATCAACAGCAGCTGCGAGAGTTCGGCCGCCCAGATGGTCGGTGCGTTGAAAAGATAACGTGCCGTCACCTCGTAGGTGAGGAATACGCCGGTGACAAAGAACAGCCAGGCCGCGACCCAGCCCAGCCGGTCACTGAGACGATCAATCAAGCCCACGCGTCTATTATCCCTATCCCGCATGCGCACGCGCCACATCTCTCACGACGCGGCGTGGTTCGCTGCAAGTGCCGGGTCCGGTTGGCCTATTCCAGTTTTTGCGCGGCTTGCAGCAATTGTTTCCCGAGATTGCCTGAGGCCTGAAGGTATTGGTCGTAGACTGGTTTTGCGCACTCGCGCCACTGAGTGATGTCGGCCGATGAAGGTTCCACGATCTTCATGCCGTTCTGTGTGGCCTGGGCGTAGGCATCGCTCTCGATCTGTGCAATGCGGTCGCGTACGTCTGCGTCGGCCTTAGCCGCGGCGGCGAGGATGATCTGCTTGTGTTTCTCCGGCAGTCCCTGCCAGAACTTGTCGTTGATCACCACCACGAACTCGATGTCCGCGTGTTGTGTCTTGGTGATGGTGTCCATCACTTCCCACAGCTTGCGCGATTTGACCCCAGATACACCTGTCATACCGACGTCCACGGTACCGCGCTGATACGCAAGAAACTGTTCGGAACCCGAGATCAGCGTCGGCGCGCCGCCGCAGGCCTTGACGAACTCGCCCAGCGTTTTACCGAAAACACGTATTTTCTTGTTTTTAATAGACTCCGGTGACACGATGGCCTTCTCCTTGGACAGCATGATCGCGGCGCCGTAAGCCTGCCACCACAGCACGCGCCCACCGGTGCCGAGGATTGCCGTGTCTATGGGACCGCGGATCGGGCCGTCCTTAGCGGTCGCCTTACGAATCAAGTTCTCTGAGTTGAACATGAACGGTTGATAAAAGATGTCCACAGCCGGCACGTCACCCACGTAGCGCGTCAGCGAGGCGACGCCCATCTCGATGGCGCCGGAACCGACGGCCTGCGGTACCTGTTTGTCTTTGTAGAGCTGTGCCGAGTCGTAGATCTGCACTTCGATCTCGCCGTTCGAGGTTTTCTCCACTTCGTTCTTGAACAGCAGCAGGTTCTGACCGAGATGGCTCTTTAGCGGTAGCTGCAGAGAAATACGCAGGGTGGTTTCCGCGGCCTCGGTCGGGGCGGCTAGCACGGCGAGGACAGATAACGCGGCGGCGCCGCGTGACAGCGATTTCATAGGGTCTCCTCCGGTGCGCCTGTGGTTTCCAGGCAGTGTTGTTGAAATCGCGAAAGGTTACCGGTTTTCTGCATCGTGCGCCAGACGGTGTAATCCCCATAGTTTGGATCCCCGCCCGGTTCGCGGGAACGTGAATTGCCAACGCCTGCAAATAGGCGGCATGCTACTTATTGCAGCTCGCATTGGGTTACGGATATTTGCGGTTTGCAAAACCAGCATCTCCTGAAGTAGCCTAGTGTCGAGGGATTGAACAATGAGCTATCTGACTGCAACCCCACCCCAGTGCATGGATAACAAGGGGGAAATTGAACTCGTCATCGAGCCCAAACAAACCGACCTCAGTGGTGTCAGTGTGCGCCGCGTGCTTCCATCGAGAGCGCGTCGCATGGTCGGGCCGTTTATATTTTTCGACCACATCGGGCCGGCCGAATTTCCACCCGGTAAGGGAATTCAAGTTCGGCCGCATCCGCACATCGGCCTTGCCACGGTGACCTATCTGTTCGCAGGAGAAATCATACACCGTGACAGTTTGGGGTTTGAGCAGCCGATCCAGTGCGGGGCGGTGAACCTCATGACTGCGGGTCGCGGCATTGCGCATTCCGAGCGTGCCGGAGACGATGTTGACAGGACTTCACGATTGCATGGCATCCAATCATGGATGGCGTTACCAACGGACCAGGAAGAGCGAGAACCGGCGTTCGTCCATTATCCGGCGACCGACTTGCCGGAACTCGACATTGACGGTGTCGCTATTCGCGTAATTATCGGTACGGCTTACGACCATACCTCCCCGGTCACCTCGTATTCCCCGATGTTGTATCTGGAGTTGCGCTTTCCCCAGGGCGCGCAACTCACCTTGCCGAATGCGTACCGGGAACGTGCCGCCTATGTGGTTTCCGGTGCGGTGCAGATCGATGACCATGCCTACGACAACGGTGTGATGCTTGTGGGATGTCCGAATAAACGCATATCAATTCTGGCGCTACAGGACAGTCATGTCATGATCATCGGTGGTGATCCGGTTGGTGAACGGCACATTTGGTGGAATTTTGTCTCCAGTTCCAAGCAGCGCATCGAAACGGCTAAGGCCGATTGGAAAGCCGGTCGATTCGAGCCCGTACCGGGCGAAACCGAATTCATTCCGCTACCGCAGAACTAGCCCGTATATTGCACCAAGGCGCAACAAGAGGAGCTGCCAAGTTGTTCGGAACAAAGAATTCACTCAGCGCCCGGTATGACACTTGGAACCCGGGTACGCACCTATCCCGGCCCTGGCTCGGTCGCGAACGCCGGGACTTGTGCTTCACGCAACGCATAGCTAGCACCGTACTATGGGGCCTGACCCCACTCACTAATTCCGTGCGAGGAGCCATCAATGACCGTCAACGTCGCCATGCTGGGTACCGGCAGTATTGCCGATGACGCCCTCGCGCCCGCCTTGAAGCAGGTCGCGGGTGCCAATCTGTGGAGTGTGCTGAGCCGCGAACGCAACCGCGCGCGGGCGTTCGCGCGTCGTCACGGCGCGTTAGCCCCAGCGCCCGCCCATGATGCGCTCGAGCCGCTGCTGGCGGACCCGGATCTCGACGCGGTCATCATCGCCACCCCGGATCACCTGCATGCCGCACAGGCGATCGCCGCCGCCCGCGCCGGCAAGCACGTGTTCACCGAAAAACCGATGGCCACCAGTGTTGAGGAGGGTCAGGCCATGGTGCAGGCCTGTGACGATGCCGGGGTTAAGCTCGCGGTTGGCTACCATCTTCGCTGGCACGCTGGTCATCGCAAGATGCTGGCGCTGATCCGCACCGGCGGCGTGGGTGAGTTGCGTCACGTGCGTGCCCAGTGGACCTTCCAGGTACGCGACGCCGGCAACTGGCGGGCGCGGCGTGACACCGCGAGTTGGTGGAGCTTGTCAGGCGTCGGTACCCATTGTCTGGACTTCATCCGCTGGGTGATGGTGCCCGTTTGCGGCGAGGTCGTCTCGCTTGCGAGCACCGTCAGTCGCGATGTGTGGAACGGCCCGAACGATGAGACCGCGGTAGTTTCCCTGCGCTTCGCGTGCGGCGCCACCGCCGAATTCTGCTCTTCGGTGTTGATCGCAGCGCCCAGCCGTGCCGAGGTCTACGGCAGCGACGGTTATATCCGCTGCGAAGATACGCTCACCCGCCTCGGTGCGGGGGCGATCGACACCGACCGGGGCACTGTGGCATTCGATGTGGCTGATCCCTACGCCGGTGAGATCCGCGATTTCGTGGCGGCGATCGAGGATCAGCGAAAACCGGAGGTCGATGGCCGCGAGGGCCTGCGTAACGTTGAGTTACTCGTACAGGCGGTGGCTTCGGCCCGGACGTGAGCCGGCCCGCTATAAGTGACCGCTGCCCAGCAATACGGGTTAGTCCGCGTATTGCACCAAGGATCCCGGATGCCGGCGACGGGACTTGTCCTGCGACTGAACCCTCTGCTGTGCGGGGACAAGGCGGGGACAGGCGCCGCGCTGGAGCGAAATGCATAGCCGTAGCTATGGATTGAGGGAGGCGCAAGTCCAGGCGTTCGCGACCGAGCCAGCGCCGGCATAGCCCCGCGACTATTCTCCCTAAATATCCTGGAGACTCGTATGTTGCCATTTCATCTAAGTGACACTGCGAGGCTCTTAGCTGGGCACCATGAATAGTCGCGGGACGTCTTGGTGCAATAGACCGGCGAGATTCGCGGCGCGAAAAGTTCCGTAATTATTTCACGATTTTTGCATTGCACAATTAACTGTCATCCAGCGCGCAACAGCGCAAAGTAGTACTCGCTCAGCGGATTGCACGTGATGATTCTTTGCAGACGTCCGACCCGCAAGCATCCAGATGAAAAACAAGATAGGAGAGCGAAATGTTTGACAACCTGGTACGCGCCTACGTTGCCGTTGGGCTGGTAGTGTTGGGTCTGAGAGCCGTCTTGTACGAACTGGGTATTGTCCCATGGGTGGTCATCCTCAGTTTGGCGATGGCGCTGATGGTGTTGTATGGCGTCAGTCATTTGCGTGATACCGCGAACTGGATACGGTCACGAATTGGCATTTATCCTGCAAGGCGGCGAGCCGCCTGACCGGTGTATTGCTCCTTGGTGCATTAGGGGGCCGGTGACGATCAAGATAAGGTCGTCCCCGGCCCTTATTGTTCCCGCATTTTCCCGCCGCCATTTTTTCCTCTATGCCGGTTAAAGGTGAAACGTCGTGAATTTTTTAAGTAATAGTGGGTCTTGGGACCCTGGTCACCGGAACCGCGCCGCGAACCTGGGGCCTGACTCCAATTCGTTTGAATTTGTGGAGATCCTGTAACAACGATCCAGTCTTTACAGGAATGTGATATAGGGAAGCAGCATGCGGCTGAGGGCGAAGACATTGTGGAATATCGGCAGGCCGATGATGCTCAGCACCACCAGCGCCATGAGCGCCATGTTACCGTAGCGGTCATTGAAATAACGGTACTGTTGGGCCATCTGGCGGGGCAAGAAGTAGGGCAGGATATAATGGCCGTCTAGGGCGCCCAGGGGAATCAAGTTGAATATCATTAACAATAGATTGATCTGGGCAAGAAAGACAAAAAAGAATCGCGGTCCTGGTTCCGCAAGGCCGCTGTACCCCATCTGTAAACCCAGAACGTAGACATTTATCGTGATCACGGCGACGACAAGGTTCATCGCCGGCCCGGCCGCAGATACCAGCAAATCCGCCCAGCGCGATGTGAAGTTTCTAGGATTGGTGGGCACCGGTTTCGCGTAACCAAAACCGATCAGCATGACCATCAAAAGACCCATCGGATCGATGTGTGCGATCGGATTAACAGTCAGGCGTCCCGCCCGCTCTGCGGTATCGTCACCGAATCGTTTGGCCACATAGGCATGCCCAAATTCGTGAAACGACAACGAGATCACGAGGGCGATCAGGATCAGCACAAACAAGGCGTATTGGCCTTGATGGAGGAGTTGGATCATGCAACGCAAGTGTTGGTGGTTGTCGAGCGGTAATTATCGGTGAATTGCCATCGTTTAAAAAACCACACAAATTGTGGTGGCAGCAGAAATGGGGTCGGAGCGTCATTTCGGCTAAACTTGGCGCAGGTTTATATTAATTGGCAGTTTAGGTCTGATCCCCATTTCCCAAGGTGTGTCCCATGCGTCACTTTACACAATGTTGGATATTCGGTTGCCTGGTGGTCACAAGTTTGTCTGCCCAGGTGCAAGCCGATGCGCTTAATTTTGAACTCGCTGCGGTAAGCGCGGAGACCTATGGCCTGCCGCACGACATCGTATTGTCGCCCGACGGCAAGGCGCTTTACGTCGCCGACAACGCTAACGATCGTATCGTGGTATTGGAGCCCAAGACCTTGAAAGAACTCGGCGTGTTTGCACAGGGCGAAGTCGCCGAGCCCCATGACGTTGCGTTTGATGCCGCGGGGCGGCTGCTGGTCGCAGACACTGGCAACAGCCGCATCGCCATTTACTTGGTTAACGGTGTCGGCGGACGGCTTGTCGGGTCGCTTGAAGGGCGTATACGACGCCCCGAGGGAGTCGCCGCGCACTCTGACGGCAGGGTATTTGCGACGGGCGCCGCGTCGGGTAATCTCGTGGTGTACCGCGGCGGCAAGATAATCGGCGAAGTGGGCGGGTTTTCTTCTCCGCACGATGTGGCGTTTGATCCAACCGGCGGCGTGTGGGTCGCCGATGCCGCCAATGATCGCCTGGTGCGCTTGAACGACGCACTACAGGTGACTGTGATTTTGTCCGGTCCTGGTTATGACTTCAGTGGGCCGCGGTATCTGGACTTCGATCCTGCGGGGCGTATGTACGTCGCCGATAAATACACGCATCGGATCAAAGTAATTGGCCGCGACGGTAAATTGATTCAGATGCTTGGCGGTCCGAAGTCAGGGAAGGGCAAAGGCGTCTTTGATCGACCGGAAGGTGTCGCAGTCCATGGCGACGATATCTGGTTTTCCGACACCTATAACAACCGCATCGTTCGTTACAAGCTGACGGGCATGCGGTAATAAAATACATTTACCCAAAGCATTCGGGAGTATGCTGCTTTTCAATTATTAGTGATTTTGAGAAAGTAGTACGTCCCCTTTGCTGACATTAAGGGTCACCCGACTTGTGTGACCGTATGAGTCTGCCGCGGAAAATATTGATCGTAAGTTAGCAGATGGTCACGGAAGGATTCGGCTAGTTTTTTAGCTACCTTTGCATTGTCATGCGGTCCTCCACTGCGATACCGAAACATCGCAGTGGTAATCTCGTCCAGTAGGCGCTGATGATCCGCTTGATGCTCATCGTACCCGTCATAGCATCGCGCCCGCATGATCGCCTCCTCATAGGCGAAGTGCTTGGTATAGCTCGCGTATAAGTTGCCCAGCAGCTCGATCATGGTCGCCTCGCGCGCGCCGAGCTGCTGGATCAGCTCAACTTGTTTGCGGTGCTCGGCGTCCAATTTCCTGATCCCTCCCTGGAAAGTCGTCTTGTAATCCAATATCGTCATCATTAACTCCACTAAAGTTCAGTACTGCCGGAGAATCCGGCTTGCGACAACCGTCATCGTCGGTTGCATCAATCGATAGTCTTTGTAACCGTGTCGTCGCGCTTCTTCGCTCCAGCCTCCAGTAGTGGAATCTCATTATTAACTCTGTTATTTATTGAAGTTAGACGCCATTTCTGAACTTGTCCAGTACAAGATGACGCTAACTAACTGTCTTTTATAAAAAATGACAGGATTTTACCCATCGGCTGGCTGATTCCTGAGACCCGTGGCAGGTCCCCGGCTTCGGGACCGCGGGCCGATCTACCGGCACATGGGCGCGTCGCTGACGCCGCTGCACACGGGGCCCGAAGATGACAACGTGTTTACAACTCAAACGCTCGGCGGGAATCGTTGTTGCAGTACGTGCACCTGTTCCCCACTGAGCAACCGCGTATCGGCCCCGCGTAACAAAAGATACAGCCGGGCGGTCTGTTCCAACTCTTCGGTGGCATACACGGCGTCTTCCAGCGAAGCGCCGGCAACAACCGGGCCGTGGTTTGCGAGCAGCACAGCGTGATGTTTACCGGCCATCTCGCCGACTAGTTTCGCTAGGTTTACATCACCCGGCGGAAAATAAGGGATCAGAGGCAGTCGTCCGATGCGCATTACATAGTAGGCGGTGATGGGCGGCAACACATTGTCATGATCGATATCTGCGAGGCAGCTGACCGCTACCGAATAGGTGGAATGCAGGTGGACCACGGCGCCGGCCTTGGGCCGTTGTTGGTACATCGCGAGGTGCAGGAACGATTCCTTGGTTGGTTTGCCGCCGCCAATCCAGTCACCGTTGTCGTCCAACTTGGCAATCCGTTCGGGGTCGACCTCTCCCATAGAGGTGCCGGTAGGCGTCATTAGCCAGCCGTCATCGATGCGGACGCTGATGTTGCCGCTGGACCCAAAGGTGAGCCCGCGTGCGAAAAGCGATCGCGCCAGCGTGGCGATGCGGTCGCGGGTAATTGTTTCACTCATGGCAGCATGCTCATCGCCTTGGCAAAGAAATCCTCGCCGCCGAAGTTTCCGGATTTGAGTGCAAGGGCAATCCGTGGCTCGCCGAGGGTCTCGGTCCACGGCACGCCGGGATCGATCTCGGCACCGATCCGTAAGCTCTGCACGTTCAGCGCCGACACCACCGCGCCGGATGTCTCACCGCCGGCGACAATCAGCCTACGCGCACCACTCGCCACCAGTTCCTGGGCTAGGCGGCCAAATGTATTCTCGATCAACTCACCTGTTCGCTCGCGTCCGTGTTGCTTTTGGATCGCCGCGACCTCGTCAGGCTCGGCGGACGTGTAAACAAGAACCGGGCTGTGATTGGTATGCTCGTTCGCCCACGAGAGCGTCTCTGCTACGACCGGGTCGCCGGTGGCGATGCGGTGTACATCGAGTTTTCGATGTGGCCAGATCCGCTTGGCAAACGCGATCTGTCCACGGGTGGCTTGCGAGCAGCTCCCAGCGAGAACCACTTGGCGGCCTGACACTCGCGGCACACCAGATTCCGTGGGCGGGCCGATGCGGCCCTGGCGGCGAAAATTCTCCGGTAAGCCGAGGGCCACGCCGGAGCCCCCGGTGACCAGACGATGGGCCGATGCGGCCGCGCCGATGATCGCGAGGTCGTGATCTGTGAGCGCATCCACCACCCCGTAGGACATTCCCGCGTTGCGCAGCGACGTGAACGCCGATGCCGTGGCTTCGATTCCGGCGGCAACCGTCGTGTAGGGCACGAGACCGACCCGGCGTTGGGTTTGCGCACCCATCAATCTAACTAGATTGGAGTCTCGCATCGGTGTCAGCGGATGATCTTTCATAGACGATTCCGCGAGCAGTTGATTGCCGACAAAAAGGTGGCCCTGGTAGATGGTGCGGGCATTAGTGGGAAGGGCGGGACACACCAGTGCGAAGTTGGCCCCAACGGCGTCCAGCAAGGCGTCGGCGACGGGACCGATATTACCGCGCGGGGTAGAGTCGAACGTCGAGCAGTACTTGAAGAAAAACTGTTGCGCTCCGAGTTCACGCAACCAGGTCAACGCCGCGAGGGACATTCCTATTGCATCCTCGACCGGCGCGGTTCTTGACTTCAAGGCCACCACCACAGCTTCGGCATGGCCAAGGTCAACGTCTACCGCAGGCACGCCGATGGTCTGCACCGAATGCATGCCTTGTTTCACCAACGTATTGGCAAGATCGGTCGCTCCGGTGAAATCATCGGCGATGCAGCCCAATAGTACGCTCATTCGAACCATCCTCTCAGCACGGTCGTGTGTTGCCCATATACTGCACCAAGGATGGCGGATGATGGCGACGGGACAAGCCCCTGCTGTTGCCCTGCTGTGCGGGGACAAGGCGGGGACAGGCGCCGCGCTGGAGCGAAATGCCTAGCCGTGGTCATCGGTTGAGTGCAGCGCAAGTCCAGTTGTTCGCGACCAAGACTGTGCCCGGATAAGCCCAACTTCGGAACAAAACGTCGCGTCGAATACTTATCGAATTCGATATCTCAAACAAGTTGTTAGATCCTCTTTTCGCTGCCTTGGCGCACTATACGGGGTCGTGATCGTGGCTCGCGAACGCCGCGTCGCGCATCTTACCGACGCTCCCAATTGGGAGTCAGGTCTTGCATCTTGCATGATATGGCCGTGCGGGATTGGCCCCCAAGTCATACAGGCGGGAGTTGGCTATTAGGTGATGTTTTTTTGTTCTCGAGGACCGCACACCCCGCGACCTCGATGCCGGCATGGGTGTGCCGCAAACGTGCCGCCAGCACCTCCACACCTTGTTGTGCCACGGTCTCCAGGGTGTGGCTGTAGTCCGGGTCGATGTCCCAGGCGGGTTCGAAGGCCCGGCCCTCGGGGCGATTGACGGCAAAGACGATCACCCCGCGCAAGCCACGCCTGACCGCTTCGCGCAACAGCTTTAGATGCTTGCATCCACGTTCAGTGATCGCATCGGGAAATCGAACGCAGTCACCGTGCAACAAGGTGGTGTTCTTCACCTCCACATAGGTATCGCGCCGCCGGCCGTCCGTCAAATGCAGGTCAAACCGCGATCGGGGAAAGCCATCGACAACGAATTGCGGTTCTGCGGTGATGCGCCGGTAGCCGGCGAGTGCTGCGATCCGCCCGCTGCCGATTGCCTCGGCAATGACGCCGTTGACCCGGCCAGTGTGTACGCCGATCCAGCCCTGGCCCATGTCCACCCGCTCCAAGGTCCAGGCAAGCTTGCGCGAGGGTTTATTGCTGTAACTGACTTGCACCTTGGCTCCGGGTGTCCAGCAGGTCGTCATCGCGCCGGTGTTGGGGCAGTGGGCGATGATGCGGCGTCCGTCGTCAAGATCGACATCGGCAAGAAAGCGTTTGTAGCGCTTGAGGATTCGGCCGTTGTGAAGTGGCGGGAGATCCATAGAATAATTATTCTAATTTCGAAAAACGATACGAAAAATCCGCAACGACATCGTGTTGGCCACGTCCAGACTTTTTACGTCGAGCTGCCACCACTTGATGCTGGGAGTGTCTCACACAATCAACCTGCGGCGCACCAGGATAACCGCCAGGTAATAACTGATGGCGGCGTAAAACAACAATACGGCAAGATGCAGACCGATGTTGGTTAACGGTTGATCCGCCACCAGCGGCCGCACCAGGGCTATGGCGTGGGTCAGGGGCAGGACTTGCACGAAGGATTGCAGGGTCGCCGGCAGGCTTTCGATGGGGTAAAACACGCCGCATAGGATGAACATCGGGGTGACGACCAGGGTGAAATAGTAATTAAAAAAATCGTAGCTCTTGGAGAACGCGCTCATGACGATGGCGGGGCCGGCGAAACACAAACCAATGGTAAACGCAATCGGCACCACCAGCACCGCCGCGAGGCTCAGCACCGCGCCGAGCAGCGACGCCACCAACAGAATCGCCGTGGCACTGATGGTGCTTTTAGTAGCGCACCATAACATCTCGCCGGCGATGATGTCGTCCACGTCCAGGGGTGTCGCCAGCATCGACCCATAAGTACGCTGCGGCACCATGCGCGTGTACACCGAGTACATGCCTTCGAAGCTCGCGGTGTTCATCGCCGAAGACGCGACGATGCCGGAGGCCAGAAAGGTGAGATAGGGCAGGCCGGCCATGTCGCCGATGAACATGCCAAGACCAAACCCCAAGCCGAGCAGATACAACAATGGTTCACCGAAGTTGATCAATAGGCTGGGGGTGATGAGCTTGCGCCACACCAGGACATTGCGGCGCCATACCTTTAGCGCCCTGGGGCGGATGCGGGGCACGCGAAGATCCATGACTAGTCGCGAAGATCGCGGCCGGTGATGTTGAGAAATACATCCTCGAGGTTTGCCGGCCGGTGTAGGAAGCTCAGCTCCGGCGTGCCCTGCAGCCGTTGGGTCACCGGTGTGGAGTCGTGGGTATAGCAGTAGACCGTGTCGCCGACGGACTCGATGCGGCAGTCGGCGCGTTCGCCCAGCAAAGATTCGATGCGACCGTCGGCACCGCGCAATTCCACCACCTCGGGTTCGACGTGTTCGCGGATCAACGCCTTGGGCGACCCCTGGGCAATGATTGCACCGTGATCGATGATGAGCAGGTCATCGCACAAGCGTTCCGCCTCTTCCATATAGTGCGTGGTCAACAGCAAGGTCTTGCCAGAATGCTTCAGATCGCGCAGCCGCGCCCAGATCATATGGCGCACCTGGGGGTCGAGGCCGGTGGTGGGTTCATCGAGGACCACGAGATCCGGATCGTTAATGAGCGCCCGGGCGATCGTCAGGCGGCGCTTCATGCCCCCGGAGAGTTGATCAACGCGCGCCTCGGCGCGGTCTGTGAGGCTCACGAATTCCAGCAATTCTTTGATGCGTGTGTCCAGGCCACGGCCTTCGAGCCCGAAATAACTGGCGTAGACCCGCAGGTTCTCGGCGATGGTGAAGTCCGGATCGAGATCGTCCTCCTGGGGTACCACACCGGTGCGGGCGCGGACTACGCTGGCGTGGTCCGGCAGCGGCTTACCGAATACGGTCAACACACCGGCGGTAAGCGGCGATTGTCCGAGTATCATTTTGATGGTCGTCGTCTTGCCGGCCCCGTTGGGACCCAGCAGGCCGAAGCACTGCCCCCGGGGCACGGTGAAGCTGATGCGCCGCACCACTTCTTGTGCGCCAAATCGTTTGGTCACCCCGATGGCCTCAATGATGGCTGTCGCAGCTTCGGTATGGATCATACGCCGGTGGTGCTGGCCGTTGATTCGCGGTCCAAGGTAGCCTGTCGAATGGCCTCGATATATGGGGCGCACGCACGCTGGTCGGTGACGAATTGATAGGCCTGTTCCAGCTCCCAGCCCTGCATCCAGCTCAAATAGGCGATCGCCACGCCTGGGGCGCGGCCAATGCCGGCGGTGCAATGAACATACACGCGGTGACCGACGCCAAGCAGGGCGTGCAGTTGTTCCACCGCGCCGTCCAGGCGCGCGCGCAGGTCCGCGGGATCAAAGTCGCGAATCGGCCACCTGGCGATCACCAGATCCCGGGCCTGGTATTGATTGTGCACAGCGTCCCAATTCAGTCCCTGGTTGATGAAATCCTCATCGGTTTGCAGGTTCAACACCGCGGTGATGTGCGGCCCGGATGTCAACCGATCGATGTCGACTGGGGTGCGCGGGCAGGTGCCTACGAATAGTTCCGGTTGGATACGTGTCAGATTGATCACGATGATAGTGGCGGTGTAACGCAAAGCGGCCAAGGATACCAGGGTTCGTCAGACCCGCAATAGGTGGGTTCGAGCAAAGCCCCGCGTACCCGTCTGGCGCATTTTGTTGGAGTGCCGGCGATTATCTTGACAATCTTGATGCCCATGGGTTGGTTGCAGTTTTCCATTGCCGGATTCTAGATATCGTTGGCCAGGGTGTTCGCGGGGGTAGTGCTTGTGTATTACCATATACTCGACGTCGCCCTGGGTATCGCATTGACAGCGTTTGTTGCTTCGATGTTGTGGTTGACCGAGGCGATGGCAACACAACTCGCGGTTGCAAACGACGCGCGGTTGTTTGCCATTACCTTCCTCGGAAGTTGGGTATTCCAACTTGTGGAGCACGTCTTCGAAGGCCGCCGGCCGGCGTGTTGGACAATTGCTGGCAGGTATTTTGAGCCCAGGTATTGTTGATGCCGAGGCGTTTTTTGCCGTGGGCTTGAAACAGATGTGAAACGCAAATTGGATGAGCTGTCCCGGCACGGTGCGGAAACCATAGCGCCACGCTGAGGCACCATGGGGTTCGAAGCCCTGATGTCAATTAATGGTCTAAGTGATTAAGCACAAGAAAAAGGATTGTTACGATGTTTGTTAAACAGCGGACCAGTGATCACCTGGTGGAAGTGTTGGAACTCGCCGATCTGTTCAATCCCAATCACATCGAGGTGTTGGGTCGGTACCATTACGGTGAGGAAGCCCAAGATCCGGAGAAGTTCCTGAAATCCGACTTGATCTTTCTCTCCGATGAGGAATTGCCGCGGTGTTGGACCGACCCGCACTATCGCGACGATGAATGGAAACGTTAAATTTGAGTGTATGCGCGGGGAGGTGAGGGCTTATTTGGCCGCGGCCTCGAACACCTCGGTGTCGGGGTGAAAGGCGACCCACGCGAACCAATAAGCGATAGTTGTGGGAATTTCTTCTCCTTGCTGATCGACGATGCGGCCGCTACGGTTGCGAGCGTCGAATTCGATTCGTAGCAGTTGTCCGGCGAAACGGTCATTGATCACCGAAGGCCCCTTGGACAGTTCCGCAAACGGATATACTTTGGCCCGCGCGCCGATTTTCAATCCCATTACCAGTTCCTTGGGATGGTATTTGGGGCTCTTGTTGCTGACCGGAAAAAATACCTTGGGTGTCGTCTCGTAACCTGCGTACGGGCTGCGATTGTAATTGCGGGCGTGACCGGTATCAGTTGACAACACCAGGGTGTCGGGATGACGTGCGCGCCAATCGCGCCAAGTAGTATGTGTGAGCGCAAGCTGCTCGAGACGGGTTCCCTTCATCTTACCGCTGACGGCCTTGCGCATGATCTGTGACCACAGGGATTCGGTTTGCCGGTCATAGAGCAGTACATCGCTGTTATAGAGTAGGCCCGAGACGCCGAAGGTAAGTATTTGCCCTCCCACGTTGGCGGAAAACGCCATCCCGGTTCCGCACAACGGACAGTAACTAACGACTACGGCCTCATCGCCGAATTTGTCACTGACGATTTCGTGGTAATTAAGGATGCGGATGGGGTACGCCTTGGCGACGCCGTTGCGGTTCATTCCCAACACTCGATCATCGTCAGCCAGAAAATTCACGCCATCCACGTCGATGAATTCCGGCGCATCAATAGCTGGAATGCCGTCCCGCGGTGGGCCGCCGTGATGGATCTGTGCACTGGGGACCAAGGTGTCTGAGAGATCGAATCCATTAGTGCGCGATGCGGTCAGTCCTATGGAGACAAACAAGGAATAGATCGCGATGGCAGCGAGCGGATAGGCTATCACTCGGCGCCAGCGCACACCGATCGGCGGAATGTTGAACGGATTCATAGGTAATCAGACCCAGGATTGCGGGATATGCTTACATAGACAGTCCTGTGCCAACGAGATTCCCGAAAACCGGCAGGCCAATTAACTGGGATCGCATCGCAGCCGACCTTGAAATTAATCCTGTGGGCCGCATAACTGTTTAAATACTTTAAAGTTCATCAATAATGGCCGAAGATTCTCCCAACCTGGAGGCAGTGGAACCCGCACCGTCAGCGGCGGGCACGAGTTTGGCGCGTCCATCGGATGTGCTACCCCGGATTATTCATCTCCTGCCTAATAGCGCGCGCCCGTTTTTTCCGGGACAGGTCATGCCTCTGTTGCTATCGCGTGCGCACTGGTCCGAGACCCTCAAAGCGGTACATGACTCCCAGCAGGGAATCATTGGTGTAGTGCTGAGCGAGGAAAAAGAAGGAGAGACAGTCAACCGCGATGATTTTCACAACATGGGCACGGCGTGCCGGTTGCACCAGGTGCAAGTGCACGACGACAAGATCCACGCGGTGCTCGTCGGTGAGCAGCGGTTTGAAATTGAAAACTGGATCTCGACGGACAGACCATTCCGGGCGCGAGTCCGTTATTTTCCGGAAACGGATTACAAGGATCTGCCCGAGATCAAGGCCTATGTCACCGCCATCATTAACACCATCAAAAAGTTGCTGCCGCTTAACCCGTTGTATGGCGAAGAATTGAAGATCTTCCTTCAGAACTACCGTCCGGACGACCCTTCTCATCTCGCCGATTTCGCCGCCAGTCTCACCACCGCGACCGCTAAGGAGCTGCAACAGGTCCTCGAATCCCTGCACATCCGCCCGCGCCTGGAAAAAGCGCTGGTGTTATTGAACAAGGAACTCGAAGTTGCAAAAGCGCAGATGGAGATACGTCAACACGTGGAAACTGAGATTCAGTCGCGTCAGCGCGAGATATTCTTACGCGAGCAGCTGAAATTTATCCAGGGGGAACTGGGTATCTCCAAAGATGATCGTACCGCCGAGCTAGAGAAGTTTAAACAGCGGATCGATGAGTTGACCTTTCCGGAGCAAGCCCAAAAACGGGTTGACGAAGAGATGGAAAAGCTCGCGGTTTTGGAGATCGGCTCGCCGGAATATACGGTAACCCGTAATTATCTCGATTGGCTGACGACACTGCCTTGGAATACTCACACCGAGGACCAGCTGGATCTCGATCGCGCCGCAAAGATTCTCGACCAGGATCACGAAGGGTTGGACGACGTCAAGCAGCGCATTTTGGAGTTTCTCGGGGTCGGGGCCATGAAGGGCGAAGTGGCCGGATCGATTCTGTTGTTCGTCGGTCCCCCGGGTGTAGGCAAGACGTCGTTGGGCCGTTCCATTGCCCATGCCCTGGGGCGTAAGTTCTACCGCTTCTCTTTGGGGGGGATGCGGGATGAGGCGGAGATCAAGGGTCATCGGCGTACCTATATCGGTGCCATGCCGGGCAAGTTTGTCCAGGCGCTAAAAGAGACCGAGTCTGCCAATCCGGTGATTATGCTTGATGAGGTTGACAAGATAGGCGCGTCATTTCGCGGCGATCCGGCGTCGGCTCTGCTCGAGGTCTTGGATCCCGAGCAAAACGAAAACTTTCTGGACCATTACCTGGATGTGCGGTTTGACCTGTCCAAGGTGTTGTTCATTTGCACCGCTAATCAACTCGATACCATCCCTGGCCCGTTGCTGGATCGCATGGAAATGATTCCAGTATCCGGCTACCTCGCGGGCGAGAAAATGCTCATCGCCAAGAATCACCTGCTGCCGAGGCTATTGCAGAGGGCCGGTCTCAAAAAGCGGGGACAACTCCGCCTTGAACAGACGGCGCTCAAAAAGATTATTGAGCAGTACGCCCGCGAAGCGGGTGTGCGACGGCTCGAGAAACTGTTGGGTAAGATCGTACGCAAGGTGGTGATGAAAATCATCAAGGAAGATACGAAGTCAGTGCGCATACGGGCAAGCGATGTCGAAGCCTATCTGGGAATGCCGGTATTCAGGAAGGATAAACGCATGACCGGTGTCGGTATCGTCACCGGTTTGGCATGGACGCCTATGGGCGGGGCCACCTTGAATGTGGAGGCGAGTAGGAGCCATGGGTTCAATCGCGGATTCAAGCTCACCGGTCAGCTAGGAGACGTGATGCGTGAGTCGGCTGAACTTGCATACAGTTACATCGTTGCCAATGCGGAAAATTTTGACGCCAAACTTGAATTTTTTGAACGCGCCTTTATCCACTTGCATGTACCGGCGGGGGCCACACCAAAAGATGGTCCAAGTGCCGGTATTACCATGGCCAGTGCACTGTTGTCTCTGGCAAGAAAACGGCGCATCAATAGGGGCGTTGCCATGACCGGTGAGCTGACACTTACCGGTTACGTATTACCGGTGGGAGGTATAAAGGAAAAAATTCTCGCCGCCAAACGCGCTGGCATCAAGGAGGTTATTCTGCCTGAAGCCAACCGCGGTGACTTCGCGGAACTTCCCGCTGCTGTCCGCGAGGGTGTGACCGAGCACTTTGTCGAACATTACAAAGATGTGGTCTCGTTGATTTTCAAATCATAACATTTCCGATATTTGTTCGCGGTATTGACGTTTTCTTTGTGCTAAAGGCATGTCCATTTGCACAATGAAGCGGTAATATTCACGTAACCTGGTCCACTAAGCACGCAACCATGTCTCAGTTATTTCTGATTCTCTTTTTAGTCGGCCTTGTTCTGACTCAGATCGTGGATTATGTCGGTATCTATTACCTGGATACCGTGGGATTCATCGTGATGGGGGTGGCGGCAATCTCATACTTCATCAGTCTCATTATTAAGGCACTGCGTAAACGGTCTGCTGCTGGTGAGCCGTAGGGCTTGTACATCGAAGGGTGAATCCAATCGGTTGACTCAAACACTTTTGACTTTACTATACTGGTGATAGTCAGAATCGAAGCCCTGGGCGTTTTTCTCAACTGAGATTATATTCGCCTTTATCGCTTTGTCGGCACGGATTTATGCCTCGCCGCGGAGTCAAGATATTGTGTCAAACGGCGGAATTTCATTCAAAAATCTGCTTGTACTAGCCGTCATCGCCGTGGCCGTCTATTTCGCCTGGACGAAGGGACTGTTCAAGGTCTTTACCCCCTCACGCACACAACACAGCGATGTGATTATCTATGTTTCGAATCGTTGTGGGACGCCCTGTAACCGCTTGGCGGACATGGTTCGCGAACAGAATGTGCTGTTTCATATATTGAATGTCGATGATGACGAGGAAATCGCGCAAGAATTGAGGGAAAAATTAGACGCCATAGGTTTTCGGCAAACTATCTATCGGCTGCCAGTGGTGGATCTTTATGGCGAGATTCTGCCTGTTCCATCGATTGGGGACGTCAAAGAAAGACTTCGGTAGGTGGCAAAACGCCAAACCAGCCTGTCTACAGCACCTAGTCCGCATATTGCACCAAGCATCCCGGATGATGGTGAAGGGATCGGGCGGCTGGATGCCGTGCTGGAGCGAAACCCATAGCTGGCTATGGGTAGAGTGAAGCGCAAGTCCAGGTGTTCGAGACCGAGCCAGCGCCGGGATAGGCGCACGCCCGAATACCAACTTTCACCGGGGACGTGGCGCGAATTTCCTCATTCAAACAAATCGTTAGTGTCACCTTCCGCCGCCTTGGTGCAATATGCGGGCTAGGATCCCGGATGAGCGCAGGCCTCGTGCAGCTGAGCCCCTCGCTGTTCCCCTGCTGTGCGGGGGCAAGGCGGGGATAAGGCGGGAACCAGCCAAGGCCGGGATAGGCACCCCGGTCGTAATATCGTGTAATTCTCAATTTCGGCTCAATGCCTTAAGTTCTGCCACGCACTTGCGGTTTGGCGCCACCTGGCGAGCAATGCGGGCTCGCCCCCGTTAGTCCGAAAAGATCGATCTACTCAACGCATCATGGCCTGGCATCCTAGTGATGCACGGTGAGGTGATTTAATTAGTGATGTGAATCGTAAGTGTGGGTTTGGATACACTGGACGGCAAAGCTGCGAAGACTACGAACGCGCCGTCCACGGTATCAGAATAGAGATCGAAGCGATTGTCTAATAATAACCTGCGTTATTTATGAGCTTATGGAAACCAAGATCAATGACGGTGCCTTGAACGATACAATAACGGAAATTTAAGTCGAGGCCATCGTCTGTGAGAGTGTGTTTAGTGCTAATATAATGGCGCGGTTTATACACTCTGGGACAGACCGGCAGGTTTGATGAGGGCACTATATATTCGGAGGAACATAGCATGTTTAACAATAAAATCAGTGTACACCAGCGCTACCAGCAGCAGATTTTGTCAGTATGTGCGGCAACGATCCTAACTTTGATGCTGGCGACTGGATCGTGGGCGCAAGAGAAATTCCCGTCGCAGACCATCGAGGTCGTTACCCATGCCGGTGCCGGTGGCGGTACCGATGTCACGACGCGTATGGCATTGCTGCGGAGCCGGCGCATACTCAAAACCGACATGGTAGTGGTCAGCAAACGTGGTGGTGGTGGCGCTGTAGCGATGAACTACATCAACAGCCGCCCTCGTGATGGATACGCCATCATGACTATTACCCCGACCCATCTTTTGACCATCGCGCGCGGCAAGTCACCGTTGAAGCTGGACGACTTAGTGGGATTAGCGCGCGCCACCGACGATCCGCAGTTGCTCATGGTCAGGGGCGACAGCAAATTCAAGACCATTCAGGAGCTGCTTGCGGAGGCAAAGCAAAAGTCGTTTAAGTTTGGCGGTACCCAGGTCGGGGCCATCGACCAGATCACTGCGTTTACTTTTGCCAAGCGCGCGGGGATCAAGAATCCCAACTATATTCCGTACAAAGGCGGCGGGGCTATCGTTACTGCGCTGATCGGCGGCGATATCGATATCGGAGTGCTCAATCTTTCGGAAGCCGAGTCCCAGATTAGCGCTGGTGAGATTCGCCCGCTGGTGGTGATGGCAAAAAAACGCATGAAGCCGCTTCCCGACGTCCCGACCACGGTGGAACTTGGCATCGATGCGGTATTTTCCACGGTACGTGGTTTCGTGACCTTGAAGGGGGTACCGGAAGATCGGCTTAAAGTGCTTGAAGAAGGCCTTATCAAGGCGATGAATCACAAGGTCTATCAGAGTTACCTGGAGACCGCGGGGCTGGGACCTGACAGCATCGTTGGCAGCGCGGACTGGAATACGCAGATCCAACAGCTTTATAAGGATGGCGTCGCCGCGCTCAAAGACCTTGGTATGTTGAAATAACCGCATCGGATCCGGCACCAAGCGAGAGGAACGGGACCGGTGAGCGGCGAACGGCAAGAATCGACGCACGGAGATACTGACACATCGTCGCCTGCAGCCGGTGGTGGTCGCTGGCTGCATAGCGATGATGTCGCCGGCGTCGTAATTCTGGTCTTTGTCGGCGTCGTTGCCGCGATCACCACCACATTTGACGAAGTCCCAGCGGCCCTCTCTCAGGGCATACCGCCGGAGCAATTTCCGCGCATACTGGTCGTGGTGATTGCATTGTTGGTGGTCACTATGATTGTCCAATCCCGTCTCCGGCGGGAAGGTCCACGCAAACGAGTGCCGATGATGGTCCTTTTTACCGCATGTTTGCTGGTTGTGTTCGTGGTGTTGATCGACTGGATCGGAATGATGGCCGCGATGCTCGGGTTCTGTGTGGCGCTGCCGTTGCTGTGGGGTGAAAAACGGTTTTTGTGGGTCGGTCTGTATGCGGCGCTGTTCCCGGCGTGCATATACTTGTTGTTTTCGATGCTGCTCGGGGTCCGCCTGCCGCTCGGATTGTTTATGGGCTGACGGCAACACATGGAGATTTTTTCGACCTTAGCATCGATTCTCCTCGACCCGTATATGTTGCTGGTGATTCTGGCCGGCACCGTCGGTGGGGTACTGGTGGGTGTGTTGCCGGGGCTCAGTTCAACCATGGCAACGGCATTGTTGCTGCCGTTTACCGTCACCATGGAGCCGATACCGGCGATATCTTTGTTGGCCGCCCTGTATTGTGCCGGCACCTACGGTGGCTCGATAACCGCCATCCTGATCAATGCCCCCGGGGCGCCGCCGGCGGCAGCGACCGCTCTGGATGGCTATCCTATGGCGGTGCGCGGCGAAGCCGGGCGCGCACTTGGTATCGCCACCGTCAGCAGCACCATCGGCGGCGTATTCAGCGTCTTGGTTTTAATCGTCGCCGCGCCGTTGCTTGCCCGCATCGCCTATAAGTTCGGGGCCCCGGAATACTTCGCGCTGGCGCTGTTCGGCCTGTCGATGTTGGCGTCGATCAGCGGGAAATCCTCGGTCAAGAATCTTATCGGCGGCGCCTTTGGGGTGTTGATTGCAACCGTGGGCGTTGATTTCACCACCGGTGTCGAGCGCTTCACGTTTGGGTTTCCGGAATTGACCGAAGGCATCCATTTTATCCCGGTGATGATTGGACTGTTCGGCGGATCCGAGCTCTTGACCCAGGCAGCGTCGCTGAATGTGATTTACAAGCGCATCGCGTCGGTTGCCGTTCGTCTCCCTAGCCGCGAGGATTTTCGCAAGGTTCGCGGCGTCATCGCACGCTCGTGTGGTATCGGTACTTTCATCGGTATCCTGCCGGCGGAGGGCGGAACCGTGGCGGCCATGGTTGCCTATAACGAGGCGAAGCGCTGGTCAAAGGACAAGGCGGAATTTGGCAACGGCGCTATCGAGGGAATCGCGGGACCGGAGGCGGCCAACAATGCAGCCACCGGTGGGGCGATGGTGCCGACCCTCGCCCTCGGAATTCCCGGAAGCGCCACCACTGCCGTGATCCTCGGGGCGTTGATGGTGCATGGTTTACGCCCCGGCCCGCATCTTTTCAACGAACAGCCTCATCTGCTTTACTCTATTTTTGTCGCGATGTTGGTGGCAAACGTGATGTTCATGGGACTTGGCATGCTCGGCGCCAAAGTGTTCGCAAGGGTAACTCTGATCCCGCGCACCTTTCTGTGGCCGTCCGTGTTTGCTCTGGCGGTGGTGGGATCCTACGCCTTGACGCAAAGCATGTTAGACGTCTGGGTCATGTTGACTTTTGGACTGTTGGGTTTTCTATTTCGGCGCTACGGGTTTTCACCGGCGCCTATAATTATGGGACTAATCCTCGGTGAACTGGTGGAGAACTCGCTTAAGCAATCACTGTTGATTTTCGATCACAACTGGTTACTGTTCTTTGAACGACCCATTGTGGTTATGTTTTTTGTTTTGACGCTTGCGGGACTGTTTGGCCCGTTTCTCTATCAACACTTAGTGTCCGGGTTCATGAAAAACCGCAGAGGAACCTTGGATGAATAACACGCCAGCATCGACCTATAGAAACGATCTTGACCGTCTTTTAATTAGTCGTAGTCCCATTGATATGAATTAGGGAATTAACATGAATGCTGCCCCAATCAAAAAGTATACGCCTGAAATCGATCCGAACCGCGGACGAGGTTTGACCGAGTATGTGGCAAGATTTGTTGTTGAAACAAACTACGAAGATCTCCCCGATGAACTGATAAAACTTGGAAAGAAATCTATTCTCGATGGCCTAGGCTTGGCATTATCCGGCTCGGTGGCAAAGAGTGGCGAGCTGATTCGCGCTTATCTTCACTCGCTGCACCTGGCCGGCAATACCACGGTTATCGGCAACGATCTGAAGGTGCCGTCACGGTTCGCGGCGTTCGCTAACGGAATTGGCATACACGCCGATGACTATGACGATACCCAATTGGCGGTCGGCAAGGACCGTGTTTATGGACTTTTGACTCATCCTACCGCACCGGCGTTGCCCGCCGCCCTTGCGGTGGCGGAGGCCGATGGACTCTCCGGGCGCGAGATGATGCTTGCCTACCATCTCGGCGTTGAGGTCGAGTGCAAGATTTCTGAAGCGATCTCGCCACGGCACTATCAACATGGATTCCACTCTACGGCAACTTGCGGCACTTTTGCCGCTGCCTGTGCGGCGGCCAAGCTGCGCAATTTCGACGCGGAAACGGTGCAGCGGGCGTTGGCAATCAGTGGCAGCCAATCCGCCGGCTTGCGCGAAAATTTCGGTAGCATGACCAAGCCGTTTCATGCCGGGCGGTCGTCGGAGAGCGGAGTCATTGCCGCGGAACTCGCGGCACTGGGTTGGTCTGCCACGGATCAGATTCTGGAGGCGCCGCGCGGGTTTTTTCAGGCCCACGGTGGTGGCTATGACGTTGCTTCCATCGAGGGCAAGCTGGGGTATCCCTGGACTTTCCTAAACCCGGGTGTGTCCATCAAACCACACCCTTCCGGCTCGCTCACCCATCCGGGGATGACCGAGATGTTACGCTTGATCAACGGCCATAATATTACCGCGGATCAGATCGATAGCGTCGCTGTGGGCACCAATCACAATATGCCTAACGCCTTGATTCATCACCGGCCAGTCAATGAACTCCAAGCCAAGTTCAGTATGGAGTTCTGTATGGCAATTCTGTTGCTCGACGGACGAGGAGGTCTACCGGAATTCACCGACGAGGTGGTCAACCGGCCCGATGTCAAGGCGATGATCGAACGTGTCCATTTTGGGGTGCACCCGGAGGCCGAGGCGGCCGGTTACGACAAGATGACAACCATCATCGATATCAAACTAAAGGACGGCCAGACAATCTCCGGGCGTGCCGATTTTGGCAAGGGTAGCCCGCAAAATCCGATGAGCTACGACGAGGTCGCCGACAAGTTCCGCGAATGCGCGACCTTTGCCAAGTGGCCGAATGCAAAGACAGAGGCCATAGTTAAATGCGTGCAGGATCTTGATGCGGTCCCTCGAGTCAGCGAGCTAACATCGCTTCTCGTGCCCTGAGTATCGTTGTAGCCCACATTTCTTATCAGGATCCCGAATTCTAGCGCAGCCCGTGCCACTGGGTGCCGCGCCAGCAGGCAAGAAAGTAGGTCGGAGTTTCAACTCCGACCTACTTTTTGCAATTTGGAGAGTCGAATGTCGCCATTTCATAGGAGATGTATGCGGTTCAACCATGAATCGAGGTGGGGCGCCTGGTGAGAAATGCGCGCTAGA
>CALZGZ010000333.1 GCA_945787105.1 uncultured Gammaproteobacteria bacterium
AAGCCGTGCTCCCGGTCGACGCGTCTTACGACGAGGTTCGTGAAATCTGGAATGGGATGATCGATAGGCGTCCGGCCGTCATCGTGCAATGCCAGGGTGCCGATGACGTTGTCCATGCACTCGCTTTTGCGCGCAGGAATAGCCTGGACATATCAATACGCGGTGCCGGTCATAACATCGCGGGTAACGCGATATGTGACGACGGCCTGATGATCGACCTTTCGATCATGAAGAACGTGCGCGTGGACGCAGATCGTCGACGCGCCTACGTGGAGCCGGGCGTGACGCTCGGTGTCTTTGATGCAGCTGTGCAAGCCCACGGTCTTGCTACCCCCGTTGGCATAAACTCCACAACAGGTCTTGCCGGTCTAACCGTCGGCGGCGGCTTCGGTTGGCTGACACGCAAGTACGGGATGACAGTCGATAACCTCATCTCCGTAGAAATGGTTACCGTAGATGGCGATCGCATGCGTGCGAGCGAAGACGAGAACGCGGATCTATTCTGGGCGATACGGGGCGGTGGCGGCAACTTCGGTGTCGTCACGCAGTTTGAATTTAAACTCTATCCCGTAGGTCCTGAGATTCTCGCCGGGTTGATTGTATTTCCATTCGATCAGGCCAAGCAGGTGCTGACGAAGTATCGGCAGTTCGCCGAATCAGCACCCGAGGAGCTGAACGTATGGGTGGTGCTGCGACAGGCACCGCCGCTGCCTTTCCTGCCAGAAGATGTGCACGGCAAGGAGGTCGTTGTTCTGCCCATATTCTATGCCGGTGACATTGAGGAGGGGCAGAAATTGATCGAGCCCCTGCGCGGGTTTGGCGATGCTCATGGTGAACATATTGGAGCGCAGCCGTATGTCGACTGGCAGCAGGCATTCGATCCACTGCTTACACCAGGAGCCAGGAACTACTGGAAGTCGCACAACTTCGCGAATTTAAGCGACGGTGCGCTGGATTCGATCATTGAGTATGTGGGCAAGCTACCATCACCACAGTGTGAAATTTTTATTGGCCTTATCGCAGGTGCACCGAATCGCGTTGCGCCGGATGCGATGGCATATGGGCAGCGCGATGCGAAGTTTGTGTTGAACGTGCATGCTCGATGGGACGGCGCAAAGGACGATGACACGTGCATCACGTGGGCGCGCGAGTTCTTCAAGTCATCGGCACCGTATGCGTCCGCTGGCGCCTATGTAAATTTCATGACGGAGGACGAAGGCGATCGTGTTGCGACAGCCTATGGGGCGAACTTCGCTCGACTGGTGGAGATCAAAAAGAAGTACGATCCTGAGAATATTCTGCATCTGAACCAGAATATTAAACCATAGGCGAGCTACGCATACGCAATTCCCGGGACAGTTTACTTATCTGTGGATATCGGCCCGACCTGTATCATCGCAACCACAACCCGAAGCACATATCGAATTAAGTAAACTGTCCCCCGAATTGCCCCAAATCAATTTATTGGTCATGCTATTGTGGTTTCGGAAATACGGCCTCGATTCAACTACGAACGCGCACAACACAAATGGGAGACGCCAATGACTAACAAGACCCAGCATTCACGCCGTAAGCTCCTGAAAGCCCTCACCTTCGGCGGAAGCGCAGCAATCAGCGCCAAGGCTATCCCCGAGAAATGGGTCCAGCCGATGGTCGATTCCGTGTTGCTACCGGTGCATGCGCAGGTGAGTGCTTGCGCGGGTGTGTTCTGCGCCGACCTTTCGCCAACCGCGCCAGTTTTTGTGCAAGTTACCGTTCAAGCGGATGGGACTGTCAGTGCGCAAACCAGTAATCCTGGTGGAGACTATTTCGGATCGGGTTCACTCGATGCCGGCGGGAATTTTGGGTTTCCGGTAGAAACTAGCGGCGGCGATACCGATTTTATCGAGGGAACAATAGCCCCGGATTGTTCGAGTATCAGCGGGCGGTATTGCTTGGATGTTGGGTGTGCGGGGGAATTTTTCAATTATGTTGCGACGCCGGAAGGGTGTGTTGGCGATCCCAGCGACCGCAACCTTAAGGAAAATTTCGATGCCGTTGATGGTAAGGTGGTGTTGGAACGGTTGACCGATATTCCGGTGTCCGTGTGGAACTACAAGTCGGACGACCGGACGGTGTGTCACATGGGGCCCATGGCTCAGGATTTCCATAAGGCGTTCGGACTCGGCGTAGACGATAAACACATCCACATGATCGACGCTAACGGCGTCAACACCGCGGCCATTCAAGGTTTGTACCAATTGTTTCAGGAAAAGGATGCCCAGATCGAAGCTTTGCAGAATCAGGTCGAACTACTCAAAACGCAGATCGAGAGATTAACGTAGCACTGTACGCGTCATATTTAGACACTGGTGGGTCGGATTTCCGTTTTCTTCGTCGTTCCGGCCGGACCGCAGCGGTAAGCCGGAATTCAGTGCCGTAAAAGATAGTTGTCTAGCTGGATGCCGGTTCTGCGCCCGGCATGACGCCCTTCCCGTCATCCCGGACGCCCGAAGGGCGCGCACCACGGTGTCTTTACCCTGTCCCTCCTGACTATTCGTCCGCGTTGATTCTATTGCGTTTTTCTAGAGACTCCGGCTAGTTTCGAGCGCATGTTCAAATGGTTGAGAATACTGCTCGGCGCGCTGCGTTCAGCCATCCGCCCACGCCACGAGTTAGTTCTAGAGAATCTGGCGTTACGTCAACAGCTCGCGGTGTTTAAACGCCATTATCCGAGGCCACGCCTTCAGGAATCGGATCGATTGTTTTGGGTTTTACTGAGCAAGGTGTGGCGCAATTGGCAAGTTGCGTTGCATGTCGTGCAGCCCGCCACTGTCGTTCGCTGGCACCGCCAAGGCTTCGAATATTACTGGCGTTGGAAGAGCCGTGGTCGCGGGCGCCAAAAGATCGACCCAGAAATCCGACACTTGATTCGGCGAATGTGTCACGCCAACCCATTTTGGGACGCTCCTCGGATACACGGAGAATTGATAAAGCTAGGATTCGAGATCTCCGAAGCCACCGTATCCAATTATATGATTCAATACCGTGGTCCAGAGATCGGCCGGTTCGCCGGCATTCCGCGGTAACCCTACGTGACCCATGATATACGAGGTGTGTGCGACAGATGAACGGAACCAACAAAGGCCATCGTCGCGTTGCCATAGTAACCGGAGCCACCGGAGCCATTGGACAGGCTATTGCCCATCAGCTTGCGGCCAGTGCTGATTACGAGGTCGTGCTTGTCTGCCGGGATGCGAATAAAGCGGCCCGTTGCACAGACGATATAACCCGTACGACTGAGAATCCGCAGGTCCGTTATGAACTCGCGGATCTGTCACGGCGATCGTCCATCCAAGCCATGGCGGACCGTTGGCAAGGCCCCGTCCATATCCTAGTCAATAACGCTGCAAC
>CALZGZ010000334.1 GCA_945787105.1 uncultured Gammaproteobacteria bacterium
CGTCGTTCCGGATCGCGTTGGATCAACTCGATAAACGCCCGCGCTAGCGTCATCTGATCCTTTATGGACTCCATGCGCCCAACGGTGCCGATAACGAGACTATCCGCTTGCACAAACCCCTCCTCGTTGAGCTCCGGTCGCGGGCCGGCTCGGGGATAGAAACATTCCGTATCTACGCCGTTGCATATATGCGAGATCTTTTCACCCGGTACGCTGATCGCCTCACGCAGGTATGTTTCCAAATCTTGTGACACGGCTACATATTGGTGGACCCAGGGACGCAACAACCGTCTAAGCAGGCGGTATTTGCGGCGGGCTCCATCCACATCGTGCACATCGCGGCCGTGCTCCCCGTGCACCCGGCATCTGACGCCGGCCAGGAACGCCGGTATTTGTGCCTCCAAGGTCGCGAGATTGCGGGTATGCACGATCGCCGGGCGGAGTTTACGCAACACCGACCAAAGCCGCACCAACAACAGCGGATCGTTTCCGTCGCGCTTGTGCAGCGCGACTATGGGGACATCCCGCTGCAGACGCATACGAAAATCCGTGTAGTCGGTGAGACAAACGATGGCGTGCCGATACCGATCGGTATGTAAGCCATTAATCAGGTTGACGATACCATTTTGCAGCCCGCCGATTTCGAAACGGTGCACGATATGTACTATGAGGTACTGATTAATCGGTCCCATGCGACGCAAATAGTTTGCGGATCAACTACTGTCCTCCATCATATTATGAGGTGCACACCCGAACATCGGAATCTGAAAAAAGGAGACTCCAAATTTGTATGCACGGAAAGTCGCACTGCGCACGATAAAGAAATCCTTTTGAAGAAAACTTTAACTATCCACTACGGTTTTTCTCGACGGCTTGGGTCGCGATAAGCATACGCTCCCACAGGTTTACCAAAGCCTGAAAGATCTCTTTGTTCGCTTCAGATAGATTATCAGGTTTGTGCCATACGCCGTCAGTCGTTTGAAACAGGCCGGTTCGAAAATCGTAGATGTTGCGCCCGTCCAGGCGTGTCGCCGCGATCTGACGTGGGCGTTTTAAATTACCCAGGTACTGAAACACCTCTCCATTGGGGTTGTCGCGCAGTATTGGATTCCGATCGAAATCCGATTCTACTTGCAACGCGCGCCACAGGGTATCGCGTAGCTGCACGTGTCCAAACGGCTGCACAATCTCCATGGCGAGATTGTTGACGATCAACGGAACCCGGGTTTGATTGTCGTTGACTATTGTGCCGTGTCCAAGTTTGCCGTCGTCATACAAGCTTTCGCCAGAGTCCGATGTCACAATAATACCCGGGTTCGGGTCTCTCAACAGGCGTTTGGCGACGTCCACGATATCACCCACGGCGGCGTCGACGTTGGCGACGGTATTGACGTACGTCGACCACAGGTCCGCGGCCCGATCTGGCGCGATCTTCGACCGCGTCAGCGCCGTGTCGCTGACGATGTTTCGCACGTGGCGATGATGGTAGGGAAAATGCGTGTCCTGCAGGTTCACATATAAGAACAAGGGCCGTTGGTCTTGGCGTTGTTCTAAAAAATCGGTCACCTTCTGCACCATCACATTGTAAGGCAAGGCGATGCTACCCGGCGTCGCAAACATGGTGAATCGGCGATGGGGCTCTACGCGGGCATCGAAGGCCACGTCCGCACGTGAGAACCCGACGTCGAATCGCCGCCCCCCAAAAGACGCGTCCTGGGCCGAGAAGTACGCAACCTGGTAACCGTTATTCTTAAAGTCGTCGATTAGCGTGCTCCTACCCCGCAGATGCGCAAGACTGCCTGCCAGGATATGGTAGCGCGACGGCGCCGTATAACCGCTGTGCGAATAGGCCAGCGGTGCGGATACACCATTTTTGGCCAGACCGTTGAGTACCGGTGTGACGTATTGCCCGCGATGTGTCGCCCCAACAAGATCGGCACGCACGCTCTCTAGGAGAATAAACAAGACATTGGGCCGATGGGCCCAACGTCCAATTTGCTCCGACCCCTCGGTGTACGGTTGGAAATCGGCCGGCAGATCCCCTGCGACACCGTTCTCATCAATCCCATTACCGGGGATCTCCACTGCGAAAGGAACGACACTCGAGTCAAAGGGCTTGGGGTCCGCAGGGTGATGCAGCAAACCGTAGCCGTCGCCGTCCACGTCCGAAACTTGCTCTCCCAACGCAGCAAACAGTGCGGCGGTCTGTTTGTGTTTGAGTCCGTTCTCCAGGGAATCCAAGGTTGCCCAAGCTGTGCAAGTCAAAATCAAGGCCGCGCTTGAAATCAACGCTGTTCGAAGCATCAGGCGTCCGAGAGGAGGCGCCGGAGGAAGACGGGCCCACGATGCCAGAAAATGTTTGAACAACCAAACGGCAAACGCGACAAGCACGGCGGCACCGACCACGAGTAACAGCACGGGTATGAGGTGTGGCGCAGCCACCGCCAAAATCTCGATGAAACTCCCGCCTGCAATTTCATAACTGAGCGCAAAATCGAAGGCTTGCCCAAGGTATTCCTGAAGTTGATAGTCAATGTAGTTGGCCGCCATCACCGGAATGATCGCTATCGCAAGTACGGCGAGCACCACGGGCTTCGCGTTGAATCCGGCCTTCGTGAAGACCCAGAGTGATATGCCCACTAGCAGGACGGTGATCCCAAAGTCCGCGATGAGCGAAACCGATAAGAAAAGTGCGATCTCGCCCGGTCCATTGAGGTGGTTTAATGAGAGAAATCCACCGGTGAAGATGTCGAACTTGCGTTGAATCAGCACCGCTTCCACAGTTGTGATTACCAGCGCCGCAAACGTCGCGAGTCCCAACCAGAGACGGCGCCAATCTGCAAACGACACTGACTTCGAGTCGATCACACCGGTCCTTGGTTTCGCTTTCGATTGTCGCCGGTTTCTCCGGACGATTGACTTCACCCGTTTAAGCGTTAAGAAGGCGCGTTGACTGTTTGCGATAGAAAGCTCTTTACCGCCGCGGTGAGCACCTGTGCCGCCGCCGATCTATCGAGCAGCGCAGTGGGCGGCGATTGTCGATCGTAGGCCAAGAACAAAGTCATGGGTTTTCTTGGGCTAAACAAAAGCCGCCAGGAGGACTGTAGCTGGAAGGAAATGGGATTCTCAATAAAGCGCCCCTCGTACAACAATCCGTAGAGCGCCACCCCGCTTCCACTTTGGCTCTGCAAAACATGCACCGGCGCATCCTTCAGACCGGACAGTTTCGCAGGTTGCGGCCTCGCAAAATCGTTGCCGCGCAGTACCCCCAGTTCGGGATGATGATACAAGCGCTTCAGATCGTATGAACGGGCGACAAACAGCAACACATCCTCGCCGTTTGGTCCCAGGTAGCGCCGTTCAATCCAATCCACGCTGTCGTAGATGTCTTTGACCCAAGCCGCACGCCGCTCTGTAGGCTTCGATGTAAGGCTGGCGAGCGTTGCACCGATGGCGCTCGTCACGCGTCCGTCGTCGGTGGTAGCGCCGAGATAACTATGAATGACGGTTGGCACCAGCGCGATTGCCAGCAAGATGCTCACGA
>CALZGZ010000335.1 GCA_945787105.1 uncultured Gammaproteobacteria bacterium
AATAGAGCCTGTTGTCTCGTATTGAGCACAACGGCTTGCTAAAACATTAAAACGGTCGACGATCAGAGGAAGCCGTCAATGAATACAATTTTTCGCCCAAGTCCGACAGACTGCTAGCCCGCATATTGCACCAGTATCCGGGAAGCTGGCGCAGGACAGGGTCGGCTGAACGCCGGACTGGAGCGAAAGTCATAGCCGTAGCTATGGCTTGAGCGAAGTCCAAGTGCAGGCGTGCCTGGACCAGCCAGAGCCCGGATAGGACACCGGCCGTGTACAAAACGTACCCGGAGCAAGTGGGCTAGATTCGGTACATACGAAGTGTTTTTCAATCAGTTACGTCAAGGCCGGTGGCCGACTGGTGCAATATGCGGGCTAGGGCACGGGATCACAGTTCGGCTCTTAGACGCGCGTTTCTTGCGTCTTTGCTCAAGCTCGCCAGTTGTTTTGCCTCGGCAAAAAACTTACCTAGATCTCCTCGATGCCGCGTCAGCAGGGCCTGGAAGGCGGGCACCAAATCGTGATACGCGACCACCGCCGCCAACTTGGCATTGTTGATCGGCCCCGAGAACCACTGCGCGAAACGATCGTAGCCTTCCCAGGTCGCCACCAACGCCCGAAACTGTTCGCGAAGCTTAACAATCAACGCTCGCTTCTGCGTTCGCATCCACGCCGCCTCCCTGTCTGTTGCGTAAAGCTGTGATAGACGTTCCTTGTATTTCAAAATCAGCGCAATCACCTTACGGTCACGATCTTTACGCTCCCGGTATGCGTTGATCCGCGAGGCGTCACTCCCGGCTTGGATCCATCGCCTGACCCCCTCTAATTCCACCGTCGTGGCAAACGACTCGTTGAAGACAGAATCATCTTTTACGTAGATCATTTGATGGGCCAATTCGTGAAACACGAGCCCGGCTAGATCTTCGTCGGAATAATGCATCACCGTATTGAGCATGGGGTCGGTGAACCATCCGAGAGTGGAATAGGCGGGCACCCCGCCGATAAACACGTCTTTGCCTTGCCCCTCGAGCCGCGCGGCGAAGCGTTGCGCGTCCTCCAGCTTGAAATAGCCACGGTAAACCACACAGCCGATAATCGGAAAACACCACTGCTCAGGGGTCAGCGAGAATTCCGGCGCGGCGAACACGTTCCACACCGCGTATCGCCTGCCAAGATCGGCGTATCGCGTGTAGCTGTCGTTGTCGGGAAGGGACAACGCGTCACTCGCGAAGCGGCGAATTTCCAATACCTGGGCCAGCCTGCGTTTAACCGCATCTGTGGTTTCGGGTTGACGGATCACGTCAGTGATCGGCTGGCTGCGAACCAGGATATCCCACTGCCCGTGGATGGACTGCGCGTAGTATCCTACGGGCGTGCAACCGAGGATCATCGCCGCTGAGGCAATCATCATGAGGCCGATACAACGCATCAAGTACCCGGTCATTAGCCTATTGTTACCCTACAAGGACGTCCACTAGCTTTAACCCGTATATTGCACCAAGGCGGCAAAACAGGAGCTAACAAGTTGTTTGGCATAACGAATATGATCAACGAGCGGTGTCACACTTGGTGTCTGAGCATGTGCCTATCCCGGCGTCGGCTCGGTCTCGAACGCCTGCATTTGCGCTTCACTCAACGTATAGCTACGGCTATGCATTTCGTTTCAGCGCGGCGTCCAACCGCCCGATCCCTTCGCCATCATCCGGGATCCTTGGTGCAATATACGGGTTAGCATCACTATGCCAGACCCAAGCAAACATCTGGAAGTCTATCTCGTCGGTGGTGCGGTACGTGACCGGCTGCTGGGGCTGCAGGTCAAGGACCGCGACTGGGTGGTGGTGGGGGCGACGCCGGATAAGATGATCGAAAAAGGCTTCAAGCCGGTGGGCAAAGAGTTTCCGGTGTTCCTCCACCCAAATTCCAAGGAGGAATACGCCCTGGCCCGGGTCGAGAGAAAAACACGCCCCGGATACACGGGATTCGAGTTCGATGCCTCATCCATCATTACCCTCGAGCAAGACTTGGCGCGACGCGATCTCACTATCAATGCCATGGCCGAGACCCCCGATGGCCAGCTCATCGATTACTTCGGCGGCAAGGATGATCTCCACAACGGTATTTTGCGCCACGTATCCGATGCGTTTGCGGAAGATCCGGTACGGATATTGCGCGTCGCGCGCTTTACCGCACGTTACGGTTTCGCCGTCGCCCACGAAACCCGCTCGTTAATGCACAATATGGTAACCAATGGCGAAGTCGATGCATTGGTGCCGGAACGCGTGTGGAATGAGCTGCGTTTAGCGCTTGGCGAACCGCGGCCATCGCTATTCATCCACACACTACGCGACTGTGGTGCCCTGGAGCGGATCTTTCCCGAACTCGATTGTCTATTTGGGGTGCCACAACCGAGACAATACCATCCCGAGATAGATTGCGGCGTGCACATCATGCTGGTCGTCGATCAGGCCGCCAAATTGACCGATGACCCGCAAGTGCGGTTCGCGGCATTGGTCCACGATCTCGGCAAGTGCGTTACACCAGAATCGGACTGGCCCAGTCACCCGCATCATGAACGACGCGGCATAAAATTGGTGCGTGATTTGTGTGCGCGCCTGCGGGTGCCCAATCAATATCGCGATCTTGCGGTGGCAGTCTGCGAGCATCATCTGTTGGTCCATCGTATCGAGCGACTAAAGCCATCAACGGTGATCAAACTCCTCAATGCGTTGCGCGCTTACCAACACCCCGACCGCTTGCACCAGTTCATACTCGCCTGTGAGGCCGATATGCGTGGGCGAAGCGGATACGAAGATCGTGCTTATCCCCAAGCGGACATACTTCGACGTTACCACGAGGCCACAAAGTCAGTAGACACTGGAATCATCGCCGAACATCGACAAGGACAAGACATCGGCGAGGAGATCCATCGGCAGCGTTGCGAGGTGATAGCAAAGCTTAGAAAACAACTTGACCCGAGCGACTGATGTTGGCCTACGGCCCAAGCGTCACCCCAGCCCCTGTTGGTCATTGGCCGTTGTCTTGTGACGCCTCACTTGCAGCCGCGCAAGCCCCGCACTATTCATAGTCTGCACCGCAGAAACCCGCAGCGTATCTACCATGACATCGCGGCACTCGATTCTCCAGGTTGCGTGGCAAGAATAGAGGCGGCGTGCCTTGGTGCAATATTACGGGCTAGAGATATACCCAAAACAAAACCACCGCCAAAATCACCCGGTACACGACAAACGGCGACAGCCCTATCCGTTCCACCAGCTTCAAGAACCAGTGGATACACAAAAAGGCGGTCACAGCGGAGACCACCGCTCCTGCGAGCACCAGCAACCACGGGACAGGGTCCGGGGCGATGATCAGATCCCAAGTCTTGCGGCCACCGGCCAATGCAATCGCCGGGATCGACAACAAGAACGAAAATCGCGCCGCCTCGCGGCGCCGTAATCCCATCCATAGGCCAGCGGTGATCGTGATCCCGGCTCGTGACGTCCCGGGCACTAATGCCAGGGTCTGGGCACAGCCGACGACGATTATGTCGCGCCAGGTGATGTCGGATTCAGACCGCGTTCTCAACCCACTGCGGTCTGCCCATCCGAGTAACAAGGCAAACCCCAGGGTTGTCGACGCGATCACCAACGGATCACGAAGGTATGCCTCAATCCATTCATAAAACACCGCACCTACCAGCGCTACCGGAATGGTGGTCAACAACACCGCCCAGGCGAGGCGACTGGCTTCGCTTGCACCGTTACCCGTTACCTGCCGCCACCATCCCTGCGCTAGGTCAACGAGTTGGTGACGAAAATACCCCAGCACCGCCACCAGACTACCCAAATGCACCGCTACGTCAAACGCCAATCCCTGATCCCGCCATCCGAATAAGTGCGGAACCAGGACCAGGTGTGCAGAACTGGAAATAGGCAGGAACTCGGTCAACCCCTGCACGATCGCCAGCAGTATTGCTTGCACCCATTCCATTTACAGCCGCCCAGAATGATCGGACAATTGAAACCCGACCAGCGGCGGTGCGATGCCTTTACCCAGTGCGATGACTTTGAACAGCTCTCCCATTTCCGAGGGATGCGTCAATTTGTTAATTTGTTGCGCAAACGTCATCCGGTCAACCGCTAACTCCGGTACTTCTTGATCGGCAAGTTGTGCCAATCCGAGCGACAACAGGAATGCCGCCTGTTGGGTATAACCCAACACCTCCAACCCAGCCTGCCGACCCGCGCTTGCAATGGTGGAGAAATCGATGTGCGCGGTGATGTCCTGGACTCCGACATTGATATACGGGTCAGCATGGGCGCGATGCTGGAAATGACACATCAAGGTGCCCTGATCACGATCCGGGTGATAGAACTCGCGGGCTGGGAAACCATAGTCGATCACGAGCACGACACCGGCATCCATCGTCTCCGCCACCGAACGCACCCACCCATGGGCTTGAGGATGCCATTCGGAGATGTAGCCCAAAGGCAAATCGAATGCCGCAACCCACTCATGCAAGCCAGGTTCCGCTGCATCGAACGTGGTTTCAAAGAATTTCGTGCCGTCCCATCCGACACCCACCAGATGGATGCCGTTCGCGGTGACACAAAATCGCTGCACCGGCAACGCGTCTAACAATTCGTTTGCGACGACGATCCCGCGGAAACCCTCGGGCCACGCCTGCAACCATTCCACCCGACCCGGTGCAAGCACACCTTGTCTGCTCAGCGTCTCGCGTTGACGGGCCTGCAAGGCAGCGCTGGTCTCCAGGATGAGGTAGCTGTCCGGCAAACAACCCAACCGACCCATCTCGGTCAACAGATCCGCAGCGAGTACCCCGCTGCCGGCGCCGACCTCCAGGACCGAACCGCCACCGAGTCGGTCCAAGACCTCAACGATCTGATGCGCGACACAGCGCGCGAAAAGATTCCCCAACTCTGGCGCCGTAACAAAGTCTCCGGCCTCCCCAAACTTCTGCCGTCCGGATGCGTAATAACCCAACCTCGGCGTGTACAAGGCCAACTCCATAAAGCGGCTGAACTCGATTATTCCCCCGGCTCGTGCGATTTCATCCGCGATCAGACGCGTCAGTTCCTCGCTATACCGTTGCGCCTCGTCGCTGAGCGGCGGCCGTCGCTGCAAGTCCGGATTACCGGTTAAGGGCAATACCATAAAACTTCTGGATCAGGTGGAGATACATTATTAAAGCCTGTATTGTTTTTGGACTTGTGAAAATGGGATTCCGGATAATGCAAGATAACCCGCTCACCGACAAGGTTGCATTGATAACCGGGGGTGCACGGCGCATTGGTAGAGAAATTGCCTGCAGGGTGCATAAAGAAGGTATGCGCGTCATGATCCATTATCGATCTTCGCGAGAAGATGGCAACGCTCTCGTATCCGAACTGAATACATCACGCTCTGATTCTGCGGCATCGGTCCAAGGCGATCTCGCCGATGCTACCGCCCCGGAGCAGATCATGCTCGACACCGTCCACACCTTCGGTCGTTTGGACGCGCTGATTAACAACGCCTCGACTTTCTACCCCACCCCGATTACAGATGCGACCGAGCAACAATGGGAAGACCTGATGGCGATCAATCTCAAAGCGCCGTTCTTCCTATCCCAAGCGGCTGCATCTCTGTTGCACGAATACCAGGGTTGTATCGTCAACATCGTGGATATCTATGGCCACCGGCCGCTCAAGTCGCATCCCATCTACTGCGCCGCCAAGGCGGGATTGATCATGCTCACCCGCGCCTTGGCACGTGATCTGGCGCCGTCGGTGCGGGTTAATGCCGTCGCGCCCGGCGCAATCTTGTGGCCAGAAAACAATGCCGACGAATTGTCGCAACAGCGCATCATCGCCCGCACGCCGCTAAAACGCATGGGAACGCCAGCCGAGATCGCTGCGGCAGTGGTCTTTCTCATACGTGATGCCAGCTTCAGTTCGGGACAAGTCATCACCGTAGATGGGGGACGGGGCGTGATGCCCTGAGTTAGACCACATTTCTCACCCGGCGCCGCGGCTGGCTCTCGCACCCCCGCCTTCACGCGGCCCATAGCCCGCCAATGGGTCGCGTTCCCGGCCCGGCGCTCGTCCCCGCACAGCAGGGGGCTTGTCCCCGCCTTGTCCCCACACAGCAGGGGAACAGCAGGGGGCCCAGCTACGCGAGTGCGGCGCCGGCATCCGGCATGCTTACGATATGCGGGCCCAGCCGAGGCAAGCCCCGCGGCTATAGGGAGATAACCACGGGGGTGAGCGGCGGCAACTGATCGCCCCGCTTCTGCCACAGGTCGGTAAAAGTCTCGCCAGTTTCCGGATGCTGCACGGACCCGGCAATATCACTCAACGGCTTTAGAATGAATGCATGTTGCGTGATTTCGCGCCGTGGTATGTCGCGGGGTGGGTTATGATCAATCATCTCACCGTAGAGCAATACATCTAGATCCAAGGTCCGGGAGTTAAATTTGTCGCCGCCACGAATCCTGCCGTGGGCGTCCTCGATACCATGCAACACAACATTCACTTCGTCGAGAGGCCGATCGGTGTCGAATCCCACTACGAGGTTATAAAAATCATCGCCTTCGAAGCCCACCGGCTGGCTTTCGTATACCGGGGAAACCGCCAAGCTACCAAACTGTTGACGCAACACCGCCACCGCCGAACAAAGATTTTGTTCGCGTTTAATATTACTGCCGATACCGAGATAGACGCGCGGCATTATTCCGGTTGGCCACGTTCAATGATGACACCAACGTCGCTGGCGCCGCGCACGGCGCCACGTTTATTGATACGAACCCGACACCACGAAATCGAGAACTCGGCGCGCAGTAGCTCCGCTATCTTCTCCGCCAGAGTCTCCACCAATTGAAACTCGGAATCCCCGACAAACTGAAGTAACCGCTTGGCCACCGCCTTGTAGTTGAGGGTATCATCGAGTCGGTCTGACTTGGCGGCATGCCGAATGTCTGCGGCCATATCCAGATCTATGGTGATTATCTGTTTGATGCGCCGCTCCCACTCCCAAACCCCAATCACACACTCGACCTTCAGACCATGCAGATACACTATATCCAATTTCCTGCCCCTTTAGCCCATATGTTGCGCCGAGGCGGCGAACAGATGGGCGAGATTATTTCTAACATAACTTGTTCGATTAATGTTGAGAGTAACACTTAGTACCTGAGTGCACGCCTATCCCGACGCTGGCTCGGTCTCGAGCGCCTGGACTGGCGCTTCACTCAACGCACAGCTACGGCACTGCATTTCGCTCCAGCGCGGCGCCTGTCCCCGCCTTGTCCCCGCACAGCAGGGGAACTACGCGCAGCACAAGTCCCTTCGCCATCATCCGGGATCCTTGGTGCAATATACGCACTAGTTTTATGTCCGAAGCCGAGTATACCGGGGCAATTGACTGCAGCGGGAACATCGCGCTTGACGGCAACCGGATGAATCTCTCAAATAGCGTGGATGGAATGGCTCTTTCCCGTTCTAGCCTATCTTTTCGGCTCGATCTCCAGCGCGATCGTTGTCGCCAAGGCCTTCGACCTCCCCGATCCCCGCACCACCGGCAGTGGCAACCCTGGAGCCACCAACATACTGCGTTCCGGCGGTAAGACCGCTGCCGCCGTGACCTTGCTGGGAGACGTATTGAAGGGTGTTATTCCGGTGTTGCTCGCGCGCGGTGTTACCGACGATGCGCTGATACTGGCGCTGGTTGCAGCTATGGCCTATCTCGGACATTTGTATCCGTTGTTTTTTGGCTTTCGCGGCGGCAAGGGCGTGGCCACCGCGCTTGGCGTCTATTTCGCATTGAATCCTTGGATGGGCCTGGCACTGATCGTCACCTGGTTGGTGACCGCTCTAGTCAGCCGATACTCTTCTTTGGCGGCGTTGGTGGCGGCGGCGCTTTCACCGTTGTTCGCCTGGCAATTATTACCGGGCACCCCGTATCTGTTAATGAGTGTCGTGTTGGCGGCGCTGCTTTTCTGGCGGCACCGCGGCAACATCCAGCGGCTCGCCACGGGCCGGGAGGACAAAATAAAATTCGGTGCCGACCGCTAAGTGGTGCCCAATACATCAATGTATTACTCCCCGCCGCCAACCGGTTTCAAGGTCGCCAACGACCATCTCGCCCGTACTTTGATTTGTAACGAATCACGCTCGCCCGCGAGTAAGCGCCGGTATCCCACATACGCGATCATCGCTGCATTATCGGTACATAACTCGGGTCGCGGATAGAATACATGCGCACCCAATGGTTCGACCATGTGACGCAGGCGCTGGCGCAACATCTGGTTTGCACCCACGCCACCGGCGACTACGAGCCGCTCACGACTGCTTTGCCGCAGCGCTCTGCGGCACTTGATCACCAAGGTGTCGACCGCGGCATCCTGAAACGCGTAGGCGATATCTGCCAGCATCTGCCGGTCGAGGGTATGCGCCAACACCGTATTGCGAGTGAAGGTCTTCAAGCCGCTAAAACTGAAATCCAGGCCCGGTCGATCCGTCATCGGCCGCGGAAACCGGAACCGTTGTGGGTCACCCTGCTCGGCGGCGGCGGCAATGGCCGGGCCGCCAGGATAACCCAACCCCAGCAACTTGGCCGCTTTATCGAACGCCTCACCGACGGCGTCGTCACGTGATTCACCCATAATACGATACTGGCCAAGGCCGTCGACATCGACCAGCAAAGTGTGGCCGCCCGATACCAATAACGCGATGAATGGAAACTTGGGTGGTTGGGATTCAAGCATCGGCGCCAGCAGATGACCTTCCATGTGGTGGACCCCTAGCGCCGGTATATCCCAGGACCAGGCCAGGCTGCGCCCCAGCGCAGCGCCCACCAACAATGCGCCCACCAGGCCAGGACCCGCAGTATAAGCAATACCATCGACATCTCCCCGCTCAGTTCGCGCTTCCTGCATCACCGCGCGCACCATCGGCAGTAGCTTGCGAATGTGGTCACGAGCAGCCAGTTCGGGCACCACACCGCCGTATTGCTCATGTATTTTTATCTGCGAGTACAGACGATGGACGAGCAGACCACGGTCGCCGTCGTAGACGGCAACGCCAGTGTCATCGCAAGATGTCTCGATCCCCAGTACTCTCATAGGGCGATTCTAAACGCTTCGCGCGGCGTCCGCCTTACGCCTGCATATTGCACCAAGTCGCCCCGCGACTATTCATGATGCCCAGCTAAGAGCTTCGCAGTGTCACTTAGATGAAATGGCAACATACGAGTCTGCAGGATATTCAGGGAGAATAGGCGCGGGGCTATCCCGGCCCTGGCTCGGTCTCGAACGCCTGGCCTTCGCTTTACTCAACCCATAGCTACGGCTATGCATTTCGCTCCAGCGCGGCGCTCGTCCTCGCACAGCAGGGGCTTGTCCCCGCACAGCAGGGGAACAGCAGAGGAACCAGCTGGACCCTGCGCGTAGTCGCAGGGCAAGTCCCTTCGCCATAACCCGGGATCTCTGGTGCAATTTGCGCGCGAGCTCCCTCAAGGTCGCGAAAACTTGCCACTGGTTTCCGGCTACTTTAGAATTGCGCGCCCCTTCAGTATATGAAGGATAAATTTAAGAGGACTTCGATTCTATGCCCCAAGTTAAGGTCAGACAGGACGAACCGTTCGACGTGATTCTGCGCCGGTTCCGCCGTGCTTGCGAAAAAGCCGGTGTCTTTAGCGAGATGCGGCGGCGCGAACATTACGAAAAGCCCACCACGGTTCGCAAGCGCAAAGCAGCCGCTGCCCGCAAACGGGAACTCAAACGCTCCTATCGCGAACGCGTCCGTCAACACCGCGCATACTAACGCTCCCTCCACACCTTCCGGCCACACCATGACCCTGAAGACTCGTATCGAGGACGATATGAAGGCGGCGTTGCGCGCCAAGGACAAGATCAGGCTCGAATCGATCCGCATGCTCAGGGCCGCCATTCAACGCCGTGAAATAGACGAACGCACCGAGCTGGATGACCCGGGCGTGTTGTCGGTGATCCAGAAGCTCATCAAGCAAAGTCAGGATGCGGCAACCCAGTTTCAGGCGGGAAACCGCGAGGATCTGGTAGCAAAGGAACAACACAATATCGATATCCTGAGGGCATATCTACCCGCGCCCCTTGAGGCATCTGACCTCGAGACGCTGGTGCGTGCCGCCATTGCCGAAACCGGCGCCACCAACATACGGGACATGGGCCAAGTAATGGGGATACTAAAATCGAAGGTACAGGGACGGGCGGATATGGCAACCGTAAGTCAAAAAGTTAAATCCTTGCTGCAAGGCTAGGCCCGCGGTAAAACCTCGCAATAAGTTCAAACTAGTGAGTTCAGGGTGTAAAGTCTGAAACGACTCCAATCCAGATGGTCCTTTATACTTTCAACATTTGGCTCCCAACTGAATCATGGCCGGCAAAATCCCCCAGGGATTTATTGATGAGTTGCTTTCGCGCGTAGATATCGTCGATGTCATCGACGGGCGGGTGCCGCTGAAGAAGGCCGGTAAGGAATACAAGGCTTGTTGCCCATTTCATGAGGAGCGCACTCCGTCGTTCACAGTCAGCCCCGATAAACAGTTTTATCATTGTTTTGGTTGCGGCGTGCACGGGACTGCAATCGGCTTCCTGATGGAGTACGAGCACATGGACTTCCGCGAGGCAGTTGAAAACCTAGCGGTGCGGGTAGGCCTCGAGCTTCGTGCAGAGACCTCTGGACCTGAAGTTAAACAAAAAAGCCTGGATCTTTTGACGATCGTCGATGAAGTAGACCAGTACTACCGCTATCAATTACGAAAACATCCGAACGCAGATGCGGCGATCCGCTACTTGAAGGCTCGCGGCGTGAGCGGAGAGATCGCTGCGGATTATGGTCTCGGCTATGCACCAGACGGCTGGCACAACCTGCTCCATTCGCTGGGAACCGAGAGTAAGCGGCGGCAACTGTTGTCGGTTGCCGGATTGCTGGTCAAGAAAGAAGACGGTTCGTTTTACGACCGATTTCGCAACCGGATCATGTTTCCAATCCGTGATAGCCGGGGCCGGGTGGTCGGCTTCGGCGGGCGTGTTCTCGGTGACGACGAGCCGAAATATCTGAACTCTCCGGAGACCCCGCTTTTTCACAAGGGAGCCGAACTCTACGGATTGTTCAAGGCGCGGGGCGCCATCAAGGAACAGCAACTCGCAGTCGTGGTGGAAGGCTACATGGACGTGGTCTCCCTCGCCCAATTCGGTATCCACAACACCGTTGCGACGCTCGGTACCGCCACCACCCGCGCCCACCTGGAGCGGCTGTTTAGATATTGCCCCGAAGTCATATTTTGCTTCGATGGTGACCGTGCCGGGCGTGATGCGGCATGGCGAGCACTGGAGACCACGCTCGCGGTATTGCGGGACGGACGGCAGGTCGGATTCTTATTCCTTCCCGACGGTCAGGATCCGGACTCGTTGGTCCGCGCTGAAGGCGCACCGGGTTTCAACGAGCGTTTGCGGGGGTCCACGCCGCTACCGGATTACTTATTGCGCAGCTTGAGGGACCAAGTGGACCTGACACGCCTAGACGGCCGGGCACGGCTGATCGAGCTGGCCACACCGCTGATTAACCAGATTCCCCCTGGGGCGCTGCGCGAACTGTTGCTGGATCGCTTGGCCGAGTTGGCACAAATTCAACGCACTTCATTGTCTATGTTGGCGGGGGGGCAACCGGCGGTAGGGGCTAAATCCCGACGCAAAACCCTCAAACCAAGCCAACCACCGATGCGCAAATCCCTCGTCCGGGTGGCTCTGGCCCTGTTGCTGCAGCATCCACGGTTGGCGCGCATAGCGGGAGAGGTCGAGGCGCTACGGCCGCTCAATTCGGTACCCGGCATCGATTTGTTGGCCGAGGTCGTCCACACCGTTACCGAACATCCTGGACTGTCCACGGCCGCCCTGCTGGAGCGTTTTCGCGGCACCGAACACGCCGTTCATCTTGAAAAACTATCCATTTGGGACCATATGATCCCCGATGAGCATGTAGAGACGGAATTCCGCGCCACACTGGCCAAGCTCAAAGCGCGGCTGCGGGATCAACAAACCCGAGTGTTGCTCGATAAATCGCGCTCCGAGCCCCTGAACGACCAGGAAAAGGCCCAGTTACGCGAGTTATTAGCCCGCGGCCAGACTTGAGCGGGCATTGCGGGGTCCCCGGTCTAGTGAGCTATAATGTTATGTTATTTCGAAATCCCCAGTCCCCCGGTGTTGAGGTGTCGATGGACTCAGAAGCGAAGCAATCCGAATTACGCAAGTTAATCCTGAAAGGCAAAGAGCAAGGTTTTCTCACCTATCGTGAGATCAACGACCACTTGCCTGAAGATATGCACGATACCGACCAGATCGAAGCGGTCGTCAACATGATTAATGACATGGGAATCATGGTTCACGACAAGGCCCCCGATCCGGACAGTTTGTTGCTCAAGGAAGATTCTCCCGACGATGATGAAACCGAAGCCGCGCTGACCACCGCGGTGGAAAGCGAATTCGGCCGCACCACCGACCCGGTGCGTATGTATATGCGGGAGATGGGAACAGTGGACTTGTTGACCCGCAAAGACGAAATCGAACTCGCCAAGCGCATCGAAGACGGCATTCGTCAGTGTACCGAGGCGGTCGCCACGTGCCCACCAACCATAGCCGAAATCTTGCGCATGGCAGATGCGATCGCAGCAGAAGAGATGCGCCTCACCGACTTAGTGGTTGATTTTATCGATTTGGACGCGAAGGACGAACCGATTCCAGTGCCGCAGGTGCAGGTCGATGCGTCACGCTCGGATGAAGATGAAACCGCAGAAGAGGTGGATACCGGACCGGATCCCGAAGAAGCGTTTGCACGATTCAAACGTATCCGGCGGAATTATCAAAGTCTCAAACGCGCGATTGACCGTCACGGTATTGGCGCGGATCAGGTTAAGAAAATACAGAAGAAACTTGCCCGTGAAGTCATGGAGATCAAGATTGTGCCCAAGCAAGTGGACGCGCTTTGGGATGGGATTCGTGACCTGGTCGAGCAAGTGCGCGCCCGCGAAAAGGTGCTCATAGACTTGTGCGTACGACAATTGCGCATCCCACGAAAAAACTTTATTAAAACCTTTGTCGGCGCCGAGACGGACGAAGACCTGTTCAAAAAGATGGTGGTAGCCGCCGGTGATAAAGGTAAGGCGCTCAAAAAGCACGCCGACGAATTTAACGCTTGCCGTATAAAGTTGACCCAAATAGAACGAGACATTGGTATTCCGATTACCGAACTAAAAGATGTAAATCGGCGCATGTCCATCGGTGAAGCCAAGGCTCGCCGGGCTAAGAAGGAAATGGTGGAAGCCAATCTCAGGCTGGTGATCTCGATCGCGAAAAAATACACCAACCGTGGTTTACAGTTTCTGGACCTCATCCAAGAAGGCAACATCGGATTGATGAAGGCGGTGGACAAATTCGAATACCGGCGGGGATACAAGTTTTCTACGTACGCCACCTGGTGGATTCGGCAGGCGATCACGCGATCAATCGCAGATCAAGCCCGCACTATCCGCATTCCGGTGCACATGATCGAAACCATCAACAAATTGAATCGCATCTCACGCCAGATTCTACAAGAGAAGGGACGTGAAGCGACGCCCGAAGAGCTGGCCGATCGCATGGATATGCCGGAAGAGAAGATCCGCAAGGTATTGAAGATCGCCAAGGAACCGATCTCGATGGAGACACCGATTGGCGACGACGAAGACTCACATCTAGGTGATTTTATAGAGGACAAGAACGTCGTCGCACCACTAGATGCCGCTACCGGTTCGGGATTGTCGGGTTCGACGCTGGACATTCTCAGCACCCTCACGCCTCGGGAAGCCAAGGTGCTGCGTATGCGTTTTGGTATCGGTATGAATACGGATCACACGCTGGAGGAAGTCGGCAAACAGTTCGACGTCACCCGCGAGCGCATCCGGCAGATCGAGGCCAAGGCGCTGCGTAAACTGCGTCATCCTTCGCGTTCCGATCATCTGCGAAGCTTCCTTGAACAGAGCTGAGCACGA
>CALZGZ010000336.1 GCA_945787105.1 uncultured Gammaproteobacteria bacterium
GGATCCATCATCTCGATGAATCTTTTGGCCTGCGGTGCCAGGAACTTTCCATGACGCAGCACGATGCCGTAACTGCGTTTCGGAAAATAGCGATCGAGGGGTATCTGCGCCAGAGTATCATGCTCTGTTATGCATATGCTGGTGACAATCGAGATCCCCAGGCCTAACTCAACGTATTTCTTGATGACTTCCCAACCTCCGGCTTCGAGAGCAACTCGGTAATTCACGTTATGTTGTTGAAACACGAGATCAACGATGCGCCAAGTACTCAAATGGCGTGGGGGCAGGATCAGACCATAGGGGCTGATGTCACGCAAATTTATGCGCGTTTTATTCGCCAATGGATGATGTGGTGCAGTGATGAGTAACGGCTCGTAGGTAAAAGCAGGGTGGTAATGGATGTCCTCTGGGACCTCGAGCATCGATCCGACCGCGAAATCGACTGCGTCGGCGCGCAGCATACTCAAGCCATCGCGCCCGGTGACGTTATGAAGTTTGAGCTGGACGCCCGGGTAGTGTTCGGCAAAGCGTTTCATCGTGCCGGGTAAGATGTACAGGATTGTGGATTCGCCCGCCGCGATGTTCAGCTCGCCGGTTTCCAGACTTCCGCAGTGCGCGGCGAAGATGTCCGGGAGGCTGTCCATCTCTGCTACCAGGGGCTGGGCGAGCTCAAACAGCGTCTTGCCCTCGGGTGTCAGGCGGATGTGGGGCCCACGCCGTTCGAACAGCGTGGCTTTGAACTCCCGTTCCAGAGCCTGGATCTGCAATGACACGGAAGGTTGGCTCAAGAACAGCTTCTCCGCCGCCCTGGAAATGGACCCGTTTTGTGCGGTGTAACAAAAAGCGCGCAGCTGCTTGAGCCGATTCTGCTTGTAGTAAACCGACGGATGGGAGGTCACGGCGGCTCGTCTAAGTATTAATAAAACCAATAGTAAATATTGAAATAATTGGTTTGTCAAATAAATTGAGCCGCCTAGAATAAGTTGATCAGCCGATTTGGTGTCTTTGCTCCGGGGGGACAGGATTAGCCGACCAGGCAGCACGGGGTTGGTGTCAACATCAACATGCCGCGGGGATTGCGGGCACTTCTCGAACGCGGGCGACGGTGAGGTAATGACGACCATGAGTGATCAGCAAGCGATCAAGCAGTTGCAAGACGAGTGGGATAACCATCCACGGTGGCGGGGTATCGACCGCGGGTACAGCGCGGCAGACGTCGTGCGTCTACGCGGCGCGGTACAAATCGAGCATACCCTAGCGCGGCTGGGCGCAGAGAAGTTGTGGCACAGTCTGCACAACGAAGACTATGTCAATGCCTTGGGGGCCTTGACTGGGAACCAGGCGATGCAGATGGCCAAGGCCGGACTCAAGTCGATTTACCTCAGTGGTTGGCAGGTGGCGGCCGACGCCAACAACGCCTTGACCATGTATCCAGACCAAAGCCTGTATCCAGTGGACTCGGTACCGAGCGTGGTGCGCAAGATCAACAATGCTTTCAAGCGCGCGGATGAGCTGTACCACGCGGAGGGTGATGACAGCATCGACTGGTTTGTGCCGGTCGTCGCGGATGCCGAGGCTGGTTTCGGCGGTGTGCTCAACGCCTTTGAGTTGATGAAAGGTATGATTGAGGCGGGCGCTGCCGGTGTGCATTTCGAAGATCAGCTGGCGTCGGCCAAGAAGTGCGGTCATATGGGTGGCAAGGTGCTGGTGCCCACCCAGGATGCGGTGCAAAAACTCATCGCCGCCCGGCTCGCGGCGGATGTCTGCGGGGTGCCAACCATTACTTTCGCCCGCACCGACGCCGAAGCAGCGAATCTAGTGACTTCGGACATCGACGAGCGGGACAAGCAATTTTGTACCGGAGAACGCACCAGCGAAGGGTTTTTCAGGGTTCAAAACGGTTTGGAGCAAGCGGTGTCGAGAGGATTGGCCTATGCCCCATACGTCGATTTGGTATGGTGTGAAACCGGCACCCCGGACTTGGATTTCGCCAAGAAATTTGCCGCGGCACTCCGTAAGCATTACCCGGATAAATTGTTTGCTTACAACTGCTCACCGTCGTTTAACTGGAAACGAAATCTTGACGACGCGACCATCGCCAAGTTTCAGCGTGAACTGGGTGCTATGGGTTATAAGTTTCAGTTCATCACGTTAGCGGGGTTCCATGCCCTGAACTACACGATGTTCGACCTCGCGAGCAAGTATCGCGAACGCGGAATGCCGGCGTACGTGGAATTGCAGGAAGCCGAGTTTGCGGCAGAATCCCGCGGTTACACCGCAACCAAGCATCAGCGAGAAGTCGGTGCCGGGTATTTTGACGATGTCACCCAGACGATCACCGGTGGCACATCATCGCTAACCGCGATGACAGGGTCCACCGAAGAGGAGCAGTTTCAACCCGACGAGAAGGCGCCGAAGGCGGCCACCAGCTAGTGTTTTAATATTCTGTTGATCATGGTCCGGGTGTGCCGTGGGTCAGGGTTGCGCGGGCAGTTAACTCGCATGCCCCGCCCCGATGCATGGCAAAGAGCGGTGGCGCGCTCAGCGTCTCGTCCGGGAAATGATGACATTCGACTCTCCAGGTTGCTTGGCGAGAATAGCGGCGGGGTGATCTCGGTGCTGGCTTGGACTCGTACGCCTGCACTCGCGCTTAGTTCAACCCATAGCTCCGGCCATGTATTTCGCTCCAGCACGGCGCTTGTCCCCGCACAGCAGGGGGTTCCGCCGCCCGACGCTGCGCGTAGTCGCAGGGCAAGTCCCTGCGCCATCATCCGGGATCCTTGGTGCAATATGCGGGTCAATTAATCCGTGACTGCCCATAAAAAAACCCGGCGCAGCGCCGGGTTCAAGGATCGAATAGGTTTACCCTTAGGGTGCCGCACGAATCACCGAGGCCTTGGGTCCCTTCGGTCCTTTTTCGACTTCGTACTCGACTTCCTGGCCTTCCGTCAGGGTTTTATAGCCATCCATCTCGATAGCACTGTAATGCGCAAACACATCGTCACCGCCGTCTGATGGGGATATAAACCCGTAACCTTTCGCGGCGTTAAACCACTTTACTGTTCCCCTAGACATACCTCTTCCCCTTTGGTGAGTAATCGCCGGTAACCGGCTATATTTATTGATAAAACTGGTGCCCCGGAAGGTTTCGCCGGACAACCAGGATAAAGTTTTCCCGGATTTTTGGCCCGGGTCAAGGCAAAAACTGGTTTTGGTGGCGAAAAAATGGCGAAATTATTGCTTGCTGCAGCGCGGTTTCGTGAGCACCTGGGGTTGAAATTTACCGGTATAACCGCAGAATGTGAGTTACCAACAAACATCGTGACGGCAACGACGGACAACGTTTTTTCGTGGTATGAGTCAACATCGAGATCGGCCTGGCGACAATGGATTAGCGGTTCAAGAAACCAAGCCAAAGTTAAAGAAACCCCGGTTGTACCGGGTCCTGTTATTGAATGACGACTACACGCCGATGGAGTTCGTAGTGATTGTCCTGGAAAAATTTTTCTCTAAACCACGTGAACAAGCGGTACAAATTATGTTACACGTACATCAACGGGGCACTGGCGTGTGCGGACTGTATCCACTTGAGATTGCCGAGACGAAAGTGCAACAAGTCGTAGATTTTGCTCAAGAACACCAGCATCCGTTGCAGTGCACGATGGAACCTGAGTAGGAACAATGTTATCCCACGAACTCGAAACATCCTTAAACCATGCGATACAACGGGCTCGCGAGGCCCGGCATGAGATTATTACCGTCGAGCACTTACTCGCCGCGTTGCTGGACAACGATCCAGCTAATAAGGTGTTGCGGGCTTGCGGTGGGGACATCGAGGCCTTACGCAACGATCTAGATGTGTTCTTGACCGAGAACGTACCTAGCTTGCCTCCGGAGGACGAGTCGGATACCCAGCCGAGTTTGGGATTCCAACGGGTCATTCAACGGGCAGTGCTACACGTACAGAGTGCCGGACGTAAAGAGGTGACCGGTGCCAATGTCCTGGTCGCCATCTTTGCAGAGAAAGACTCTCACGCCGTTTATTTTCTTCACAAGCAGGACATCACACGTTTCGATGTCGTCAATTACATCGCCCACGGAATATCGAAAGTGA
>CALZGZ010000337.1 GCA_945787105.1 uncultured Gammaproteobacteria bacterium
CTAGTCACATTTGCGCGGGGCCGATGCGCGTAACTAATTGATAATAATGTTAGTTTAAAACCCGTAGTCTGGCTTCGAACCAGGTGGTCGGGGGTTCGAGTCCCTCCGGGCGCGCCAATAACTCTTTGTTTCATCGAAACAAAAGTCACGTCCTTGCTCCCGCCTGTTGTTTGAGCACCACCAGTGCGGGAGTTTTGCGGGACCCCCCCTCGACGACCTGGTTCGCGGCGCTAATCAAGCTCCCCAATTCCGCCGCCGAGTAGTGCGTCGTGATCCTTCCGGATCGGTGACCCAACAAATCCTGCCGATCCTCAAACGATACACCCGCCGCCCTGAGTCTGCGGCCGAATGTGTGCTTCAGATCATGCACCCGGACTTGTGGCAATCCCGCCCGCAACCGCGCCGATTGCCATGCAGTGTTGTTCATCTTCAAAAGAGGTCCCTCCTTATATATAAAGACAAACTCCGAATGCTGTCCCCGGACACTGTCGATCACCGACTTGGCCACCCGGTTTAAGACAACCAACCGTTCTTCACCATTTTTCACCCGGTCTCCGGGAATGATAAAGACCGTCGTATTCAGTTCCGGCACCGCTACCTCCCAGTCCCATCTGAGCCCACAGACCTCGCCTTCCCGGCAACCTGTGTTCACCTTGAACAGCGCCATCCGTGCGAGGTACACCGGCAGTTCCTTGAAAAGCCGTGCCTGCTCTTCCCAGGACAGCGGAAAGGGCTTGCGCGCATCCGTGACCCGCAGCAGCTTGATCTTGGGCGGACGCTCCAACCAAGTCAGGTTGGACTCGTCCAGCCACTCCGCGGCCGCCAGATTGAGAATCCGTCTCACCACACTCAAGGCCAGGTTGATCGACTTCGATTTGATCCCCTTAGCCTTGCGCGCATCGATGAATCCCTGCAGCGTGCCCATGTGCACCGACGCAATCGGCAAATGTCCAATATACGGGTCCAGTTGCCTCAAATGCAGCGCGTCGTCGACCAGGCTGCGCTTGTGCTCGTTTTCCCTTAAATACCGTGTGGCCGCTTCCCTGAACGAGCGCGTCGGCCGCACGCCATACACCTTAGCTTGGCGGATATCTTCTATCCGCCGCGCTAAGTACGCTTCGGCTTCCGCGAGATCACGCGATCCAGTACTTTCGCAAAGTCGCATTCCGCGGATCCGTTTGTCGATGTGCCAGATCTCTTCACGTTGGTAGAGTCCCGGCGTTCTTTTGCGTCCCATAATTGGTCTCCTATTCGTTGACCGGGACGCCCGTTGCGGGCCTTATACTGATCCACCCAGGCGTCCAAATCAAGACGATCGAAGGCAATGCCTTGCTCTCCAATCGGAATTTCTATAACGAAAGGTCGTACTTCGACATTGAAACGATTTCGGTTCATCCCGAGATACTGCGGCGCATCTCGAAGACGTAACAATCTAGGTAGACCCTGTACCATCAATGCTTCGCTGCCACCCACGTCTTGCCCCTAGCGACCTAAATACGTGTTCGTAATTGAGGTGCGGCTGTGCCCCAGCTCCAAGGCAATCTGTAGCCGCGCCTGGTGGTCTTGTTCCTTCAATTCACTGTGAAGTTCTCTGGCCGACGTACCACCGAGAATCGGAGCCTTACGGCCGGTGAGTTCTTCGTAGCGTAGTTGCGCGTACGCATGGCGAAGTCCATGAGTCTTCGAGAGCCCTGCTCTGCGGGTCTGGTACTCCCAGGTCATCAGGTGTTCCCGATAGCTCTTACGCGCCGGGATCAACGAGCCGTTCTTAGCAAATGCCTTGGCCGCATTCAGCACTTCGCGCTGATGTTGGCTTCGAATCGGGATCTCGCGGGGCCGCCCGCCCTTGGTCCAGCTACTCTTCAAGACGAGCTTGTCGTCGCGGTCCGCCCAGGTGGGGTGGATCTTCATTGCCTCGGACCGTCGCAGCCCAAACGCCGCCTGCATCCGAAAGCTGTGGTAAACGTGGTTGTCGGTGACCCGCTTGAGTACGTCTTCGGTCAAGGTCATCGCCTTGGACTGTTCTGGGATGTAAGTGCGTACCTGGATCCCCAAGGTGCGGTTGGAGTTGGGGAGTAGATTCGACTTGCCCATCTTCTCCAGCACCCAGCGCAAGCTGGCCAGGCGGTTCTTTAACGTTGCATTGCTGATTGGCCGGCCTTCGGGCTTGCCGGTCCGCCAAGCTGCCGAGACCTTTTCGAGGTGCTTGTGCCGGAGATTGCGCAGGCGCAAGCCCCGGAATCCCAACTGATGGACATCTCTAGCAAACTGCATCAGCATCTTCTTTCTCTCGTACTGCGTCCCCCGGGACCCGTCCCGGTTGTGATTCAGGACTCGCTGTAAGTCCCACTCAAGTGGCGTCATGGCTAACTCTCCCGCCGTCGTCGTCTCCACACCGACCGCCCGGCTTCTGGGCGGTCCCTGATGCGCGATTCCGCGCTCACGCTTGCATCTTGCGTGCTACGTCCGTCTATCCGGTTAGTGTGAATCCGCGATCTGCCCCTGCCCGGCGGCAGGTACAGCCTTTGAAGGATTAACGAATACTTTCCTTCAAACGCGGCGGAATTTAACGTCGGTCACGTAGCCCCCGACGTGCCTGAAAAGGCTGCAGACCACCCAACGAGTGACCTGCACCGCAGACGAGCATTCGTCAGTGTCTTGCGATTCATCACCTCCTTTAACTACATAGAGCTAATGAATCCAGAGAACCCACCACCACCAGGGTGGCGGGTCACCCTGGATTCGGGTTCAACACAACACGAAGCCAACAAGGCCTAAACACCGGCTTCCCGACTTCGCATCGGACAGACTTCGCCATCGTCTTGGCGTCGGTCTTGGAAACTCGGTTAAAGCCGAGATCCCGGCGCACGGCGAATTAGCGCCTTGCGTACCGACACCCAGTGTCTGACTAAAGTCTGAATCGGCCGCGAGATGCGGCCCAAGGTGCTAGTGGGCACCAGGCCCACTAGCGAGATGGGAAAACGCCGAGGGGCACCAGGCCCAACGACACAATGGCAGACATCCCGCTAGGCGTTACGCCCGTTTCCCCTCGCAGCGAGCATGGGGAATCTAAATGGCCAATTTACTCCCTAACATGGAGTGCCGAAGGCCATCGGACGGCCAGAAATCGTTGCTCATCAATTCAAGCGACAAGATGGCGTCTTCAGTCGCCACCGCCGATTTTACGCTTCCTAAAAATTGGAACAATGGCTATACGGTTCATTCGACTTTGACGATGAAGGACTCTCAATGATCCGTCATTCGCCCGTCATGCGCATTTTTTCTGTTCGACTCCCCGAAACCCGCGTCTTGCTTGCATTTTTGACAGGCCCCGGCGCGCGTCACTCCTGGCGCTCGCGCCCGCAGTGACGCGCCGTTGCGATGTCTGTGGGGCATTCATCGGTTATTGCCCCTTTGGAAGCGGGAGCTCGTACGCGCGATGCGTCCTGGTCTCCCTGACTCGGTGTGGAACATGATGCTTGGAACCGCAGTCAGATTCGCGGTATAGGGTGTCGTCCAGGTCTTGCCCAGGCCCGTCCCACGGTATGGCCATGCTGCGGACCCGGTAGAACCGGCAACGTCTTTGTTTGTTCAGCACCTCCGGCAGCACGCGGCGTCGAAGCGCCTGGGACAACGCCTGGGCATTCTCACTGTCCTCCAGAACCTCTTGCCGGGTGACCGGCCGCAACCGCTTGGCGTAGCCCACCATCACGTCATTCACCGCGCGTTGTCCTCGCAACAGCTCCCGGATCCATTGCTCGGTGAGCTTCGAGCCGATGAGCGCCGAGCTGTTGACCGTGCGCAGCCAGCGGATGGCGAGATCCAAGCGTCCGTAACTGCGCAGCAGGTAGCGGCCGTATTCGTTGAATGTGGCCACCGAGGTATGCACAAAGGGTCTTTGACGGGTGAAGGGACGGATGGTGACGCCCTCTTGGTCCTGGGCCTGTGCAGCGAGCGCCTGGCACCGTTCGATCCGGTTCTCCGCTAGGCCAAATAGTTCATCCAGGCGCAACTCAAATTCGATCAACATGCTCTCGGCGAAGGGGTTATCCGCCAGCATCTTCGTGTAGATACCCTGCAACGCGCGGGCCACGATCGGATACCGGGGGATATAACCGCCCTTCTTACCCCGGTCCCGGCCGCAGAATAAGATGTCGACGTCCTCCGTATGGAAGCGGATATCGACGTCAAACTCGACCGGACTGCAAAGGCTGTTCACTGTCTCGGACATGGACTTGTGGTTCACTATCGGCATGGGTAATCAGAACCAACACCGCTTCTCCTCGCCACCGCTTATAGCACTAGGAATGAGACGTTGCCGTCGACTAGCGTGACGTCTCGAGCTCAATTTCGTTGAGAACGGGATGTGCCCCATTCAACGTTACCGACAATGCAGGAAAGACGCTACAACAACAAGTACTATAACGTTCATCCATTTTTGACGATGTATGGAGATCCTAGAACTGCGGCGATAAGTCTATTTAATTTTATTCTTGTATTTAGAATTCATCGCCCGCCGGCGACGTCGAGAATAAAATCACAACATCAAAGCCGAGCATATCCTGCAGTATACGCGCCGACGTCTTGGCCTAGTTTGTATGAGCGAGAGAAACGGAAATAACGATAACGTTCAAATAACCGGCGCGACGTACGAGCGTCCGGCGCCGTAGGCGCGTAGTTGATTTGTTTGTTAGATGCCTCCCTCATTTTCTAGGCAGAATAATCGTTTAAATCCAACTCTTTGATTTTCCGAAGGTTCTGATTTTTCGTCAGATTCCACAAATTCAATGAATAGACAGCATAAAAGCTGCCTTTATTATTACGTGGCCTTCGCTCGCAAAGTACTAATAATGCGTTTCCTGTACTTGCCTTAAAATTACGCACTCCCACCACACATCTATCTCTGTTTCTATCTGATTTAAAACTACGCTTCCCAATTTTTAATTTTTGTCTCCATTCACCCTCATATAACGTTCTCCATTCAAGCGAACTGAACTTGTACGATCTAATTTCTCTTAGTTTTCCATTAATGTGTCCTTTTGATCTCTTCTCAATAACCCACAAAATCAATTCATCCTTCCCATGTTTATCGGTGATAACTGCTTCTTTAATTCTTCTGTTGACTCCAAATAATTGTTGTAACAAGTCAATAAGCATTCTGTAGAAAGTCATAGTGCATCTAACGGGCTGGCTGAGGGGCCGCGCAGCGAAGCGAGCGGTCCCTCTTCAGCCAGTTGTTAGCCGTCTTAATCGGTGAACTTCGTGAGCATAAACATGTATCCATCGCCGACACGCCCCATATGAATAAGTTTCTCAGATGTTCCACCATACCCCAGGTCAACTTGGTATTTGACAATCATTGTCTTGTCTACGTTTTCTATGTTCGGAACCAGCTTTCTGCCCTTATAGGAATACCCTCTCGATAACTCATCTTTGTGCTTTTTTTTGATATCCACTACCTCTACAGATTGAATTTTCATCTCAGATTTTAATTCAAGTTCAAGCAAATCCTTGTGGTGTTCGAGGTGAACCGGCAATACATCTTTTTGATAAAAAAGCTTCATCAACGCCGCTATATCAGCTTTTTCGTAGGCTCTCTTATACTGAGACGCCAATCGCTGATCAGATAGCGCCTCTGCATAGGCGGGAAGCGACACAAAAATCAGGAACGTGGTAATCAGGAGTCTCTTCATAAGCGTCATGACGGCTCCGCGGTAGGGATGCCGGTTACCCGGCACCCCCCGCACAGTCCCCGGCGTGCAGTTTTCCCGCACCGGGTTCCTCGGTTGTACTCGCTTTCGCGCGATTGAAAACTCTATGCATACAC
>CALZGZ010000338.1 GCA_945787105.1 uncultured Gammaproteobacteria bacterium
CTGGTTAGCCGCTCCAAGGGATTAGATGACAGCGATAATCCCCACCGGTGGTGGAACACGACTGGTGACTGGAAGAAGACGCAGTAGAGACGGATCGTCATTCCAATGAAATCCGGACCTTACTTGTGAACGCGTAAACTCAAGGCGTGTCACCTGCTCCAGCGCAGGCCGATCGAGCGGAGCCGAGCTTGTCTCCTTATGGCTACTTTTCCCGTCCTGTTCGGACTGAAGTTTGGGCCGCAATAGGGCTGACACCAGAAGCTCGAGCGGTTTTCGACCGCTATACCCCAGACAGCGGACCCGGTTCGGTCGGGGCCCTTGCGGCCGTTACGATTGGCGTCGCTGACCCTGGGGCAATCACGATGGGTTCTTGTTCTTGGCGGCCGCTTTCTCGGCGGCGGCCTACTCGGCGGCTTCCTTGTCGGCCGCCTCTTTGGCCAGGCGGAGAGCCCGCAGGCTCGCCACGCGTTTCTCACTCTCCTGCCGGGCTTTTTCCTTTTCCGTCAGGGCCTGCTTGGACTTCTTTTGGGTTGCGGTGAACTGTTCCTCGGCCCTCGATTTTGCTGACTTCCACATTTCGGTAATCCTTTGCTTCGGTTCGAGGCGTCACCGGCGGGTGCTTTGGTCCCACAGCACAGGCGGACGCGCCCACAGGCTGGTGCGCAAGGTCGGCGACGACACGGCGCATCGCGCCGCTTTTTTTGTTGTTCGTTGTATTTAATGTTGTCGAAGGAATGACGGCGGATCGGTCCGCCCACTCCCTTCGGTCCGCCAGGCGATCATTGAAACTCGCATCGCCAACGGCGAGCTGCGGCCGCCCCCAACGGGAGTTGGAGGCGGTGCCTTGAGTGGTTAGTCGACTACGGACAGGTTCTCGGCGGAAGATTTGCCGTTCTGTCCGGGCTGAAGTTCATAGGAGACCTTCTGCCCTTCGCTGAGCGAATTCAGTCCGGCGCGCTCGACGGCCGAAATGTGGATGAAAGCGTCTTTCGACCCGTCTTCCGGCTCGATGAACCCGAAACCCTTGGCCGGGTTAAACCACTTTACGGTACCAATAGCCATAGCTATTTCCTCTAACAGGAGTATTAATTCCGCGCTTCACACCATGTGATGGCGCGGCCAGTTTAACGTCTACATTGTCGGGAGATAACCAAGCTAATCGGCGTACCGGTCATTCAGGTAGCACCAAACGAATGCAAAACGTATGTAGGATATGTAGATCATATCCGGGGAAGTCAATGACCCGCGAGTCCCAGCGGGAACGCAGGGAGTTCGCCGGAGGACACCGCGTTCGCCCGCGCGTGTCCGCTGGAAAAATGGAATGACGAAATGAAACAACACCCCAATAGAATATTCTGAGAATCAAAAATGAGAGAAATGGAGTAGAGAATTTCGAAAGTTTTTTTGTTTTCGGGGATATTTTCTTGGGACACGTTTTGAAAAGTTCGAGGGTTTGAATAATTCAAACCCTTGATGCTGGCGCGCACCCCAAGCTTGCGCTGTTCGAAAAACACCGGCTTCCGAGCCTCATCCCTAGATCCGCACCTGATCCGGATCGGACCCAATTGGACCGGCTATTGGAGTGAATCCCGATCAGCGTTGATACTTTTCACCAGGTCGCCGATCGATACTATTTTGCTTTCATGCCTTCCACCACTGTCAACGCGCAGGCCTCTGCGACCGCGGAGCGGTATTTTTCGCTCACGTTATCGACCCAGCCGGCCTTGATGACAAAGTCATCGCGCTGCCAGCTGCTCTTCTCCTTCAGGAGCAAGATCTGGTCCGGCTGCTGCTCCGTTTTGGCAACGCAGAGTGGCGTAAATGCTTGGACGATAGCCACCTCTGCGCTTGCCGTCTCCATCTTTCCGGCCGTTCCGCCCGTTACCCAGCCACCCCAGGCGAAACCGATTATGATTGCAGCGATCGCGCCACCGATCGCGCCCCATGCCGCGGGCTTTACCGATGCTGGTACCTTCATTGTGAAGCCTCCCACTTGTAGTCCTAACGGGGATTCCCAATGTGGAACCCTCTCAGATGGTTGAGGGTGACTCGAAATCGACCGACGTGCAATCCGCTTGCGTCCTGCAGCCGCCTTTGTGGCTAGTCCATCTGGTAAATCGGCAAAAAGGTGGCCGTGCCGTCGAAAACGAGGCGCACGATCGTCGCGCCATCTGTCAACTTCCGAATCTGGCTAGACTCGCTCCTCGCGGATACGTCCGCCGCACGGTGAGTTTATCCCCGATTCCGGACGTGAGCCCGCGAATGTTGGGAATCGTCCCGATTTCTTCCGGGTTGCCCTCGGGTCCGGACGTAGCCGGGGTTCGCTGCATCTCTTCCAGCGCCCCGACAACCCGCTTCCATAGGGCATAGCTGTACATGTCGCCAATCAACATTGTGCGGCCCGGCAGGCCCGGTTCACAGTCCCTCGCGGAGTGGTTTGAGCCAGGCGTCGATCCGCTCGCGGTTCACGCCGAAGTCGCTCTTCCCGTATATGGAGCGACTGTAAATGGCGAGCGTGGATTGTGAAGACGAA
>CALZGZ010000339.1 GCA_945787105.1 uncultured Gammaproteobacteria bacterium
CCGACACACAAACTTGACCGGCATGATACAACCCACCTTTAGCCAACAATGGCAAGGCATCGCTCAGATCTGCGTCCTCAGCAACGATCACCGGGGCAGCGCCCCCATGTTCAAGTGCACAACGCGTGCCGGCGGACAATATCGATCGCAACATCCAGCCTACGCGAGCGCTACCGATGAATGAAAAGAACGCCACCCGGGAGTCGGTCACCAATTGGGTCGCCACATTATCGGGAATTAAAGCTGCTTGGCACCACGCTTCCGGCAGGCCAGCTTCACGCAGCATAGACACGAATCGGAAACAAGACAGCGGTGTATCACCGGCCGGTTTGACAATCACGGGACATCCCGTTGCCACCGCCGGGGCTACCTGGTGGACAATCAAGTTGAGCGGGTGATTGAAGGCACTTACGGCAACCACCACACCGATCGGCATCTTGTGGGTAAACGCCATGCGCCCGGCGGAGGCGTTATTCACATCCATCGGAATCTCGCTACCACCCTCAGTGCGCAAAGTTTCAATACAGATCTGTATGCTATCGATGGCCCGTGCCACCTCAACCGCGGAATCGGTCAACGGCTTGCCGCCTTCCCGCGCCGCCTCGAGGGCCAACTCATCCGCTTTTTCCCGCATGAGGTCCATTGTGTTCTGCAGTATTTCGATGCGCCGCCAAGCGGGCAACCACATGGCCCGGTCCGCGAACAATGAATACGCGTTGTTTAAAGCATGTTCGACGGCGCCGGCATCGCCGATTTCCACGGTTGCTATTCGGCTGCCATCATAGGGCGCTACGACTTCCTCTCGCGCCGCGGACACGGCACCGGGAATCATTAACGGAAAATGATCAATCATGCCTGACAATCAGAGCGCTGGCGCCAACACATTCGGCACCGCCATGCTTCACTTGGGTGCGAATCAGATCGGGCACACCAGCTCTCCGAGTTTCTGCGTTAACTTCATGTTCTCAGAATAATCCACCGCACAGTCAATTATGGAAACGGTCTCGTCACGCAGCGCTTGCCTAATGGTGGGTACCAGTTCGCGGGTGGATTCGATACGGTAGCCCTTGGCGCCGAAACTCTCGGCATATTTCACGAAGTCAGGGTTATTGAAATCGATATGGCTCGAACGACCGAAGTGCCTTTCCTGGTGCCACCGAATGAGACCATATTGACTGTCATTCCATATCAGTACCACAATCGGCGTACCAATTCTCAATGCGGTTTCTATCTCTTGCGAATTCATCATGAAGCCAGCGTCCCCCGTCACCGCGACCGCAGGCCGGTCAGGATACGCAAGCTTCGCTGCAATCGCTCCCGGCACCGCGATACCCATCGAAGCAAATCCATTCGAGATGATGCACGTATTCGGACGTTCCGCCTGAAACATACGCGCCATCCACATCTTGTGAGCACCGACATCCGAGATCACGATTGCATTCGCATCCAGCGACTGACGTAAATCCCAGATGATCTTTTGTGGCTTGATCGGAAACGACGCATCATCGGCCAATGCCACCATCTCATCCACAATCGTCTGCCGCAAGTTCGTCATGATCGGTTCTATGCCCCGTGTTGTGCACCCCTGAATCTGTTCTAGGGCAAGGCCAATATCGCCGAGTACGCCGGCCGCAAGAATATAATGTTCGTCGACCTCCGCTGGTTCCATATCGATGTGCACAATCTTCCGGTTTTTATCCTTGTGCCAAAGATAGGGATGGTACTCGACCATGTCGAACCCTACACAAATGATGACATCGGCACGATCAAAACCACAGGACACATAATCGTTAGCCTGCAGTCCCACCGCCCCTAATGACAATTCATGGGAAAAGGGAATGACACCTTTGGCCATAAACGTCGTGGCCACCGGAATGTTCAACGTCTCGGCAAATCGTACCAATTGATCGTGCGCATGGGCCCGTATCACGCCGTTTCCCGCCATAATGATCGGATAACGCGCTGCAGAGATGATGTTGCCCGCCTGCTTGACTTTTTCAATAGGTGGTTCCGGGGGAGTCGGGCTTTGCACGCGCAATGGCTGTTTACCCTCGACCTCGGCTTTGGCAATGTTTTCTGGAAAATCGATGAATGCACACCCTGGTTTCTCGGTGGTCGCGACCTTGAATGCTTTGCGCACGACTTCGGGAATGATCTCCGGCTCACGAATCTGGGTGCTGTATTTCGAGATTGGTGCAAATAAATTCACCAGGTCGAGTATTTGGTGGCTCTCCTTGTGCAACCGGGTCGTCGCCCCTTGCCCAGCAATGGCAATCAACGGCGCGCGATCCATGTTAGCGTCGGCCACACCGGTGATGAGATTTGTGGCGCCCGGTCCCAGGGTCGCGAGACATACTCCAGGCTTGCCGGTCAAACGGCCGAATACGTCGGCCATGAAGGCAGCACCTTGCTCATGACGAGTGGTGATAAACTGTATCGTGCTGCCCAATAGGGCATCCATGACGTCGATGTTTTCTTCCCCGGGAATACCGAAGATGTACTGGACATCTTCGTTTTCAAGACACCGGACAAAGAGTTCCGCAGCCTTCATCTATCATCCTCCTGGTTCACGCCGGTGTATTCACTCCTGGCCGGTGATGTTGTTATTGATGTTACCAATAAGACTTATGGTGATTCCTCGACGCGGACTGCACCGAATCCGCTAATAAGACCCCACACGAGACACGGGGTTCCTTGCGGTCTTAACATAAAAAAACCGGGGTCGTATCCCGACCCCGGTTTGCGTGAACTCAGACGCTTTTGGCTAGTTATTCTTGTGTTCCGGTTTTCGGTGATGACGATTCTTGTTCCTGAGGGTCCGGAATTCTATCGACCAGCTGAACATAGGCCATCGGCGCATTGTCGCCGGTACGGGGTGCACATTTCAAAATTCGTAGATAACCACCTGGCCGGTCCTTGAATCGATCGCCTAAATCGTCGAACAACTTCGAGACAATATCTCGATCCCGTAACCTATCAAATGCCAATCGGCGATTGGCCAAAGTTGGAGACTTAGCGAGTGTAATCAACGGTTCCGCTACGCGTCTGAGTTCTTTTGCCTTGGGCAACGTGGTCCTAATTTGCTCATGGCGAAACAAAGACACCGTCATATTCCGAAACATTGCGTTGCGGTGTGCCGATGTCCGATTCAGATGCCGTCCGGATTTCTGGTGACGCATGGTTTAGATACCTGGGAATTCCACGTGTGTTTCGGGTTTCTCCTTTTTTAATGAAGCCGGCGGCCAGTTTTCCAATTTCATACCCAGAGACAAACCACGCATAGCCAACACATCCTTGATTTCGGTGAGTGATTTCTTGCCCAGATTGGGAGTCTTCAACAACTCCACCTCGGTGCGCTGGATCAAATCTCCTATGTAGTAGATATTTTCCGCTTTTAGGCAATTCGCCGAACGAACAGTGAGCTCCAAGTCGTCGACCGGACGCAGCAGCAGGGGGTCAACCTCCGGCTCGTCTTGCGCCGGGGTCTCGGCGGCAGTCTCTTCTAAGTTTACGAACACCGAAATCTGTTCGTGCAAGATTGTCGCAGCACGACGCACCGCTTCTTCGGGGTCGATGGCGCCGTTTGTTTCTATGTCCAGAATCAGCTTATCCAAATCCGTGCGTTGCTCCACCCGAGCGTTTTCCACTTCATAGGAGACACGCTGTATGGGACTGTACGATGCATCCAGCTGCATTACTCCGATGATCTTGGCATCTTCGGGAATCTTGCGTGCGTCTACGGGCTCGTAGCCTCTTCCACGGGTAACCGTGAGTTCCATTTCCAGCTTACCATCCTTGGACAAGTGAGCAATAATGTAGTCTGGATCCACGATCTCAATATCGTGATCCAGTTGAATGTCTGCAGCGGTAACCACGCCGGGCCCTTTTTTGCTGATTCGTAGCAAAGCTTGATCGCGGGCATGCATCCGCAGCGCGAGGTTTTTGAGATTGAGCAAGATATCGATAACATCCTCTTGCACGCCTTCCATGGTCGAGTACTCATGAAGCACTCCATCAATCTTTACTTCGGTAACCGCACATCCCGGCATGGAAGACAAGAGGATGCGGCGTAAGGCGTTACCGAGGGTATATCCAAATCCCCTCTCCAACGGCTCTAACGTAATCTTTGCGTGTGTCTTGTCCATACTCTGGACATCGACGAGGCGCGGCTTGAGAAATTCCGCAGTTAAATCCTGCATATCTGTTCCTCTTTCACTAACGTGCTAGCAATTACTTTGAGTAAAGTGCGACGATCAAGGCTTCATTTATATCCGCAGACAAATCACTGCGTTCCGGTATCGATTTGAATACCCCTTTTCCGCTCTTGGTATCAACGTCCAACCAGTGTGGGATCCCAATCTGCTCAGCAATTTCCATTGCCGATTGAATTCGCAATTGGTTCTTACTTTTCTGCCGAACTTCGATTACAACTTCTGGCGACACCTGATATGAAGGTATGTTGACGGTTTTGTTGTCGACTGTGATCGATTTGTGGCTAACTAATTGACGAGCTTCGGCACGGGTGACTGCAAATCCCATCCGATACACAACATTATCGAGCCGGCACTCCAGTAGCTGCAGCAAATTTTCACCTGTCGAGCCTTTACGACGGGCGGCTTCCCTGTAATAGTTGCGAAATTGTTTTTCCAATACGCCATACATCCGGCGCAGTTTCTGCTTCTCCCGTAGCTGCGTTCCGTAAACTGTCACCCTCGGACGCCTGCCCGTCCCCGGCTGTCCCGGCAACTTGTCTATTCGGCACTTGGAGTCCAGGGGGCGGACCGGACTCTTCAAGAACAAGTCCGTGCCTTCGCGTCGCGCAAGCTTACAAGTAGATCCTAGATATCTCGCCATAATGTTCTCGTCATAAAACTATACGCGACGCCGTTTCGGCGGCCGACACCCATTGTGCGGCATGGGCGTGACGTCACTGATCTGACTGATTTCGAAACCGACTGCGTTCAAAGCTCGCACTGCAGATTCGCGTCCGGGACCAGGACCGTTGACACGAACTTCCAGGTTTTTCATACCGTAATCCTGCGCCGCGCGCCCGGCCCTTTCCGCCGCAACCTGGGCCGCAAAGGGAGTGCTCTTACGTGAACCGCGGAAACCGGCGCCACCCGCCGTCGCCCAACACAGGGTGTTACCGTGTCGGTCAGTGATGGTGATAATTGTATTGTTGAACGAGGCATGAATGTGAGCAATGCCTTCGACGATAGTCTTTTTGATCTTCTTCTTCGCCTTGGCGCTTGTCTTTGGTTTCGCCATGAGTACTTACCTTTTGATTGGTTTGCGCGGACCTTTGCGGGTTCTCGCGTTGGTGCTCGTGCGCTGCCCACGAACCGGTAAACCGCGACGATGGCGCATACCGCGATAGGCTCCGAGGTCCATTAGCCGTTTGATGTTCATCGAAACTTCCCGCCGCAGGTCACCTTCCAGCGTGTATTTCGCCACTTCCGCGCGTAGTTTTTCGGCATCCGTTTCGGTGAAATCTTTTACCTTTAAATCTCTTGCCACACCCGCCGCATCGCAGATCTTCTGTGCTCTGGGACGACCGATCCCGTAAATCGCAGTCAAGGCGACGTCCGCATGTTTATTCACGGGTAAATTAATTCCGGATATTCGAGCCAACGGCTATGTCTCCTGATGGTGCGCGGAAAAAAGGCGCGTAAGCATACTGATTGATTGGCTATAAAGCAACATTAGCAAGCTCTAATATTATCCTTGGCGCTGTTTGTGACGGGGATCCGAACAAATAACCCGCACCACCCCATGGCGTCGGATAATCTTGCAGTTTCGACACATCTTCTTCACTGATGCTCTCACTTTCATGACGTTCCACCCTCAAGTTAGCGCGTCAGGCCGCCTAGGCCCCCGGTTAAATTGGTCTTTTTCATCAAGCTCTCGTACTGGCGAGACATGAGGTATGACTGTACCTGCGACATCAAGTCCATCATCACCACGACAATAATCAGCAACGAGGTGCCACCGAAATAGAACGGCACGTTCCATTGCACGATCATGAATTCAGGTATCAGGCAAACCACCGTCAGATAAACCGCGCCGGCAAGTGTCAACCGAGACACGATTTTATCGATGTGCCTGGAGGTCTGTTCGCCCGGGCGAATCCCGGGAACGAACGCCCCAGATTTCTTGAGATTGTCCGCGATCTCCTTGGGATTAAACACCAACGCAGTATAAAAAAAGCAGAAAAACACGATCAGGCCGCCATACAGCAATACGTAGATTGGCTGGCCCGGAGACAGTGTTGTCGACAGGTCACGAAGCCACGTCATGCCCTCTGCTTGTCCGAAAAAACTTCCGAGGCTGGCCGGAAATAAAATAATACTAGAGGCAAAAATCGGCGGGATAACTCCCGACATATTCAGTTTCAGCGGCAAATGGCTGGTGCTGCCGGCAAACATCCGCCGCCCCTGCTGACGTTTGGCGTAGTTTACGGTAATTCTGCGTTGACCCCGCTCTACGAAAACGACAACGCCGGTAACGATAAGGGCACCAACAAACAGTCCGAGGACAAACAATGGACTGAACGAACCGGTGCGCGCCAACTCCAAAGTACCGCCTACTGCGGAAGGCAAACCAGCCACGATACTGGCAAAGATAATCAGCGAAATACCATTTCCAATACCCCGCTCTGATATCTGCTCGCCAAGCCACACCAGAAACATCGTGCCGCATACCAGTGTGATCACGGTTGTGATCTTAAAGCCGATACCAGGTGTAATGACCACCGCCATCCCCGCCGCGGTCTGGCCTTCCACGGCGAGAGAAATACCGAGGCCTTGAAAGGACGCCAGTAACACCGTCCCATAGCGCGTGTACTGCGTGATCTTGCGCCGCCCCGACTCACCTTCTTTTTTCAGCTGCTCAAGCGTGGGTATCACCGAGCTCATCATTTGCATAATGATGGAAGCTGAAATATAGGGCATGACCCCCAATGCCATGACCGACAGCCGACTCAGCGCGCCGCCGGAAAACATATTGAATACATCGATGATCGAGCCGCGGGTCTGATCGAAGAGTGCGGCTACCGCTACCGGATTGACGCCCGGGATAGGTACATGCGCCCCTAACCGGAACACGATAAATGCGCCGAGCACGAACAAAACGCGTTGGCGCAGTTCCGTTAACTTGCCGCCGCCGCCGAGTGCTGAAATATCCGGTCGCGCCATCAGTCCTCTATCTTGCCCCCAGCCTTTTCGATCGCTTCCCGCGCACCTTTGGTGACACGTATCCCGCGCAAGGTGACCGGTTTTTCAATGACACCAGAAGCGATAACTTTAACGTGCTTGACATCATGCCGAACAACACCCGATGTCCGGAGCGCACCCACATCGATAACGTCGCTGTTGACCCGGGTAAGCTCATGCAGACGGACTTCAGCAGTCCGCCCTCGGTGCAAAGAGCGAAAACCACGCTTGGGTAAGCGCCTTTGCAGGGGCATTTGTCCGCCCTCGAATCCGACCTTGTGGTATCCGCCGGATCGTGACTTTTGACCCTTGTGACCGCGGCCGCTGGTACCGCCCCGCCCAGAGCCAATGCCGCGCCCCACGCGCTTGCGAGTCGATTTTGCTCCGTCAGCGGGTTTGAGGGTGTTGAGCCGCATGTTCACAACGCCTCCCATCTCAGAAGATACGAAACTTTATTGATCATTCCGCGGTTCTGCGGCGTGTCTTCCACCTCTACGCAGTGATGCAGCCGCCGTAGACCTAGCCCGCGCGCACAGGCCACGTGTCTTCGGCCGCGGCCGTGCATGCTGCGAATTAGGGTTACCCGAAGTTTCTTTTTTTCTGCCATCAATGGACTACTCAAAAATTTCTTCTAGTGTCATATCCCGCTTAGCGGCAAATTCCTCCGGGCTCATCAACGAACGCAAACCCTCAAGGGTAGCGCGAACGACATTAACCGGATTGGTGGAACCAATACATTTCGCCAACACATCGCGAACTCCGGCAACCTCGAATACCGCGCGCATCGTTCCGCCGGCGATAATACCCGTACCTTCGGACGCGGGGCGCATGACTACTTTTGCGCTGCCGTGCCGCGCTACGATGGGGTAGTGTAAAGTCCCATCCTTGAGTGGCACCTTGAACATACTTTTCCGTGCCGCCTCCATAGCCTTCTGCACCGCCAAAGGGACTTCGCGCGCCTTACCGCGGCCCATGCCGACCCGACCGTTGCCGTCACCAACCACGGTCAAAGCGGAAAACCCAAAGATTCGGCCACCTTTGACCACCTTTGCGACACGTCTCACGCTTATCAGTTGCTCCTGCAGATCTTCGCTGCGGCCTTCGTTACTTGCAATCACCACTGTTCTAAAACTCCAAGCCGTGTTCGCGAGCGGCATCAGCCAATGCCTTAATCCGCCCGTGATACCTGAAACCCGAACGATCGAACGCCACTCGATCGATACCCGAGGCCTTGGCATTTTGTGCGATTAGCCTCCCCACTTCCTGAGCCGCCTTTACGTTTCCGCCATATTTAATTGAGCTGCGAACCGCAGCATTAAGTGTTGACGCGTTTGCAAGCACCACACTGCCACTCGGATCGACAATCTGCGCATAAATATGCCGCGGCGTACGAAACACGCACAGACGATTCACCTCGAGATCACGGATCTTGGCTCTGGTCTTGCGGGCACGGCGCAATCGCGTATTGCTTTTCTTGGACATATCAAATATACCGACTACTTCTTCTTCGCCTGCTTACGAACCACATATTCGTCCGTGTAGCGAATTCCTTTTCCCTTATAAGGCTCCGGTGGACGGTAACTTCGTATCTCCGCCGCTACCTGACCCACTCGTTGTTTGTCAGCACCTTTTATTACGATTTCTGTTTGGCTTGGCACCTCGACCTGTATGCCTTTGGGCACCTCGTAAATTACCGGATGTGAGAATCCCAAGGTCAAATTCAGCTTGTCGCCTTGAATCTGAACACGATACCCAACGCCGACAATAGACAACTTTTTTTCGAAACCTGTGGTAACTCCGGTTACCATATTGTTGACTAGAGCCCGCGTCGTACCTGCCATCGCCACCGCCGCCTTACTCTCGGCTTTTGTCACCACCTTCAGCTCATCTCCTTCTTGCATAACCTGCACCAAAGGATGCGACTCGAGTTGCAACTGGCCATTGGGACCCTTCACCGAAATTTCATCAGCGGCAAGCTTAACCTCGACTCCTTTGGGTATCGCAACCGGTGCTTTGGCTATTCTAGACATTGTATTTAGCTGAAAAACTATGGTCGTGATTTAAACTGATGTGAATAAAATTCTTCCGTTTGCAACTCGCCGCTCAACTCACTGCGCATATTACTTCACCACCGACTCCGACTTTCCGCGCCGCCCGATCAGTCATAACGCCCTTCGAGGTCGATATGATGGCAATACCAAGCCCCCCTAAAATCGAAGGAAGTTCGTCCGCATGACTATAAATCCGCAAACCCGGACGGCTGATACGTTCTAAATTCGATATTACCGGCCGGCCTTGGTGGTATTTCAACTTTACCTCCAATAACGGTTTTGTGCTCTCTTTATCGGCACCGTATGCTTCGATATACCCCTCCTCCTTCAAGACCTTCGCAATTGCCGTTTTCATGCCTGACGCCGGCATACGAACTGTGACTTTGTTCGCAGTTTGAGCGTTGCGAATACGCGTCAACATATCGGATATGGGGTCGGTCATCATATTTAAAAGTCCACGTTCAAAATCAAAATCACGAACTAACAGTTCCTAGGCATTTCACAATAGTTTCCATCTACTTTACCAACTCGACTTCACTACGCCGGGTACGTCACCGTGCATGATGATTTCCCGCAGTTTGTTCCGGCTCAATCCAAACTTTCTATAGTAGCCGCGGGGACGGCCTGTCAGGGCACAACGGTTTCTTTGACGCGACGCGTTTGAGTCTCTGGGCAGCTTCTGGAGTTCCATCATTGCCTGCCAGCGTTCATCGTTGCTGATAGAGATATCTACGACTTTGCTGCGCAACGCGTCTCTGCGCAGCTTATATTTGTCAACTTGCTTGGCACGCTTTACTTCTCGCGCAATCATTGACTTCTTTGCCATCGTTATAACCTGCTCACTCAACTTCGAATTGGAAAATTAAACGCCGACAACAAAGCGCGGGCCTCGTCGTCCGTATTAGCCGTCGTGGTGATAGTTACGTCGAGGCCACGAATCGCGTCTACCTTGTCGTAATCAATTTCTGGAAACACAATCTGCTCTTTCACACCGAAAGAATAATTCCCTCTCCCATCGAAAGACCTCGGCGACATTCCGCGAAAGTCGCGAATACGTGGAATAGCAACATTGATTAACCGATCCAAGAACTCGTACATACGTTCGCGCCGGAGTGTCACCCTGCATCCAATTGGCCATCCTTTACGGATCTTGAAGTTCGCCACCGATTTTCTAGCATTAGTAATCACCGGTTTTTGCCCACTGATCTTCGCCATGTCATCGGCGGCGGTTTCCAACACCTTCTTATTTCCAATCGCTTCTCCCAAGCCCATATTCAACGATATCTTCGTGATACGCGGTACTTGCATCACATTTTCGTAGCCAAACTGCTCATGAAGTTTGGACACCACGGTTTGTCGGTAAAATTCCTGTAGTCTAGACATAGCTTAATCAATCAAATGTCGACGACTTCGCCTGTGGATTTGAAATAACGGACCTTGCGGCCATCTTGCAGCTGCTTGAATCCGATACGGTCAGCTTTTTTGCTCTCAGGATTGTAGATCGCCAAGTTAGACACGTTAATCGGCGCCTCCATTTCGATGATGCCTCCTTGTTGACCCTTCATGGGATTCGGCTTGGTGTGACGCTTCACAATATTTACATCATTAACCAGCATTCGGTCATTGCCCAAGACCTGTAATACCTCACCTATCTTGCCTTTGTCTCGGCCCGCTATCACGATAACCTCATCACCTTTTTTGATCTTACGCATCTGCTTGTACGCCGTTTATCCTACAACACCTCTGGAGCAAGGGATATGATTTTCATAAAACGTTCAGTTCGTAACTCACGGGTCACAGGTCCGAAAATTCGGGTTCCCAAAGGTTGTAATTGATTATTCAACAATACCGCGGCGTTCTTATCAAAGCGGATCAACGAGCCATCGATCCGTCGAACACCCTTACGCGTTCTTACGACGACCGCGTTATAGATATCACCCTTCTTAACGCGACTGTTTGGGAGCGCCTCTTTGACACTGATCTTGATAACGTCGCCAATGCCGGCATACCTGCGCTTTGAACCACCAAGCACCTTTATGCACTGGATCTTGCGAGCGCCACTGTTATCGGCAACCTCCAAAACGCTTTGCATTTGAATCATGGCAACTAAACCGCTCTTTCCACAATTTTCACAAGCCGCCAGGATTTATTCTTGGATAACGGTCGGCACTCTTCAATAAGCACCATATCGCCTTCTTGACACTCGTTGCCCCCGTCATGAGCAAGCAGGCGGGTCGATCGACGGATATACTTCTTATACAGTGGATGTTTGATACGGCGTTCGACTGTCACCGCGATGGTCTTATCCATCTTGTTGCTGACAACACGACCTGATACCGAGCGAGTTTTAGCCGGCTCACTCATGACGATTCCCTCGCTTTCGCATTCAATACGGTTCTGATACGTGCAATATCACGGCGCAACTCTTTGAAGCGAGCCGAATTACCTAATTGCCCTGTGGCTTTTTGCATGCGCAGGTTGAATTGTTCTCGCCGCAACTCGACAATTTCTTTGTGTAACTCTTGATCCGACTTGGTGCGAAGTTCTGAAATCGTCATTGGACTACCTGCCGTTTCGCAAACGCAGTCGGGACTGACAACTTGGCGCTGGCAAGTCGAAATGCCTCGCGCGCCAGATCTTCGCTAACCCCTTCCATTTCGTACAGAACGTGGCCTGGCTTGATTACGGCAACCCAGTATTCCGGATTGCCTTTCCCCTTGCCCATACGGACCTCTAACGGCTTCTTAGAAACCGGTTTATCTGGGAACACCCGAATCCATACGCGCCCGCCACGTTTCACATGACGCGTGATCGCCCGCCTGGCCGCTTCCAGTTGACGCGCAGTAATTCGACCCCGGCCGATAGCCTTTAATCCATATTCTCCAAAACTAATCTTGTTGCCGCGGCTGGCAAGACCACGATTCCTGCCCTTTTGCTGCTTGCGGTATTTTGTTCTCTTTGGCTGTAACATTGACCTAGGTCCTTAACTGGCTGCTACACCGGTTTTTGTTTCCGCTTGGATCTCGACGTCTTCAGCGGTGTCGAATACCTCGCCTTTAAAGATCCACACCTTGACTCCGATCACACCATAAGTTGTGTGCGCCTCGGTAAATCCGTAGTCGATGTCGGCGCGTAGCGTATGTAACGGCACCCGACCCTCCCGGTACCACTCACTTCTGGCGATTTCCGCTCCGTTGAGCCGGCCGGATACCATCACCTTAACGCCTTTGGCGCCCAAACGCATCGCGTTAGTAACCGCCCGCTTCATTGCCCGGCGGAACATAATGCGCTTCTCCAACTGCTGGGCAATACTTTCCGATACCAAAGTGGCATCCAACTCTGGTTTACGAATCTCTTCCACCGACAGTTGAACAGGCAGACCGGTCATCCGCGAAACATCGCGGCGCATACGGTCTATATCTTCACCCTTTTTACCGATTACGATACCTGGTCGCGCCGTATGTATAGTTATGTTGAGATTCTGTGCCGGGCGCTCTATCAAAACATGACTGATCGCCGCATTCGAAAGCCTTTTCTTGAGATAAGCTCTCACTTTAAGGTCTTGCGCTAAGTTTTGTGTGTAATCACGCCGCGACGCATACCATTTTGCCCGCCAGTCACGAATAACACCCAGGCGCATTCCATTAGGTTGTACTTTCTGCCCCACTATCGACCTCCTCTCGAATCGCCAACGGCAACGGTAATATGACTGGTACGCTTGAAAATTGATGCAGCCCGGCCTTTAGCCCGTGGCCGCCACCGTTTCAGTGTTGGCCCCTCATTGATATAGGCTGTCTCTACGCGAAGCTCGTCAATATCGGCACCCTCATTGTTTTCCGCGTTGGCGACCGCCGATTCCAGCGTCTTTTTTATGGGCTTGGCGGCCTTTTTAGAACTGAACTGAAGGAGCTCCAGCGCCTGACTGACCGATAGACCTCGGATCTGGTCAGCAACCATCCGCGCTTTTTGCGGCGAAATCCGGATGTATTTGGCGACGGCTTTCACTTGCATGCTGAGGTCCTCACTTAGCCCTTCGATCTGCGGCATGGCTTCGAAACATGCGTGTCGGCGCAAACTCTCCAAGCTTGTGCCCGACCATGTTCTCGGATATCAAAATCGGAACATGTTGACGACCGTTATGAACCGCGATGGTTAAGCCGACAAACTCCGGCATAATTGTTGAACGCCTCGACCACGTTTTCACAGGCTTACGGCCACTTTCCGTACGTGCTTTCTCAACCTTGGCCCACAGGTGATGATCGACGAACGGGCCTTTTTTTATGGAACGGGGCATGTGTGACCTCGACTACTTCTTACGCCTGCGAATTATCATGGAATTGGTGCGCTTGTTACGGCGCGTACGAAACCCTTTTGTCGGAACTCCCCAGGGTGACACGGGGTCGCGTCCACCAGATGTTCGTCCCTCACCACCACCGTGCGGATGGTCTACGGGATTCATGGCTACTCCACGAACCGTGGGACGAATTCCGCGCCAACGTTTAGCACCAGCTTTGCCAAGCTTACGCAGAGAGTGTTCGGAGTTGCCAACCTCGCCAATGGTGGCACGACAACTCAGATGCACCTTACGTACTTCACCGGATCGCAGACGTAATTGTGCGTAATTACCTTCGCGGCTGAGATACTGGATCACGGTACCCGCTGCTCGCCCCAGCTGACCACCCTTGCCCGGTTTCAACTCGACACAGTGCACGGTCGTACCTACTGGAATATTACGCAGCGGCAATGTATTGCCCGGCGCGATCGGCACATCGACACCGGATTGGACAGCGCTTCCGACATCGACCCCTTTAGGGGCGAGTATGTATCGCCGCTCCCCATCTGTGTAAAGCACAAGCGCAAGATTCGCGCTTCGATTCGGATCGTATTCCAGACGTTCTACGCGCCCGGCCACACCGTCCTTGTCGCGACAAAAATCTACCACACGGTATTTCCGTTTGTGGCCACCGCCACGATGGCGCACGGTAATCCGGCCTTGGTTGTTGCGGCCATCAATCGATTTTTTCGGCTGCAGCAGTGATTTGTGCGGCTTCCCGGTGTGCAACTGCGTGGAAACTACACGCACCGTGCCACGACGGCCCGGTGAAGTAGGTTTTAGTGTTACTAACGCCATTGTTGATGATCCCTAGGCATCAGACATGTCCTTCCGCGAAATCTATATCGTGACCTTCCTTCAGACGCACATAGGCCTTTTTCCAATTACTTCGCGCGCCGGGAGTGCGGCCGAATCTCTTTATCTTGCCGCGCACATTCACAACTTGGACCGATTCCACTTCAACTTTGAATACCTTTTCCACCGCTTTTCTGACTTCGGATTTGGTGGCGCTAGGAATTACCTTGAACACCACTTGCCCGTGTTTGTCCGCAAGACGTGTGCTCTTCTCCGAAATTACCGGCGCAACCAAGATCTGGAACAACCGTTCGTCGTTCATTGCAACCATTCTTCAATTTTTTTCACCGCGCCCGACGTCACTACCACCCGCTCATGTCCAATCAAACTTAGGGGGTCGAGTTGGTTCACGGTGCAAATATTTACGCGGTGCAGGTTACGTGCCGATAACAACATGTCGTCGTCCACCGACTCCTGCACAATCAGGACATCTTCTGCTCCGAGTTGCTTTAACTTATTCGCTAGTTCCTTGGTCTTGGGTGCCGACACGGATATATCGTCGCACACCCAAAGCCGGTCTTGCCGGGTCAATTCGGAGAATATCGATCGCAACGCGGCACGATACATCTTCCGATTGACCTTTTGCGAAAAGTCCTTGTTCAAGGCAGGAAATACCTTGCCACCGCCTCGCCACAGCGGGCTTCTATTGGTACCAGCGCGTGCCCGGCCGGTGCCTTTCTGGCGCCACGGCTTAGCACCACCACCGCTTACCGCGGAACGATTTTTTTGGCTGCGTGTACCGGCACGTCCTCCAGCTCGAAAAGCAACGATGACCTGATGCACCAGCGGCTCATTGAAGTCGGCGCTAAAGGCCGCCGCGGACACCGTCAGTCCAGTACCCGATTTCTCGCCATTTCCTTTTACGACCGTCAACTCGACCATTTCAATTTGTCTTCGCCTTAGACTTGACCGCAGGCTTTATCACCACGTTCGCGCCCCGCGGCCCGGGAACGGACCCCTTTACCAACAATAATCGGCGCTCCGGATCGATACGGACAACCTCGATGTTTTGTTGCGTACGCGTCACATTGCCCATCTGACCCGCCATCTTCTTGCCGGGAAATACACGACCCGGGTCTTGGCACTGGCCGATGGAGCCTGCGCCGCGATGGGTCAAAGACGCCCCGTGGCTGGCTCGACCACCGCCGAACCCGTAGCGCTTCACCACCCCGGCGAACCCTTTGCCCACGCTGGTACCGGTCACGTCTACCTTCTGACCCGCTGAAAATATTTCCAGCTCGACTTCACCACCGGGCGCCAGTTCGCAACTCTCGTCTCTATCCAAGCGGAATTCCCATAAGCCAACCCCTGGCTCCACACCAGCCTTAGCAAAATGTCCCGACATCGGTTTCGTCACGCGTCCGGGCCGGCGTGAGCCTGTCGTCACCTGAACTGCAGCATAACGATCCCGTTGCGTGGTCTTCACCTGGGTCACGCGGTTCGATGCAACCTGCAGCACGGTAACCGGAATCGAACCACCGTCCTCCGCAAATACGCGGCTCATGCCAATCTTCTTGCCAACTAGTCCTAAGGGCATTGTCTTGTTCTCAAGAAAAGACCAAAGCTTGCTTGCATCTCTTCTGTGCTTACCTCGTGATTTATCTCGTTGCTAATTGAGCTTGATTTCAACATCAACGCCGGAGGGCAGATCCAAACGCATCAACGCATCCACAGTCTTATCTGTCGGCTCGATTATGTCCATGATCCTTTTGTGTGTACGAATCTCGAATTGGTCCCGAGCCTTTTTGTTCACATGGGGTGAGCGCAACAAAGTATACTTCTCGATACGCGTCGGTAACGGAATCGGACCACGAACCACTGCGCCAGTTCGTTTCGCGGTATCCACAATTTCCTGCGCCGACTTATCGATCATGCGATGATCGAAGGCCTTCAACCGGATGCGTATCTTCTGACCTTTGACTTTCATGGGATCACTACGTTTTGTTTCCTACTCGATAATCTTGGTTACCACGCCGGCGCCCACGGTGCGGCCCCCTTCGCGAATCGCAAACCGTAATCCATCCTCCATCGCAATCGGCGCATGCAACGATACCGTCATCTTCACA
>CALZGZ010000340.1 GCA_945787105.1 uncultured Gammaproteobacteria bacterium
TGTCGTTCATCGTTTCGACATCGGCGGGCTGGAAAATGGTGTCGTCAATCTGATCAATCGTCTGCATGCTGAGCGGTATCGACATGCCATCGTTTGTCTCACCAACTACACGGATTTTCGTTTGCGTCTTCAGCGAGATATCCCCATATTCGCGCTGCACAAGCGCGACGGAAACGATCCGCTACTATTGGTGCGGCTTTGGTCGGTGTTGCGCAAACTCCGTCCTGCCATCGTGCACACACGCAATCTCGCGACATTGGAGGCACAATTACCGGCATGTCTGGCGAGCGTCAGATGCCGGGTGCACGGGGAGCACGGCCGCGATGTGCACGATGTGGATGGAACCAGCCACAAATACCGCCTGCTTAGGCGGCTGTTTCGACCCTTGGTACACCAATACGTAGCGGTATCACAAGATCTGGAAAGATACCTGCGTGAGGCCATAAGGATACCGGGAGAAAAGATCTCACATATATATAATGGCGTGGATGCTGAATGTTTCTTTCCGCGAGTGGGCCCGCGACCGGAGCTCAACAAACAGGGGTTTGTGCAAGCGGACAGTCTCGTTATCGGTACGGTTGGGCGCATGGAGTCAATAAAGGATCAGCTCACGCTTGCCCGGGCGTGTATCGAGTTGGTCGAACGCGATCCGGAACGGCGGCAACGGTTGCGGCTTGTGATGATCGGGGATGGCACGTTGCGTAATCGAGTGCAAACATTACTCGAACAGGCGGGTTGCGCAAATATCGCCTGGTTACCAGGCGGGCGAGACGACATTCCAGAACTCATGCGGTGCCTGGATATTTTTGTTTTGCCTTCGCTTGCGGAAGGGATATCGAATACGATCCTGGAAGCGATGGCGAGCGCTCTGCCGGTGGTCGCGACCCGGGTGGGCGGCAACAGCGAACTGGTGGTCGAAGGCGAGACCGGGTTCCTAGTTCCGCGCGGCGATCCATCTTCCATGGCCGGTGCAATCGAACGTTACCTCGAGAATCCGGAGCTTGTTTTGCGACATGGGCTGCAGGCGCGTAAACGTGCAGAGGAAAACTTCAGCATCAACGAGATGGTGCATCGCTACGCCGATCTCTACGACCACCTACTAAAATCCAAAGGATGTGTTAATCCACTAACCGAGAGCAGTGCCGTGCGCTGACGGGTATCATGAAATACAGTATCTGTGGCTTAGTTTTTGACAGCTGTTGGTCGATAAGCAGCGACACTCAAGTATGTGCGGCCTGGTAGGTATCTTTGATTCTCGCGAACGCCGGCCGATTGATGAGCGGTTGCTCTCGCGAATGAATGAGTCGCAGATCCACCGCGGGCCCGATGCCGGCGGGTTGCATGTCGAACCTGGTGTTGGACTGGCCCACCGCCGTTTGTCTATCATTGATCTAGCTAACGGTAAGCAGCCTCTCTACAATGAAGATCGATCCGTTGTCATCGTTTATAACGGGGAGATCTACAACTTCCAGGCGCTAGAAAGGGAGCTGAAGGCGCGAGGCCACGTTTTTCGTACCCACTGCGATACCGAGGTGATTGTGCACGCATGGGAAGAGTGGGGCGAAGCTTGCGTCAAGCGCCTTCGAGGTATGTTTGCTTTTGTTATCTGGGATCGTAACCGAAAGATCCTTTTTCTAGCCCGAGATCGCCTTGGCATCAAACCGCTGTACTATTCCTTTCTCCCAACGGGTTGGTTTACCTTCGCCTCCGAGCTTAAGGCGCTTCTTGTTCATCCGAATCTCTCCAGGGAAATAGAGCCCAAATCAGTGGAAGACTATTTCGCGTACGGATATGTGCCAGATCCCAGGACGATTTTCTGCAACACGTATAAGCTCGAAGCAGGCCACACGCTGCTATTACGCTACGGTTACCCGCCGGCTGAGCCATGCCGATACTGGGACATTCCATTCGTTTCCAACGGCGTCCAGAAGTTTGAAGATGTAACAAAGGGTCTTATCGAACAGTTGGATGAGGCGGTCAGGATCCGCATGATTGCGGACGTGCCGCTCGGAGCTTTCCTGTCCGGCGGCGTAGATTCGAGCGCCGTCGTCTCTATGATGGCACACAACTCGTCCGAACCTATAAGTACCTGTTCCATATCTTTTGACAATCCGGCATTCGACGAAGCTGTTTATGCCCAGCAGGTAGCGCAACTGTATGGCACGTGTCATCAGGTAAAGCAAGTCAATTCGGATGACTTTAATCTGATTGAGTCCTTGGTTAGTGTCTACGATGAGCCTTACGCGGATAGTTCCGCAATACCGACGTATCGACTCTGCGAGCTTGCTCGAAAGTACGTTACCGTAGCCTTATCAGGCGACGGCGGAGATGAAGTTATGGCGGGTTACCGTCGCTATCGTTGGCATGTTTATGAGGAACGCATACGGTCGGTCTTGCCACGAGTGCTCCGTAAACCCATGTTTGGTCTGCTCGGACGTTTCTATCCAAAGGCAGACTGGGCACCAAAGTTCTTTCGCGCAAAATCAACGTTCGAAGCGTTGGCAAGAGATAGTGTTGAGGGGTATTTCCACAGTGTATCCATTCTCGGCGACGCTATGCGTGGAAGGATCTTTAGTAGTAGCTTTAAGGAAAGTCTACAAGGCTATCGCGCAATTCAGGTGTTGAGGGAATATGCCGATCGAGCGCCGGAGCATCCCCTCTCCAGGGTCCAATATTTGGATATGAAAACTTATCTTGTAGGCGATATACTCACTAAAGTGGACCGGGCTAGTATGGCGCACTCTCTCGAGGTGAGAGTACCTATTCTTGACCACAAACTTGTTGAATGGATGTCCGGAATACCCCCTGCAATGAAGCTCCACGGTCGTGAAGGAAAATATGTTTTAAAAAAATCGATGGAGCCGTATTTACCTGCGGACATTCTGTACAGACCGAAGAAAGGATTTGCAGTCCCGCTCGCGCAATGGTTTAGGGGTCCGTTGCATCAATACGTCCGGGACTCTCTATTTGGCTCGGTTCTTGACGAGACCGGATTCTTCGATACAAAGTACGTGAAAAGAATGGTCGAACAACATCAATCGGGAATACGTGATCACAGCGCGCCGATCTGGTCGTTATTGATGTTTGAAATATGGTTGCGCAAAGTGTTGGCTGTCGATGCTATTGGCGCGTACCAAAGCCGTGAACGAGCGCAAGCGTAATCGTCGGTTTTCGTCACAGCGCGGCAAAGCGCGCGTGGGGTGACGCTACGCAAAGCGAATCAATGCGACCTGTCCATTTCGAGGGACCTAAAGTACTTTCGGTAGCTTGATCCGAGAAATGCGAATCCTGCATATCCTGGATCATTCGTTGCCCCTGCAGAGCGGGTATTCGTTTCGCACGTCGTCTATCCTCAGACAGCAGCGCAGGCTGAGCTGGGAGACCTGGCAGCTCACCAGCCCGAAACACAACGAGTTTTCGGGTCATTCCTCCTTGGAAGAGAAGGTCAATGGTCTGCACTTTTATCGCACTCCGGTTCCGCAACATGCGTTGGCAAGATTTCCCGTCTTGGGTCAATTGTCATTAGTGCGCGCGATGGTGGCACGGCTGAATCAGATCGTGCCACAGGTGAGGCCCGATGTTTTACATGCCCATTCGCCAGCCTTGAATGGTAAGGCCGCATTAATTGTGGCAAAACACCATCGTGTTCCTGTGGTGTACGAAGTTCGCGCGTTTTGGGAGGACGCTGCCGTGAATCATGGCACCAACAAAGAGAACGGCTGGCGTTACCGCTTGTCCCGCGCCTTAGAATCTAGTGTCTTACGGGAGGTTGATGCGGTCACGACGATCTGCGAGGGGCTTCACCAAGAGATTGTCGCACGGGGGGTGCTCGCAGAGAAAGTCACGGTGATTCCAAATGCCGTGGACATGAGCCAGTTTGCGGGCGCTGTAGAACCAAAGCCGTGTGCGATGGAGCGATTCGGTCTTACTGGAAAAACAGTGCTTGGATTCATTGGCTCCTTCTACGCCTATGAGGGGCTGTCAATCCTGCTTGAGGCGTTGCCAAGTATCTTGGCCGGAAATCGAGATGTGAAGGTGCTGCTGGTGGGTGGCGGACCGGATGAAGATCGATTGAAATCGATGGCTAGGGAAATGGGGTTGACCAAGTCTGTTGTCTTCGCTGGGCGGATTCCTCATGAAGAAATCCAAGGCTACTATGGTTTGATGGACATGATGATATATCCGAGATTATCTATGCGTCTCACCGAGCTAGTAACGCCGTTAAAGCCGCTGGAAGCCTTAGCACGAAGGCGTTTAGTGGTAGCCTCGGACGTCGGTGGTCATCGCGAGCTAATTCAATCCGGGGTGACCGGGCAACTCTTTAAAGCTGGTGATCCCGACGCCCTCGCGCGTGTTGTACTGCAGATGATCAATAACAGAAACAGCTGGGCAGGTATGCAGGAAGCGGGTAGACGTTTCGTGGAGACGGAACGCAATTGGAAAATGAGTGCATCTCGTTACGAAGCGGTTTATGCGAGGGTCTTGGATCGGGCGGCATGAATTTGAATGGCCTTCGCATCGGGTTGGTAGGACCCCTTCCCCCACCGTCGGGTGGCATGGCCAATCAGACTCAACAACTGGCAACGCTGCTTGAAAGCGACGGAGCAAATGTATTGCTGGTGCGGACCAATGGCGAGTATCGACCAAAGTGGACCGCTCGTTTGCGTGTAATTCGCGTACTGTTTCGTTTATGCCCCTACCTATTTTCGTTGTGGCGCGCTGTTGGCCAGGTACAGTTGGTGCATGTAATGGCTAATTCCGGATGGTCTTGGCACCTCGTTGCTGCCCCCGCGATCTGGATAAGTTCATTACGGGGAGTGCCGGCGATTGTGAACTATCGAGGCGGTGAAGCGGCGGGGTTTTTTGAGCGATCATTCCGCTGGGTGCGGCCTAGCTTGCGAAAAGCCGCGGCTATAGTCGTACCTTCAGGTTTTTTGCAAGAAATTTTTGAAAAATGGGGAATCTCAACGCGCATTGTGCCCAACATCGTCGATTTAACGAGATTCTCGAGTAGAGGGAAGCAAAAGCTTTCTGGCGATGAGCATTACACGATTCTCGTATCGCGAAACTTGGAGTCGATCTACGATGTAGCGACCGCGATACGCGCGTTTCATCGTGTATGTGAAACGCTTCCAGGTGTACGATTAATAATCGCGGGATCGGGTCCAGAACGCGATTCACTGCACGCATTGGTATCGACACTCAGCCTTTCCGACTCGGTGACGTTCATGGGTAATGTGGAGAATGAAAAGATGGCGGAGCTGTACAAGAGCGTCGATGTTATGGTCAATACCAGTCGTTTTGATAACATGCCGATATCGATTCTGGAGGCTCTGGCTTGCGGTGTCCCCGTTGTGAGCACCTGTGTCGGCGGCATACCTTATCTCGTCCAACACAATCGAACGGCACTGCTTGTCAATCCTGGCGATGAAGACGCTACAGCCGAGGCAATTGTTAGTCTATTAACGAACCACGACCTAGAACAACGGCTTGTTCGGGATGGGATGGAGCAAGTCCAACAATACAAGTGGTCTAGAGTTCGATCTCAACTCTTGGATGTTTACGAGAGTGCCCTGCCGATTAATCAGGACTACGTGCACGACAACTGAGCGCCGATGTTGGTATGGCCGATAACCGTTTGATCAATGGTTTCTATTCAAAGTTCGTCTCAGGGACGTTGTTTCCGCTGCATGAGTGGGTATTGAAGCGTCCGACTTTTTCGTATCTCAAAGAGCTTGAACAGAGCCAATGGTTACCCCGCGAGGGACTCGAACAGTTGCAAATGAAAAAATTAGCGTCACTGCTTTCTATAGCCAGTGCTAACTGTCCTTGGCACGCGCGCCGCATCGAACAAGCGAATATAAACGTCAGGTACAAAAGCCATGCTCTCTCTCTTACCGACCTTCGCCGCTTGCCGACGATGACCAAGGACGATGCACGGCAGCATCGGGATCAGATGATATGGCGGCAGGTGCCGGGAGGTCTCGACCAATACAGCACCGGTGGGTCGAGCGGCGAACCCCTGGTATTTTTCTATGGCCGCTGGCGCCAGGCTTCCGATGCGGCTGGACGCATGCGCGCGCATCGTTGGTGGGGAGTTGATGTAGGAGATCGCGAAGTGTATCTGTGGGGCGCACCGGTGGAATTAGATAAAACAGATCGCATCAAGACATTACGGGATCGGCTATTCAATCATTTGGTCTTGAATGCGTTCGAAA
>CALZGZ010000341.1 GCA_945787105.1 uncultured Gammaproteobacteria bacterium
AAATCCGGCATGCCATCCTGTCTTGCCTTGTCAATTTCCGCATCAACGAGATTCAACAGACGCGCCAGATTGACGTGATCCTTGTGGATCTGTTCGATGACATTGGCCATACCCAATCTCCAATAGCTATTCTTTATGCAGATTAAATCACTTTGATACAAGTTAACGGCGCACCGCAATCACACCGCAACACAAACAACCAACTACTTGATCTACATCAAACCAAGGCAATACAAATACCACAGCCTTCGGTCCCGGGCCTAACGCTATTCGTCAGCGGCCGGAAAAACGGCGCCTTCTTGCCTTACCCCAGTCGCTCACAGGCCACAGACGGCGCTACCATGCTGACGTATCCGATCAATCACCGGCAGGCCCCTTGGCCCCGAGTGTCGGATCGTTTTCCAAGACCACGTCATTGTTTCCAGGGACTTGCAAGACACCGTTCAACCGCCATTCTCTCGAGGCCAGTTGCACGTACCAACGTCCCAAGGACAATTCAGGAAGTCCGGCCTGATAAACTCGTCGCGCGGTTTGTGTTAATGGCACACTGAGATCAAGCCCCGATCGGGTGGCATGTGAAAGACTGAGTTGGATGCGATCGGGAAACCGAAACGTGCTTTTGGCGCGCAGCCTCGCACGCACCAGCTTTTCATCGATATCGATCGTGACCACCGCGTTTAAACCGTGGCGCGCCGCAATGCGGTCCCGCTCCAAGGACTGATTGATCTGCAACCCGCGCCGGTAATAATCGTCAGCGACTATGCCGTCATCGCTGACGACGGCCAGAATAACCGTTGTCACGCCCATCACCACGGCCGCCAGAGGTATGGCAATGATTAACCACACCATCGGCTGACGATACCATTCGCGCGCTGGTTCAGGAACACTCACTGTTATCGCGACCCCGTTGGCCCGAGGAAACGTGCGGACTCACGGACCTTCAAGGCTACATTGTTGATTGCTTCCAGTTCGAAGAACACCTCGTTGCTGGCCTTTTTGAGGTCTACGGGGTCGATCTGCAAACGTGCGGAAAACTCGCGCACTTGTCCGGCAGGAACTTCGATGGATTCGTGGTCAAGTTTGAGTGTCAAATCCTCCAACCCGGACGCTGACAGCCGGAACCGGTGGTGGTGATCATCCATATTGATCAACTTCAGCGTATACACGTTTTCGACCAAGCCTTCTGCCGTCTCACGATACAGGGCATTTCGATCACGGATCACATCCAGGCCAATCGGCACGCGGCTGGCGATAGAATATCCTACCGCACCCAGCAGCCCCACCAAGATCGTCGCGTAGATCAGCACCCGAGGGCGCAACACGTGGGCTGGCCTCCCTTCGAGGGCATTCTCGGTGGTATAACGCACCAACCCTCTGGAATACTCCATCTTATCCATGACCTCATCACAGGCGTCAACGCATGCGGAGCACCCAATGCATTCGTATTGCAAGCCATTGCGGATATCTATACCGGTAGGGCAGACCTGGACGCATAAAGTGCAGTCTATGCAATCACCCAAGCCTGCGCTTTTGGGATCGATACCGCGTTTACGCGAACCACGTGGTTCGCCGCGATCAGCGTCGTAGGAAATAATGAGTGTATCCTTGTCGAACATTGCGCTTTGGAAGCGCGCGTAAGGGCACATATATATACACACCTGTTCCCGCAGCCACCCCGCATTACCGTAGGTCGCGAATCCATAAAAGATCAACCAAAAGGTCTCCCACGGTCCGGTGCTTAGATTGAGCACGGCTAGGCCGAATTCCCGAATTGGTGTGAAGTAGCCGACAAATGTATACCCCGTCCACAGCGACAACGCGATCCAAAGGAAATGCTTCGTCCCCCTGATGAGAAGCTTTCGCGCCGTCCACGGGGATTTATCCAACTTCATCTGCTGTGCACGATTCCCTTCGACCTTGCGTTCTATCCATAAAAACACTTCCGTCCACACCGTTTGCGGGCAGGCATACCCGCACCATAGACGCCCGGCCAGAGCAGTGAAGAAGAATAATGCCAGTGCCGCGATGATCAACAATGAGGTGAGATAGATAAAATCCTGCGGCCAGAATGTTAGGCCGAATATGTAAAACTTGCGTGCCGGCAGATCAAACAGCACGGCTTGACGGTCTCCCAGAGTCACCCACGGCAAGCCGTAGTAGATCCCCATCAAAACGATGACACCGAGCAATCGCCAACGCGCAAACAACCCGTGGACTTGCCGCGGAAATATCTTTTCACGCTTGGCATAAAGCGCTTGTTCGAAATGTTCGATTGAGCTTGTCATCCGTTTATTGACCTGAGGAGACGACTTCAGCAGTGAGATGTTATCGGTGATAAATGTCGCGTCGCCAGTTGCGTAGGTTCCGGCACGCTTTTTACGAACTCACTCACGCGTTGACTGCTGTATGTTCACGCTGCCCCGGGGGTCGCTGGAAACAGCACGTCAACCAACTGCTCGCCGTGGTAATCAGCCAAAACCAGAACAACCCGATGCTATCGGCCTGAAGCCGGCTCAATGCCGCCAAATCGGTGTTCGCAAGCAGTGGCAACGGGTCGAACATCACAAAAGCAAGAACAGTAGCCACACCAGACACCAAAAACGGCGGCCATAGCACTGCCAGCCGCAGTTGGGATTTGGGCCCGTATTCCCGGCTCACCGATTCTTGCCGGACGATAAGCTGTAAACGTAGGCCGTTAGCAAATGGACCTTGTCCTCACCGAGAAAATCCTTGTGCGGCGGCATGTTGCCCTGACGCCCCTCGGCGATAATGCGCATCACCGCCTTACGCGAACCCCCGTACAACCAGACGTTGTCGGCCAGATTGGCACCGCCCAGTTGCTTGTTTCCCTTCGCGTCTGGGCCATGACAGGCTATACACATCTTATTGTAGTGCTCGCGTCCGGCCTTGGCCGCATCCAGGTCGACCTCTTTTCTGCTCAGACTCAAGACAAATTCCGTGACGTTCTTGACGCCATCGTCGCCGAGGGCCGCCTGCCAACCCGGCATCATTCCGTTGCGTCCGTTCAGGATGGT
>CALZGZ010000342.1 GCA_945787105.1 uncultured Gammaproteobacteria bacterium
CGACGCCGGTGTTTGACGGAGCAAACGAGCAGGAGATCAAAGACATGCTCGAGCTGAGCGGACTGCCTACTAATGGTCAGGCGGTACTTTTTGACGGTCGGACCGGCGAACCGTTCGACCGACAAATTACAGTGGGATACATGTACATGCTCAAGCTCAACCACCTTGTCGACGATAAAATGCATGCGCGGTCAACTGGTCCTTACAGTTTGATCACGCAGCAACCGCTAGGCGGTAAGGCACAATTTGGAGGCCAGCGTTTTGGTGAAATGGAGGTGTGGGCGTTGGAGGCTTATGGCGCTGCGTACACGTTACAGGAAATGTTGACCGTCAAGTCAGATGACGTGGCTGGCCGCACCAAGATGTACGAAAACATTGTCAAGGGAGATCACTATATGGAAGCGAGCATGCCGGAGTCATTCAATGTTCTGATCAAGGAGATTCGATCTCTTGCTCTCAATATAGAGCTGAAGCACGACTAGGCAAGGGCAAACTTGACACTTCGTAAAAGTATTCTCGAGGAACGACAATGAAAGACTTGTTCAATCTGTTCAAACAACCTGGAAAGATAGAAGATTTTGATGCGATCCGCATTTCTATTGCGTCGCCGGAAAAGATCCGGTCCTGGTCTTATGGAGAGGTTAAGAAGCCGGAGACCATTAACTACCGGACGTTCAAACCGGAGCGTGATGGTTTATTTTGCGCCAAGCTGTTCGGTCCCATCAACGACTACGAGTGTTTGTGTGGTAAGTACAAGCGACTGAAACATCGCGGCGTCATTTGTGAAAAATGCGGTGTCGAAGTCACCTTATCCAAGGTGCGGCGCGAGCGCATGGGGCACATAGATCTTGCAAGTCCGGTCGCACATATCTGGTTTTTGAAATCACTGCCGTCGCGTCTAGGACTGATTCTGGACATGACAGTGCGTGAAATAGAGCGGGTGCTGTATTTCGAGGCCTATGTGGTCATTGATCCGGGCATGACGCCGCTCGAGCGCGGTCAGTTGCTTACCGAAGACGGGTATCTGGACGCGATTGAGCAGTATGGGGATGAGTTTCACGCAGAAATGGGCGCCGAGGCGGTCTATGAGTTACTTGGGTTGATCGATATCAACACCGAAGCTGCCAAACTCCGCGACGAACTAGCAGCGACCAATTCGGAGACCAAGATCAAAAAACTTACCAAACGACTCAAGGTTGTGGAAGCGTTCTTGAACTCCGGCAACAATCCACAATGGATGATTATGTCGGTGTTGCCGGTGTTACCTCCTGATCTGCGCCCGTTGGTGCCATTGGATGGTGGTCGTTTTGCCACCTCGGATCTGAACGATTTGTATCGCCGGGTTATTAACCGCAACAACCGGCTCAAGCGGCTGCTAGATTTGAATGCGCCGGATATCATCGTGCGAAACGAAAAAAGAATGTTGCAAGAATCAGTTGACGCGTTATTGGATAACGGTCGACGAGGCAAGGCAATTACCGGTGCTAACAAGCGCCAACTCAAATCTTTGGCGGACATGATTAAAGGCAAGCAAGGCCGATTTCGCCAAAACCTTCTTGGAAAACGGGTTGATTATTCCGGCCGTTCGGTGATTGTTGTCGGCCCGACCCTCAAGCTTCATCAATGCGGGTTGCCAAAAAAGATGGCGCTTGAGTTGTTCAAGCCATTCATTTTCAACAAGCTCGAGCTACGTGGATTGGCGACCACGATCAAACAGGCCAAGAAAATGGTGGACCTTGAAAGCGCAGAGGTTTGGGACATCTTGGAGGAGGTGATTCGAGAACATCCGGTGCTGTTGAACCGTGCGCCTACTTTGCATCGTTTGGGTATCCAAGCCTTCGAGCCGGTGCTAATAGAAGGTAAGGCAATTCAGCTGCATCCATTGGTGTGTACGCCCTACAACGCGGATTTTGATGGTGACCAGATGGCGGTGCATGTTCCGCTTTCCGTCGAGGCGCAGCTGGAAGGCCGTTCGCTAATGATGTCCACTAACAATATTTTGTCTCCGGCAAACGGAGACCCCATCATCGTGCCGTCACAAGATATTGTATTGGGTCTGTATTACCTGACCCGAGAATCAGTAAATGTAACGGGTGAGGGCCACGTATTCGCGGATGTTGCGGAAGTGCATCGGGCCTATCAGACTGGTCAGCTTTCTCTGCATGCCAAGATCAAAGCGCGCATCCGCGAGGATGTAAAGGATGACAACGGCGAGATGCACGCGTCGCACAAGCTCTATGACACTACAGCAGGTCGCGCGCTGCTGTCGGAGATTCTCCCCAAAGGAATGGCTTTCTCACTGATCAATAGGGCAATGAAGAAAAAATCGATATCGGAGGTTATTAACTTCTGTTATCGAGAGGTCGGTTTGAAGGACACGGTGATATTCGCCGATCAGCTGATGTATATCGGGTTTCATTATGCCGCCAAGGCGGGCATATCCATAGGTGTGGATGACATGGTGATTCCCGACGAGAAGCGTGGGATCCTGGGTGGTGCGGAACAAGAAGTCAAATACATTCAGTCCCAATACACATCAGGCTTGCTTACCGATGGAGAGCGTTACAACAAGGTGGTGGATATATGGACCCGCACCAGTGAACACGTTGCAAAGTCGATGATGAGCGAGTTGGGTACTGAAGAAGTCGTTGACGGTGAGGGCAACCAAGTTCGGCAGGAATCCTTCAACTCGATCTATATGATGGCGGATTCCGGCGCACGCGGCAGTCATGCCCAGATCCGGCAGCTCGCCGGTATGCGAGGCCTGATGGCGAAGCCGGATGGGTCGATCATCGAGACGCCCATTACCGCGAATTTTCGCGAGGGGTTGAATGTGTTGCAATATTTTATTTCGACCCACGGCGCGCGCAAGGGTCTGGCTGATACGGCCTTGAAAACCGCCAATTCGGGGTACCTGACGCGGCGGCTGGTAGATGTCTGTCAAGACCTAGTCGTTACCGCCGATGACTGCGGCACCACGCAAGGAATAATCCGCCAAGCCTTGGTACAGGGTGGCGAGGTGGTCATCCTGCTGCGCGATCGTATACTTGGACGTGTCGTTATCGGTGACGTCGTCAGCGCGGTAGACGACCGGGTGCTGGTCCGGGATGGCGAAATGATTGACGAGAGGGCGATTGAGCTGATCGAGCAACACAATGTCGATCAGGTCCAGGTGCGTTCTGCGGTTGCCTGTGAAGTCCGCTATGGTATCTGCGCCAAATGTTACGGCCGAGATCTTGGGCGCGGTCACATGGTAAATCGTGGCGAAGCGGTCGGGGTGATCGCGGCGCAGAGTATCGGAGAGCCGGGTACTCAGCTTACCATGCGTACCTTTCACATCGGCGGAGCGGCATCCCGGGCGGCGACGGTAAGCGCTGTAGAGGTCCGGACCAATGGAAAGGCGAAGCTCAACAATGTAAAGGTCGTCATGAACTCGGATCGTAAGAATGTCGTGGTAACACGCTCCGGTGAATTGCTGATTCAGGACCAACACGGCAGTGATCGCGAACGGTATAAACTCCCTTACGGAGCCTTGTTGACGGTCGCAGACGGCGACGCTGTGGAGGCGGGCCAGGTGATCGCAACTTGGGATCCGCACACTCATCCCATTATTACCGAGGTCGACGGAATTGTGGCATTCACGGACTTAACCGAGGGTGTGACCGTGACCCGGCAGACCGATGAATTAACCGGGGTTAGCACCTATGTGGTGATCGATCCGAAGCAACGCCGTGGCGCCGCGCGCGATATTAGACCGGTGGTGACGTTGATCGATAATGAGGGCGGGACCTTGTTCATAGCCGGCACCGACGTTCCAGCCCGCTATTTCATGCCGCCCGGTGCGATCGTCATGGTTCAAGATGGACAGAAAGTTAGCGGCGGCGATGTGTTAGCACGTATCCCGCAAGAATCGTCCAAGACCCGCGACATCACTGGTGGTTTGCCGCGGGTTGCAGAACTATTCGAGGCGCGCAAACCCAAGGATGCGGCAGTCCTAGCGGGAAACACCGGGGTGGTGTCGTTCGGCAAGGAAACAAAAGGGAAACAGCGTCTGATTATTACTGATAAAGACGGCGAGCCACACGAGTATCTGATTCCCAAGGGCCGCAGCATCACGGTATTTGAAGGGGAATCGGTACAACGAGGGGAAATGATCGTGGACGGCCCACCCATCGCCTCCGATATCCTAGAGATGCTGGGCGTCGAGGCGCTGACGAACTATATAGTCGATGAAGTGCAGGATGTGTACCGTCTGCAGGGAGTGCGGATTAATGATAAGCATATTGAGGTCATTATACGGCAGATGTTGCGCAAGGGCCGGGTGGTAGAACCCGGGAGTACCCAATTCTTACCCGGTGAGCAGGCCGAGCGTTCCCTTATCTTGGAGGAGAACGAGCGGATCAAGAAGGAAGGCGGTGAACCCGCGAAATACGAGCGGGTGTTGCTAGGCATCACCAAGGCCTCCCTCACCACGGAGTCGTTCATCTCCGCCGCATCGTTCCAGGAGACCACTAGGGTACTTACTGAGGCCTCGATCAATGGCAAGATCGACCGACTCCGGGGCCTCAAGGAGAACGTGATTGTCGGGCGCTTGATCCCCGCCGGTACCGGTTTGGCCTATCACGACGAACGGCGACGCAAGCGCGCCGAGGCGGTCAGTAAGACGGAAGAGTTGGAGCAATTGTTGGGTGGAGCCCCGATAGAGGAAAAGGCAGAGGTACAGCAGGACGACGAAGCGGTCAACGCCTAGCCAAACGGTGCCTGTCAGCGACGGTTTTGAGCTTGACAGGGTAGGGGCATGTGCCTAGAATCGCCGCACTTTTCAGGCCGGAAAATCCGGCCTGAAAGCTTTTTAAAACCGAGAAGTTATGCCCACGATCAACCAATTAGTCAGGAAACCCAGGAAGCGGCAGGTAAAGAAATCAACCGTTCCTGCTCTCCAGGCCTGTCCGCAAAAACGGGGGGTGTGTACCCGGGTGTATACGACCACGCCGAAGAAGCCGAATTCGGCATTGCGCAAGGTGGCTCGCGTGCGCCTGACCAACGGTTATGAAGTGACCAGTTACATCGGCGGGGAGGGTCATAACTTACAGGAGCACTCCGTGGTGTTGATACGCGGCGGGCGCGTCAAAGATCTGCCTGGCGTGCGCTATCACACGGTTCGTGGTGCGTTAGACACCTCTGGGGTCAGTAATCGGCGGCAAGGACGCTCCAAGTACGGCGCGAAACGCCCAAAGTCCTAAACCATTGTGCCTGCCCGCTGTGCTGGCCCTTTGGTCAACCGGCGGTAGGCTTTTTTGCCCATTAGCATCTATGCCAAGAAGACGAGAAGTTCCCAAGCGCGAGATCTTGCCGGATCCCAAGTACGGCAATCAAACGTTAGCTAAGTTTGTCAATGTGCTGATGGTCGATGGCAAGAAGTCCATCGCCGAAGGCATTATCTATGGGGCCTTGGATCTGATCGCCCAGCGCGGGAAGCATGAAGTGCTCGATGTGTTTAATGACGCATTGGGAAATGTACGGCCGTCGGTAGAGGTAAAAAGCCGTCGTGTTGGCGGTGCGACCTACCAAGTACCGGTGGAAGTGAGGCCCGCGCGCCAGACCGCGTTGGCGATGCGCTGGCTCGTAGATTCAGCGCGTAAGCGAAACGAAAAATCGATGACGGCACGTTTGGCGTCCGAGTTAATGGATGCCGCCGAGCGCAAAGGTGGCGCAGTAAAAAAGCGCGAGGACGTGCATAGGATGGCGGAGGCCAATAAGGCATTTTCGCATTACCGTTTTTGAGACAATTATTATTTTACAGACGCATTCATTCAACTATAAGTAGTCAAACATATTAGCTCAGTGACCCAGGTAGATCATCGTGGCACGCTCAACACCAATCGAAAGGTATCGAAACATCGGCATCATGGCGCACATCGATGCGGGTAAGACCACGACCACCGAACGCGTCCTCTTCTACACCGGCTTATCGCACAAGCTCGGTGAAGTCCATGATGGCAATGCGGTGATGGACTGGATGGAGCAGGAGCAAGAACGTGGTATCACCATCACCTCGGCGGCGACAACGTGCTTCTGGAAAGGAATGGATCAGAACTATCCTGAGCATCGAATAAACATAATTGATACCCCGGGCCACGTTGATTTCACGATTGAGGTCGAGCGCTCTTTACGGGTATTGGATGGGGCATGTGCGGTGTTTTGCGCAGTCGGTGGTGTGGAGCCACAGTCAGAAACCGTATGGCGTCAGGCGGATAAGTATAGAGTGCCGCGAATCGCATTTGTGAATAAGATGGATCGCGCCGGAGCCGATTTTGACCGCGTTGTTGGGCAAATCAAGGAACGTCTGGGTGCTAATGGGATCCCCATCCAAATCCCGATCGGTGCCGAAGATATGTTTGAAGGCATCGTCGATCTGATCGCGATGAAGGCGATCTACTGGGATGAAGAGACCAAAGGTGCCAGTTTCGAAGCAAAGGAAATTCCCTCTGAGTTGCATACTAGAACGAGGGAATTGAGGGAACAAGCCATAGAAGCGGCTGCGGAAGCCAATGACGAGCTTATGGACAAGTATATCGAACAAGGCACGTTGACGGCAGAAGAGATCAAAACTGGGCTGCGTGAGCGAACCTTGGCTAATGAAATTGTCTGTGTCTTATGCGGTTCGGCGTTCAAGAACAAAGGTGTGCAGGCGATGCTGGATGCGGTCATTGATTATTTACCGTCCCCCTGCGATGTGCCGCCGGTTCGCGGTGTAGCAGATGACGCCGAGGGCTCCGAGATCATCCGCGAATCCAGTGATAACGAACCCTTCTCGGCGCTGGCGTTTAAAATCGCCACCGACCCCTATGTCGGGCAGCTGGTGTTTTTCCGTGTGTACTCAGGCAGTCTCAAGTCTGGTGACAGCGTTTACAATCCGATCAAACAACACAAAGAGCGTATCGGGCGAATTCTGCAAATGCACTCCAACGAGCGTAAGGAAATCAAGGAGGTGCTAGCTGGCGATATTGCGGCTGCGGTCGGCCTCAAGAAGGTAACGACTGGGGACACCCTGTGTGATCCCGCCGATGTAATTACGCTAGAGCGTATGGAGTTTCCGGAACCGGTTATCTCTCAGGCGGTTGAACCGAAGACCAAATCGGATCAGGAAAAACTCGGGGTCGCGCTTGGCAAGTTGGCCCGGGAAGATCCGTCATTCCGAGTACGAACCGATGAGGAATCGGGACAGACAATCATCTCCGGCATGGGTGAATTGCATTTAGAGATCATCGTCGATCGACTGAAGCGTGAATTCACCGTCGATGCCAATATTGGCAAACCACAAGTGGCGTACCGCGAAACGATACGAAAATCGGTTGAACAAGAACACAAGTATGCCAAGCAAACTGGTGGGCGCGGTCAATATGGACATGTTTATCTGCGTATCGAGCCGCAAGAACGCGGTGCGGGGTTTCAGTTTGTGGATGAAATCAAAGGTGGCGTGGTGCCGAGAGAGTACATACCGGCGGTGGGAAAAGGCGTGAAGGATGCCATGGAAAGCGGAGTGATTGCCGGATATCCGGTGATAGATGTCAAGGTGACCCTGTATGATGGATCCTATCATGAGGTGGATTCCTCAGAGCACGCGTTCAAGGCAGCGGGCTCGATGGCGTTTAAGGAGGGAGCGCTGCGCGCTCAACCGGTATTGCTCGAGCCGATAATGGCGATCGAGGTGGTGACACCGGAGCTTTATATGGGAGCAGTCAATGGTGATTTGAACTCCCGTCGTGGTGTCATCCTGGCAATGGAAGCGGTGCCGGCGGGCAAGGTTGTGCGAGCGGAGGTGCCGCTCGCGGAAATGTTTGGGTACGCCACGGCGTTGCGTTCCGCGACCCAGGGACGTGCTACCTATTCGATGGAATTCAAGAAGTACGCACCGGCTCCCAGTAACGTCACTGAGGTGATCATGAAGAAAGCGAGTTAGCAGCACTTTCTCGCGGATAAACGTATTACAACATATATAGAAAAGGGTAAATAGCCATGTCTAAGGCAAAATTTGAGCGAACGAAGCCGCATGTAAATGTGGGGACGATTGGTCATGTAGATCATGGGAAGACGACATTGACGGCGGCGATGACGAAGATATTGTCGGCGCAGTATGGTGGTGAGGTAAAGACGTTTGATCAGATTGACAATGCGCCGGAGGAGCGGGAGCGAGGGATCACGATTGCGACGGCGCATGTAGAGTATGAGACGGCGAAGCGTCATTATGCGCACGTAGACTGTCCGGGTCATGCGGATTATGTGAAGAACATGATTACGGGTGCGGCGCAGATGGA
>CALZGZ010000343.1 GCA_945787105.1 uncultured Gammaproteobacteria bacterium
ACAGCTATATTCGTATCTACGGCCGCGAGCGATGGGATGTCTGGGAACTGCGGTCTCACCTCGGTATCATTTCCAACGACCTCCAACAAAGCTATGCTGCCCACGCGGTCGGCACCGATGTGATTTTGTCAGGCTACTACTCCAGTATTGGGCGTTGGAAACATCAACACTTTACTGACCAACAACGGCGGCGAGCCGATGATGTCACGCATACTTTGGGAATCTCTAATCTCAAAGACCGCAAATTCGCCGCGATGTCCACCGGCGAACAGCGTCGTTTCTTGCTCGGGCGCGCTCTCGTCAACGACCCCGACACATTGGTCATGGACGAACCTACCAGCGGCCTCGATCTCAAAGCCTGTTTTCAATATCTCGATATTATTCGCCGTTTGATGGCGGATGGTAAGACAGTTGTGCTCGTTACCCATCATATACATGAAATTCCTCCCGAGATATCGCGTGTTGTTTTGCTCAGTCACGGCCGGGTGACCGCCGACGGAGAAAAATCCAAGATCCTGTGCGACCAACGACTAAGTGAACTGTTCGATACGCCCATCCACTTGCTGTACCGGAACGGTTACTATCAGGCGGTCCCTGCGCCCTAGTTGCCGAATAATGACTTCAATGACGAGCATACGAAGCTACGGCCGCCTGAAAATTCAAACAACGACGGGAGTGGCAAAAGTGACATGTCATTGAAGTCATCGCTACTTGCTATGTTTACCCTGGGTAAGGGGGTCTTAAGAGGTCTGCCCGAGGCCACTGCCGATCGTAATCCGATTGAGCTATTCGGCGCATGGTTCTTAGAGGCGCAAAAATCCGGTTTACTGTTACCGGAAGCTGCGACCTTGGCCACCTGCACCCAAGACGCTGTGCCCTCGGCGCGTTTGGTCTTGCTCAAGGATTTTGATCACGACGGATTCGTTTTCTACACCAACTACGGCAGCCGTAAGGCAGCAGAATTGGAACAAAATCCGCGCGCTGCTTTGGTATTCTATTGGCCGGTCTTGCAGCGTCAGGTGCGGATTGAAGGCAGTGTGACACGTGTTTCGAAGGCGCAGTCACAAGTCTATTTTAGTTCCCGCCCCCGCGGCAGCCAGATTGGCGCCTGGGCATCGAGACAAAGTGAACTACTGAAGGATCGGCGGCACTTGGATACCCGCTATCGAGAACTGGAAACCAAGTATAAAGACAACGAAATACCACTGCCGGATTTTTGGGGCGGTTACCGCGTTAACCCGCAGTGCATCGAATTCTGGCAAGGCCGCGCCAACCGCCTGCACGATCGTCTGCGCTTCGATCTCGATGGCGCCAGGTGGACAAGCAAACGGCTGTATCCCTAGGACCAAATCTAAATGAATCTCACTGACTTCAAGGTATTAACCTTCGATTGTTACGGTACGCTTATCGATTGGGAGACCGGGATACGCGACTCACTTGCTTCTTTGCTCGACAGAAGTAGCGTGGATTGGGAGCAGGCGTTGCAGACCTTCGCCGAGTTCGAATCCCGCCAGCAGGCGCAGGCACCGGATATGCGTTACTCAGATTTATTGGCGCACGTGTTCATGCAGTTGGCAGAGCATTGGGGAATCGACGCGACGCATGAACAGGCCACACAATTTGGTCGCTCTATAGGGGATTGGCCGGCCTTTCCGGACGCACCCGATGCCCTGACCTATCTCAAGCGATATTACAAATTGGTGATTCTTTCCAATGTTGATCGCGAAAGTTTCGCCGGCAGTAATCGGCGCCTCAAGGTCGAGTTCGACCACATCTATACGGCGGAGGATATCGGCTCCTACAAGCCGGATCCGAGGAACTTCAAATATATGCTCGATAAGCTGGGAAAAATGGGCTATGCGCCGTCCGCTATCCTGCATACCGCCCAAAGCCTGTTTCACGACCATGTCCCCGCCTCTCGGTTCGGGCTTGCTACCGCATGGATAGACCGACGTCATGACAAAGAGGGTTTCGGTGCAACCAAACCACCACCCACCGAGGTACAGGTAGACTTTCATTTTCATAGTCTTGGAGAAATGGCGGCAGCGCACGAAACACTACGCAAGACTTAGCTTGTTTCGCTTCTTATTCCTAGCTGATCATGCGGAATAGACCCTGGATAATTAGACAAGCTATCACCGGCAATAACTGCAAGCGATTCGTGGCTTATGCCGCGCATATGCTAATTGGCTGGGTGCGGATTCATGGATTCAAGATTTCGAGAAAGAGCTTCTTACATTGTCTGGTGACTATGCGCCGCCCAAGGGATCGCTACGGCTGGCATTGGTTGGCGGACCGGCGGCCGGTGGTGTGGCGGTGCGAGAGATCGAACCTGAAGTGGGCAGATCAAGCAATTGCATGTGGTGCCCAAATACTGCGATCGCGGTATTCGGGAGGCATTGATGTTAACGGCCATCAATGACGCTCACACGCGGGTGTTGCGAACACTACGCCTGGATACGATCCCGAAGATGGATGCCGCGAAACAATTATGTGTACTAGGCCAGTACTTGATTCGACGGACAGTGCCCGATCAAAGTCAAATTTCTGATGCTGCAAACGGCTCTGATCGGCCACCTGCAGACATTCGTCAACTGCGGAAGTTGTCATTTGAAGGTCTGCTTTCCCAAGGTATCTGTAATACTGCACTGCCGCGCTGGTTGCAGGATTTCATGTCGATCTTGAAACTGTTCTCGATAGACCCCCGGCTTATCGGCCGGCTCCCACTGTTTTCAGTTACCTGTACCCCCGCTGTTTCCGATATCAGGCTGGCTGATTTTGAAATATATGGTTGCCGGAATTCGGGTTCCCGTGCCCTGACGCTCAGGTTGGTCCCATATCCCGGCGGTATTCCGGGATAGCTCCTGCGCCAAACCAGTGAATTGCTCCAGATCTGATCGGCTTCGACCAATACTGTCGGCGTAGTCGGTACCGATAATCACCCCATCGCACTCTTCAACGGACATGCCGGGCTCCAGATCGCGCAACGTGATGTCGCGACGGCCCTCCCGGGTTTCATTGATGGCCCGCAGCTTGTAGATATTCCATTGGGCGGTACTCCCGACATTGCAGATTATGCCTTCCGCCCCGGACTCGCTGATCTGGTCCAGCGCTGCCGCGAGGGACCAGGGAATCTGTTCTTCCCGCTGGGTCACCAGTGTCATCAAGGAATATCCGATAGCTGTGACCAGCAGACCGATGATGCAGTAGCGGATAACGGTTGCCATCCTGGTCCAGACGAGAGCGGAATAACAGCCGGCTGCTACCGCCAGCAGCGGCCAGGCCGGCTGCATGAAGCGTGAATTGAAATACGGACTCATCAGCATCATGCCTAGGATTGGCAAGATACTGGCAAACGTGCATTGCAGGAAAACGGTAGAACGTTGGCCTCGCGACAGCAACAACTTCAGTTGTACTGATCCAGGGATAAGGATAAGGACGGCGAAGAATACAAGTAGAGGAATCCCTGCGAGATCCAGGCTAACCCTGGAAATCCGTTCCAAGGTGGAAAGTGGCTCTTGGCCGATGAATTCATAAAATGTAGATGCACTGTGGACATGATGCAGCGCGGATTCCCAGTTTCTCAGGTACCAGGGCAGGGCAACCAAGGCCGCTGTCGCCAGCAACACTCCAAGACGCGCAAATGAGTGCCATCCTGCTCCGAATCGCCTGATGTACAAGACCAGGAGCCACAGGGCCGGAAACCCGACAAATCCGGCGAACGTCAGTTTCGACAACATCCCAAGTCCAACTACCAGGCCAAGGGCAGCAGATTTTAGATATGTCGGTTGTTCCAGCATCCCAGCCCCCATGTAGAGTGTCAATAAAATCCATAGTGACAGCAGCGTTTCCACCATCAGGTCAGAGCCGAGCCACAGGGTCATGGGAGATGCAAGGAGTATCAGGACTGCAAATGCTGCTGCACGGCGACCAAACAGTACACTGGATATGATCCATACGGCGCCAGTGAGTGCGAGAAATGCTGCGCCAATGACAAGAGCGACGGCCGCTAGATTTTCCGCCTTGTCGAAGACAAGCAACACCGCTGCTGTCAGCCCAGTAAGCAGCGGCGGTTTGGTGGACTCGAACAGCAAACTGTAGGGTAGTCTCAGCCAATAGAAATTTCCTTGCTCGCTGACCTGGTTGGCATGATAGATGCCGTGGTACAGGTAGTTGGCGTCGTCCCATGCCCAGTTACAGCGGCAAACAACAATTAGCCAAGTCATGGCGGCTGCCGCCAGGACAAGTGCAGCGACCATTGTGATGAAAACGGGATCGGTGTGTTTTTGAGGCACTAGCAAATCCCTCGGGGTTAAAATACTCGTGCAACTTCCCGATGGTAATACTTCCGCAGCCCACCTAAGCATTGTTTACAACCGACTGATCCGTCAATACGATTCACTGCTTTCGTCGCCGCCGGAAATAACAGTACGGTGTCTTCGCCTTGATGATTCCGTTCGCTATGATAATGGACGAGGTACTCACGAAGTGCACGTCTTAACGATGTTTCGCCAGATAGTATCAGCTTCAATAAACACTCGTCCTTAACCGATTTCACCCAGTGTTCCGCAAACGCGTTCAAATTCAAACTGTGCGCGGGGAGCGGTAGCGTCTATATGAGGAGGTATAAAGCACATGCTAACTAAGACGAATCGAGTCAATCAATCTACACAGTTGCGTGAAATTTCCAGATGCAGGGCCAGAATCGACTCTGGTCCGTCGCGAAATCAGCGCATTGCGCAAGAAAAAAGACTGGATCCTGGGACTTATTGAGATTCTGGACGAAAGGGTTCGTACGACGTTCAGATGATCATCGCGTCCGTGCGTTGAGAGTAAGATTTGGCGGGAGCCGGATCGTTCCTAGGCGGCGCTCTGACTGGATGGGGTTCGGCTTGTGCGGGTTCACTGCTGCGCTACAGATGATCCAGAATCTGTTTAATAACTGTTGAGTCTTCGATACAGGCAATGACCTTAACGACGCCACCACAGTGATGACAGGTTTCGATGTCGATATTGATTCCTCACTTCACCAAAAGCAGCCGTTGAAGCGTTTGTACGTCGTAGGTCGGGAGTGGGTCGTTTTTACCCGTCCGCAGTGGATCGAACCTGTGTTAAAAGTCCTGTTCAATGTGACAGTGCACCACATTGCACACAACTTCGTAACGAGTTTAGCGCAGGGCACCCATTTGGAGGGGTGAATGTCACCGGCTTCCAATCGATTCTACCACTTGCTCTTTTGATTCTGAGTTTTCACACACCCTTGATCGTAAGCACATCAGTTCCCACCATTATTCACGATAATGATCGTTCTGCTAAACCTAGCATTACACATAGTTGCATCGTAGTACCAACAGTCCCACCAAAACTTTGCGCGGCGCAGATGCCGAATCCCGGGGCGTCCCAAGCAAATTCGGAAGTTTCTATTGACCCAGATCAAGGACTTCACGGATCGAATCCTTTAGGTATTCGTGGCTGAAGGCAAGACCCGCGCGGTGAGCCGTACCAACGATACCGTGTGGTCTGTGCGAATCTTAAATAACGAGCCCTTCTGCAATTCGCTAGATCGTTCGTTTTGAGGGGATTGTGCTTGCCCTCGACCTTCTAGCTTCTCAAGGTAACAACGCGGGCACGTTGCAGCGGACCTACATTCATCGGGTCATGCAGCCGACCCCGAGACAAAGGAGGTAGAGAAGCGATGATAACTGGCGACAAATACCGCCCTGCGCTCCACAGTTTCCTCATCCCTATTGCCGTTATAGGTTTATCGATGCTAATGGGCTGCGGCGGCGGTGGTTCTTCGAGTGGCGGCGGCGGAGGAACGTTGTCCCAATACGCTGGCACCTACGTCGGGACAGTAACTTTCAGTGGCATTGGCCGTCCCGGGGAAACGGGCCCCACGTCTGGGCCGCTCACACTTGAGATTAGTCAACAAGGAGAAGTGAGCGCCAACGTCTCCGAAGGCACAGGATGGGAAACCTGTGACATAAACGGACCAGCCGTTCCGTTAGAAGGCAATACGTTCTCCATGACGGCGACGGGTCACTGTAGTAGCCCCTCCATAGTCCGATGCATGTAGTAAGCCGTCAAACCGGAACGGTTTCGGGAAATGTGATCTCCGGATCAGGTACGCACACCTACGATTGCCCCTCGGGCGTTGAGGAATTCAGTTTTACCGCAACGAAGACCACCGCATAGTAGGCCGATTGGATACGGAATCATTGGTGACGGATTTTATCAGCGCGCCGCGCCGCGTGTCTTCAAAGTAATAAAAGGATCAGGTTCTATTAACTTTCGGTAGTCACTGTTCCGGTAATTCGCATACACCGGTCATTGGGGAGCCTTCGGCACGAATAAAGGGTCGAAAGCGCTAGTTCCCTACATTGTGAAATTATGCTCCCGCTGTTTTGACTTCTATCGGCAACTCACGGCCATGACCGGCTGTTGATGGCTCTTGATGGCTCTTGATGGCTCTTGATCACAGTGTCTGCTTACGCTGAACACAGCAGCCGTTCGCTAAGTACAACCTCACTGCCTTTGACCCAAGGGCGTTGTGGTTGGTTATATCACTCGAGGGCAATCCACAAATCGCCGTCATGGATGCGGCAGGTGTAAACTTTCAGTTTCATTCGGTTCTTTGAAACATCACCGAGAAACTCCCAGCCCGGGGAGGTACCATCCTCCGCCAAGCGCGTGGCCCAGTCTCTAACGTCGCCGGTCTGCAGATCGAAACAACTGTGGTGCCACCGACAAACGAGGCCCCGATTGTCGACAAGCGTGCTGTAGATCGGCCGCGGCGTATTCGTACCTGGATAACAGCCAAGGTCACCCTCAACCATTTCCCGACGCTCGAAAAGCGGAAGGTGGAGATGGGGACAAGCATTGTTAAAGGCAAAATAGCTATCGGCACCGCGAACAACGACCACATCGTAGTCTTCAAATTCGAGAATCCGGTGTTCGTCGATCTCCAGCTCGTCTTCTGCAAAGGCGCGAACCCATTTCTTGCCCGCAAATAGCATGGTTTCGCGCTGTTCTTTGGTATTCAATATCGCTTCAGCCTCGGGTTTCAGACCGTCGATTTCATAGAGGGTCATGCGGTCACTGGTTCCCCGCGGCCGTATTCTGACGAAGTCGGCGACCTCAACGGACTCTTTGACCTCCTCATAAAGCGCCTCGGAGATGAGCAACCGTGTTCCGGCGTCCTTGTTGGCAATTTCCACACGGCTGGCCACGTTCACCACGTCGCCGATCGCCGTAAGGCGTTCATGACCTATCGATCCCAGAGAGCCTAGAACGGCCTCACCATAGTGAAGGCCGATACGGATATCGACATCAGCATCGTACATAGACGTAAAAAACGGTTTCATGGTATCCACTGCAGCTAACGTCTGCAGAGCCGCGTTAACCGAACGGAGTGGTGCATTGGGCTGGTCGTCAACACCGAAGATGGCCATCAGTCCGTCGCCGACGAACTTGTCGATAAAACCGCCATGCTGTTCGATGATGTCACCAACTTGCACAAAATAACGATTGAGAAGATACATCACGTCATAGGCCGACAATCGCTCGGCAAGCGAGGTGAAATCGGCAATATCACTGAAGAAAATCGTGACCTTCTTGGCCTCGCCCGCGCGTGCCGCTACGGCGCGATCAAGCTGACTGCACATCATCAGATCGGTTTCGTCAATCACCAACCGGCGAATGAGAAGCCTACCCTTCGGTCTAAGCTGGCAGGCAAGCCGCACTTCCTTGGCGAAACCCAGGCGATTGGCCATCGAAATTTCAAGCTCTGTCCGTTCGGGGCAAGTCTCCAATCCGTCGAGAACCCAAATGCGGCAGGTTGAGCACTTCGCCCGGCCGCCGCAAGCGTGGGCGAAAGCAATATCTGATCTAAGCGCTGCTTCGAGCAAGGTTTCGTCGGCGGTAACGTCAAATTCCACGTTATCCGGTAAGGACGTTACTTTGGTCATTTAACCACCGCAGGTCTGCCGCGTTGACTAGCCGGCCAACAGTAACATCAAATAGCAGGCTCGTTCGAGTTTGGCTCAACTGTTATACCTATTCTTTGCTTACCAATCACCGGTTTGATCCGTAAAGCCGACAATGGAAGTCCCTGGGTCAAATGCCTCTTGAGGGTCGGTTTTTGCCTATCGATCTCCAACGGCTGTAACAGTATATCGCCCGCCCGATGGTATCGGCAGAATAAGCGCAAGACCCAGTATCGAGACGTTGCCATCCACATTGTCCTCAAGCCCCTGGACTTCATCGCTCGTCTCACTGCCCTGGAGGCTAAACCCCGGGGTAACCTCACGCGGATTCTCTGCGTCTTTGCCCCCCACTAGAAGGCGTCAGCCTACTTTCCCTATTTCGCAGTTAGAGCGTTAGTTTTGTTGCGGGTTTCGCAGGAGTACAGTCGGTAGTCCAGCGCGGCAAGCATTAGTGTAACGCATTATAAGTGGAGGACTTGTGATGAAGCTTCTATCAATAAGAAGTTTTACCGCTGTATCTTTCATCTGTTTGTTGACTTATGGCTGTGGCGGCGGTGGCACGTCTAGCGGTGGCGGTAATATATTCAGCAACGGATGCAGTATTTCTGACCCCGACTTCCCCTTTTGCGGGGGAGACTCGGTTCGCTGCAGGAATCAGGATCAGACACTGTATCAAGTATTTGACAAAGTGTGTCCATCGGGCTGGACAGTCGTTCCCGAGGGTGTCGCATTCCCTAGTCTTGCCTGTACGAATCCGGAAGGGCAGACATTTAATGTAGATGCCCAGCAGTGTCCTCCAGGATGGACGGACTTCATGTTTACTTTCTTGTGATCTGCTAGCCGATGTTCTCAAACTATGTCCGCTAACAACAATCCGAGCATTCGTGCGACGTTTCGCTAACAGAAGAAACTAAACCTCGGGTTCTCTTCTCGGGCACTCGCAAATCGTTGCGCTTTTCCATCAAAGCGTAACTGTCCGATATGTCAGCTTGCGGACCCCATACCGGACGCACAGTTGTTGAAGCTCCATCGTCAGCAACGGGTCGTAAGCACCAGTTCGACCAGATTCTCCGACTGTCCGCAATGAGTATATTCCGGCCGATTGGGCGTCATGAGCAAAATCGGCGGCTTCCATGTCATAAACGGCCATTCGATGACCATATAAAAACGGGTGCATAAACTCGACTACGTATACACTTGCACAATCCGTGACTGCGCAGATCTTACGCGAGTAGAAAGTGCGGAGTTGGCGCGCGAGCCAAGAACTTTTGGATAGGCCGTCGTCAAGCGATTGATTGCGTTCATCTGCGAAAAAGTACGAGAACAGCCCGCCCACCCTCAAATAACTTGCAAAGTGCACACACGCAATGACATAGCAAATTCGCCATTGCAATTGTTTGCTCATTTATCGCCGGATTCCCGCCAAAGTATTGTGCTCGCACGAAACACAAGATTCATAACCCATCAGCATGGATCGCCATAGCTTGGCTCGCGACGTAACAGCTTTTTTCGGAAAAGCAGGTTTCCAATTAACCGATGAAATCGATACCGATTTATCAGGAAAGCGTCCTTATCAATCGTCCTTTACCGTTCCGAGGAATTTCGAATATCTTTCAACTTCGTTTGCTGGGAAAAGATGATGAAAGGCCTCAACACCATTTTGCGGAAAATCACTTTCGACGACCTGAGCACGTGGGCGGGTGAGAAGATCCTCAATCGAGGCAAGGGCTATGTGAAGCGGGTCGACCAGCTCTCCCGCACCGAGGACAATACCCTTGTCGCATGGGTGACCGGGAGCGAACGTTATGCAACTTCAGTCCGTATCGATGAAGAAGGTGACTTCGAGGACTTCTGCAGTTGCCCTTATGACTGGGGGCCGTGCAAACATGCGGTGGCGGTAATTCTGGCCGCTGCAGAGCATATAAAGAGTAAGGAGGCAATTCCCCTGCATGACGAGGACGACGATCTCCGCGACGTACTGTATGGTGATTCGGAAGAAGAGGAGGATTGGATAGATGATGAGTGGGAGGAGACCGATTCTGTGCCCACCTCCACGCCGCGACGCACAAAGGCGCAGGCCAAGGTCGCGAAAATCCTTACCGACAAAAGCCGCGAAGAACTGCTCGATTTGCTGACGGACCTGTGCGGCCGGTTTTCGGACGTCCGACGGCACATTGTCGAGACCGAGCAGCTCGTCAGCGGGCAGGTGGATAAACTCGTTCGCGCGCTGCGATCGGAGATCCGGGAGCTCACCGCCGAGCCCGTCTGGTACAACCCCTGGAAAGGCGAAGGCAACCTGCCCGATTACACCCATCTCGAAGAACAATTGCGGGCGTTGGCCGATCGAGGCCATGCCGATGCTGTGCTCCAACTGGGTTCGGAACTGTGTACCAGGGGTACGGCCCAAGTGGAACAGTCCGATGACGAGGGGGAAACCGCCATAGCCATCGCCGCGTGCCTGGACATCGTGATGACGGCACTACCCCAATCCTCACTGTCGCCACCGGAGCAATTGCTGTGGGTAATCGACCGAGCGTTGGAGGACGAATACTCGCTGATGGCCTCTGCCGATAAACTGCTAAAGCGGCGCACTTACTCCAAGACCCACTGGCGGGTAGTGACCGATACGTTGGAAGATCGCCTGCAGTCCATGAAAAAACCGCGCACCACTAGCTTTTCCGATCGCTACCGGCGTGAAAATCTCCTGAACCGTTTGCTCGATGCGTATGGTCGCGCCGGTTGGAAAGACCGGATCATCCCCCGGCTCGAAGCAGAAGTGGAGGTCTGTCTGTGCTACACAGAGTTGGTCGACGCACTACTGGAGGCGGGTGACCGTGAGCGGGCTCGTCGCTGGTGCATTGAGGGCTACACGCACACAGTCGGCGACACCCCTGGAATTGCCAGAGCATTGCAGAAACGGCTTCGGACGATGGCGGAAGAAGCGCGGCAGTACGACTTGGTCGCCGCTTATCGGGCACAGGACTTCTTCAACGATCCCTCGAATAAGAGTTACACCGAACTACAAAAAGCAGCCGAGAAGGCGAAATGCTGGCCCGCCGTACGGACCGCGGCCCTTCAGTATCTGGAGACTGGCCGGAGCCCTGCGTCCGACGACCAGAAGACCAAAACACACGGTTGGCCCCTGCCCTCCCCCGAGGTCGAGCCGCCATCAAACAAACGGCGAAGCGGCTATCATCGGTTTCCCGACCTGACTACGCTGATCGACATCGCCGTCGCAGAAAAGCGTCTCGACGACGTGGTTGGGCTCTACCAACAGCTACGCAAGACCAAACGCTGGGGCCGGGGGACGGACGAGACAGTCGCCAAGGCCGTATTCCATACGCACCCTGATCTTTCTCTCAATATCTGGCGAAACATCGTCGATAGCCTGATCGGTGAAGTCAAGCCGAAATCGTACGAGGCGGCGGCGGTCTACCTGCAGCTCATGGAAAAGACTTACAAGCGGAATCACCGCCACAGTGAATGGCTGAGTCTGATCGAATCTCTGCGCCGAGAACACAGAGCCAAGCGGCGGCTCATCAGGGTGCTCGACACCCTCACTAAGAAGAAACTCGTCGATTGACGTGTAGTCGTAGATTCGTTCGGAGTCGATAAGTAAATCCCGTATTCGATCAGTATGAAACGTCATGGCCGCCGGAAACGGCACTGCAC
>CALZGZ010000344.1 GCA_945787105.1 uncultured Gammaproteobacteria bacterium
CAACGACCGACTCGATATGTAGGTAGTCGCTGTCAGTCGCGGTGTCTGGATTGGCGAGCACATAACGTGAATTGAACAGATTGAGCCCTTTATTTTCCATCGCCCCCATGTTGAAGTCGTCAACGACGACCACCATGTAGACATTCAAGTCGTACTCTCGCCCGTAGTGCTGCTCGTCCCATCGCATCGCCTTTTTGAGTGATCGCATGGCGTATTCGCAGTTATCGATATTGTGGCGCTGGGCATAGATCAACAGCCGGACCTTGCGACCGGACACGGTTACAAACTCATCTTCGAGGCAAGCGAGGTCGCCCGCTACCAGCGCGAACAAATAGCTTGGTTTGGGGTGTGGATCCTCCCATGTCACCCAATGCCGTCCATCGTCGGCTTCCCCCCGGGTTACACAATTGCCGTTGCACAACAACACAGGATATCGATGCTTGTCGGCACAAATCGTCGCCGTGTAACGCGAAAGCACGTCCGGGCGGTCAAGAAAATAAGTAATACGCCGGAATCCCTCTGCCTCACACTGGGTAAACAAATTCCCGGCAGAAAGATACAGCCCGGTCAACGCGGTGTTCCGGTCGGGGTGCACCTGGTTTTCTATCTCGAGCCGGAACGTATTCGGAACAGTGTCGATGGCGAGTTGCTCTCCAGTCAATCGAAAACGTTCCTTATCCAACGCCACGCCATCGATGCACACCGTTAACAGGGTGAGGGTCTTGCCATGCAAAATCAACGGGCGTGAATGGTCGCCGTTACGCCGTATGTCTAGCTTTGAGTTTACCTGGGTGGTCTGCTCGCCGAGCTCAAAATGCAGGGCCACCTGATCGATAAAGAAGTCAGGGGCCTGATAGTCCTGGAGATAGGTATTGTGATTGTGAGGACGAGTTACGGCGTGTACTTCTGACATCACTTTGTCTTGTGCGCAGTTAGAATGACCACTTTAGAGTTCCCATCAGCATCACCTCCACATCGCCTTCGTTGTTGTGGTTCGGATTGCGGCGTACGAAAAGGTGCGTCGCGATCTGTGCGTTCGTGTGTGGTGAGAACTGGTAGAACATATCAAGGTCAACTTCGTGACCGTCTGGTTCCAGTGTTAATGGCCTTTCTGTGAACGAGATATTCTCTTGCAGATCCATGCCCCGGGGTACGATGAGTTGTGCGTTGCCCCGGCGCATGCGCAGCGGTCGGGATATCGCGACACCCCAGCGATCATCTGTTTGTAATAGCTCAGCGGCGAGTAACCCTAAGCTAAACGCGTCGCTACGCACGCCGTCGAAGTCTCGCAACAGGCTGGCGGTGGCATTGTCGATGTGCGTCTCAGCAAGGTCCCAGTTGCCTACCAGCGTGAGTGACGGACTCAACTGAAATTCGGCGGTCACGCCGAAGGCGCGAGTGCGTGCCCGGTCAACGCCAAAACTTCCGCCCACCGCGCCACCGAATAAGGAACCGTGTTCTTCGAGCTGGCTGGCACGAATTTGCATTCGGGCCAGTGCGCCGACGCGCCACTCCGCCTGCACGAACGACGCCCGGCTGTCCACCTCGATATCCGCGTCTGGGTCGTGGCCTTGCGCTACCACCCCGGCGTACAGGCTGACGCCCGCGCCGACCGGCCACCCGATTTGAAAACGATGTTCGCGGTCGGCGAAACCAAGATAGGGTGAACGCAGCGTATGCGCGCCGAGAAACCAGCTGTGATCGTTCGTGGCGGTACCAAAGCCGGGCCCCCAAGGCGTATCGTCGTTAAAGGCCAAGCGATAGTCCCCGTTTCCGGAGGTCCCGAACAGCCGCAGTGTTGCCGCCGCCGACGAAAATTCCACCGCATCGTGGGTCGGTCCCGACGTCGAATCCAGTGCCGATCGCGCAGACTGATCGATACGATACCCCACACTCAGCGACTGGGTGGCGGTGATCGCTACCACCGTGTCCTCGCCGTGGGCGCGGGCAAAAACCCTTTCCCAGCTGCGATGGGCGGCGCGCGTGCGCAGCAACCGGGTCAAATCGACTGTGTAGGCGCGGTCATATTGATCCAACGCCAGCGTTCGATCGAGCGCGTTTTCCGGGTTGCGCAAGGCGGCCGCCAAGGCGGGTGCCACCACCGCGCTTTGGCGGGTCAACGGCACACGCCCGGAACCGGGGGTGGGAACGGTCAGGATGCCGATCGGCTGCACCGCAGCGCCGATGTTCAAGCGTCCGCGACCATTGATCGAGTCGGGACCCGGCGGACCGAGGTCAGTGGCGGACACCAACAAGATCTCGGCGATCTCTTCGGCGGCGAGATTGGGGAACAGCTGTGCCAGCAGGGCCGCCGCACCGGACACGTATGCAGTGGAGAACGAGGTCCCGCTAACCGGCGCAAAGCTGCCACCGACGACCGTGGACCAGATGTCGGTGCCGGGGGCGAGCAAGAAATAATCCCGCGTGACGCCGGCGCGGTTGGAAAACGCGGCGATGTTCCCGTCGGCACCCAGTGCGCCCACCGCGATGCCGCGGCCGCTGAGCTGTGGCGCCAGGCGCGCGGGAAAATCGGGATCGGCGGCGGTGTCGTTACCTGCCGCCATGATCAGCAGTTTGCCCCGCGCCGCGGCGCCGTTCACGGTGGAAATTTCCATCGGCCCCAGTAGCGGTCCGCCGAGGCTGAGATTGATGATCCGCACATCTGCCCGGGAGGCCGCATAATCGATTGCCTGTAGCACCTCGATGCCGCCGCCGAAGAAGCCGTCGAAGGCCTTGATAGGCAAGACCTTGGCATCGTAGGCGATACCGACGATGCCGGCTTCGTTGAAATTCCCGGTAATCAGACCGCTAACCAGGGTGCCGTGGCTGGTAAAGTCATCGGACCGCACCCCGCCGCCGTTCACGAAGTCGCGTCCGCCGTCGGCGAAGCTGCCGACGAGATCCGGGTGATTCAGGTCGGCCCCGGAGTCCACCACCGCCACCGTGACCGGCGCGCCGGTCAGGCCCGCGCTCCATGCCGGTAACACGTTGCTGGACCGAAGGTGTACCTCGTTGTTGAAGTTCAGGAACTCATGGGAGGTTGCCGTCGGGGCGGTGTGTCCGGCGGACGTGAGTGAGACCAGGCACCCGATCGCCAGGTACCGGAACACATGATGCGATGCCATCAGACAATCCTCCCGTAGCCATCGGCTAATTCGGCGGTTGGATTCCCCACCCCCCTGCTTGGGATAGGAGTATAGCGAGGTAATTGGGGTCTAAGCCAGGATTAGTAGTAGAATGACGAACGCAGTCACCAGTGCCAGCGGGAGCAACAATCCGGCCCAGTCTCTTGGCGCGCGCCGGCTCTGTTCGAATGCGGCCTTCAGCCCTGGCCTGAAGACGAAGATCAGGAGGATTGCCAGCGCGCCGACGAGGAGCATTTCCCAGGTATTCGGTGACTCCATTTTTGAATATCGCTACTATATCAGTGACAGGGCTGGCGGGCGATCGCCGGAGATCGACCGTCAATAGTATGGCACATGAATGACCAGAATAACGAGGTGACCGTGCAGCGAATCTCAGAGCTTGAACTCGAGCACCGTGACCTGGACGACGTTATTAGGCGAGTGCAAGATGGTGTCTACGTGGATCAACTTCAATTGCGGCGCCTGAAAAAACGCAAGCTGCAACTCAAGGATGAGATTACAAAATTGAAAAGCTCGTTGATTCCTGATATCACCGCTTAATCTGCGCAACCACATCCAGGTTCAATAGCCGAGTACCGGCGCAAGCCAGCGTTCGGCTTCAGGTATGGCTATAGCCTTACGCCGCGCATAGTCCGCAACTTGATCACGCTGGATTTTGGTAATCGAAAAATAGCGTGCTTGCGGGTGGGCAAAATACCAACCGCTCACCGACGCAGTCGGCCACATCGCAAAGCTTTCCGTGAGTGAGATCCCGATGCGCTGGTCCGGTTGCAGCAGCGACCACAATGTTTGTTTCTCGGTGTGATCCGGGCACGCGGGATAACCCGGTGCGGGCCGAATGCCGCGGTATTTTTCAGCGATTCGCTCATCGTTGGACAGCGCCTCATGTGGCGCGTAACCCCAGAACACCCGCCGCACCCGTTCGTGCATGTGTTCTGCAAACGCCTCGGCAAGCCGATCCGCCAGCGCTTTGAGCAGGATGCTCTGGTAATCATCGTGTTGTGTTTCAAACATTGCGAGCTTGGCTTCGATATCCATGCCGGTGGTTAGCGCGAATGCGCCGATATAATCCTCGATTCGTGAATCCTTGGGAGCGACAAAATCCGCCAGACAATAATTGGGCTGGGTCGCGGATTTTACCGCTTGCTGCCGCAGCTGGTGCAGGTTTGCGAGGACCGTAGTTCGGGATTCATCGGTGTACACCTCAATGTCGTCGCCGATGCTGTTGGCGGCGAAGAACCCGATTACCGCGCGTGCTCTCAGCCATTGCTCATCGATGATGCGATCCAGCATTGCCTCGGCGTCGCGAAGCAACCGCTGTGCCGTATCTCCCAACACTTCGTCTTTGAGGATTTTCGGGTACCGTCCTTTGAGTTCCCAAACGTGGAAAAACGGGGTCCAATCTATGTAGGCACTAAGCTTCGCCAGACCATAGTCATCGAATTGTTGAACGCCTAGTTTTGCTGGGCGTTGTGTCTTGTATTGTGGCCAGTCAATCTTGCATCGGTTCGCCCGGGCGTCTTGCAGCGATACGGTTTTTCCGGATTCGGAGCGCGCCAGGCGCTCGTCGCGAATCTGTGCGTACTCCTCGCGGATCCCGGCTATGTACCCTTGTTGATGGTCGGCGGACAATAGCTTCTGGGTCACACCCACTGCGCGTGACGCATCCGGGACATGCACCACCGGATGGGAGTAGTTGGGCTCGATCTTAACGGCGGTATGCACCTTGGATGTCGTCGCTCCGCCGATCAATAGTGGCAGCGACATTCCCTGCCGCTCCATCTGTTTCGCGACGTGGACCATCTCGTCCAATGATGGGGTGATCAGCCCCGACAGCCCGACGATGTGGCAGCGTTCGCGCACGGCGGTTTCAAGGATTTTCTCTGCCGGGACCATTACGCCCAGATCGATGACCTCGAAGTCGTTGCACTGCAATACCACACCGACGATATTTTTGCCGATATCGTGAACGTCGCCCTTCACGGTGGCCAGTAAAATTCTGGTTCGGGCACTGGTGCGCCCATTCTTTTCCGCCTCCAGGAAAGGCAAAAGATACGCCACCGCCTTTTTCATCACCCGCGCGGATTTCACCACTTGCGGCAAGAACATCTTGCCGGCACCAAACAGGTCGCCCACGACATTCATCCCATCCATCAACGGGCCCTCGATGACGTGCAGGGGACGTTCGTATTCCTGGCGCGCTTGCTCGGTATCCGTCTCGATATAATCGGCCAATCCTTGCACCAGTGAGTGCTCTAGACGTTTCGCCACCGGCCAATCACGCCATGCCAGGTCCTGTTTCTGTCGCTCGCCGTCACCCGTTCCGCGGTAACGATCTGCGAGCGCCAACAGCCGCTCGGTGGCATCGGACCGGCGGTTGAGAATGACATCCTCGACCGCCTCACGCAGTTCGTCCGCGAGCTCCTCGTAGATGGCCAGTTGCCCCGCGTTGACGATGCCCATGTCCATGCCCGCTTGGACAGCGTGGTATAGGAACACGGAATGAATCGCTTCGCGTACTAGATTGTTACCGCGAAACGAAAATGAAACATTGGACACGCCTCCGGAAACCAGCACGTGTGGCAATGTTTGCTTGATCTCGCGAGTGGCATCGACAAACGCCACCGCGTAGTCATTGTGATCATCAATGCCGGTGGCCACCGCGAAGACGTTCGGATCGAAGATGATCTCATCCGGTGGGAAACCTACTTGTTCGGTGAGTATCCGATACGCACGGGTACAGATCTCGAGTTTGCGCTCCTTGGTTTCGGCCTGCCCCGCCTCGTCGAAGGCCATGACAATCACTACGGCCCCGTAGCGGCGAACCAATCGCGCCTGCTCGACAAAAGCCGCCTCCCCTTCCTTGAGGCTGATAGAGTTGACCACCGGTTTGCCCTGTACGCACTTGAGCCCGGCCTCGATGACCTCCCACTTTGAGGAGTCAATCATCACCGGCACCCGAGCAATATCCGGTTCTGCAGCGATCAAGCTGAGAAAACGGGTCATCGCTGCGCTGGAATCCAACAGGCCTTCGTCCATGTTGACATCGATGATCTGTGCACCGTTTTCGACCTGTTGCCGGGCGACTTGCAGTGCGCCCTCGTAGTCCTCCTGTTGAATCAATTTGCGAAACCGGGCGGAGCCGGTGACATTGGTGCGCTCGCCCACGTTCACAAACAACGAGTCGTGTTCGATGTTGCAGGGCTCCAGGCCGGACAGGCGGCAGGCCTTTGCTAACTGAGGAATGGTCCGCGGGGTATGTGCCGCGACGGCGTCCCGTATCGCCGCAATGTGTTCCGGTGTAGTGCCACAACATCCGCCGACAATGTTCAGAAATCCGCTTTGCGCCCACTCTCCGATCTCCAGCGCCATATCCTCCGGCGATTCGTCGTACCCACCCATCTCGTTGGGCAGGCCGGCATTGGGATGCGCGGAGACATGGGTGTCGGCGATCCGCGACAATTCCTCGACATACGGACGCAATTGTTGCGGGCCCAGTGCACAGTTCAAGCCAAACGATATGGGTGCGGCGTGGCGCAAGGAATTCCAGAACGCCTCGGTCACTTGGCCGGTCAGGGTGCGTCCGGAGGCATCGGTAATCGTACCGGAGATCATAACCGGGGTTTGCGTCCCGCAATCATCGAATAATTTGCCGACTGCGAACACCGCGGCCTTGGCGTTCAGGGTGTCGAAAATGGTTTCGATCAACAGCGCATCGGCGCCCCCCGCTAATAGTGCCGTCGCGGATTCATAATACGCCGCGACCAGTTCGTCGAAAGTGATGTTTCTGAACGCGGGATCATTGACGTCCGGTGAAATCGATGCGGTGCGGTTGGTGGGGCCCAGCACGCCGGCGACGAAACGCGGGCGTTCGGGGTTGTTGCGGGAAAAATCGTCAGCGGTCCGGCGCGCCAATTGGGCAGCGGCGACATTGATCTCCCGTGCCAGATCCTGCATACCGTAGTCGGCCATCGCGACGCGGGTGGTGTTAAAGGTGTTGGTTTCAATGATGTCGGCGCCGACCTCCAGGTAGGCGGCATGAATGTCCCGGATAATCTCCGGCTGGGTGAGTACCAACAGGTCATTATTGCCTTTTAGTTCACGCTCCCAATCGGCGAATCGCTTGCCACGATAATCGGACTCCGACAGTTCGTGCGCCTGGATCATGGTGCCCATGGCGCCATCCAGTATCAAGATGCGCTCCGCCAGGGCTTGACTGAGCTTGGTCACAGCCTGAGCCGCTTCCAGATCTCACGGGTTGGCTGGTGCTTGTTCAGGGTATAAAAATGCAAGCCGGGGGCGCCATGCTCGAGCAGTACCGCACACAAATGGGTGACCACATCCACCCCGAACGCGCGCAACGACGTCAAGTCGTCTTGATATTCCTCCAATTTCTTACGGATCCAGCGTGGGATCTCGGCGCCGCAGTTGTCCGAAAACCGCGCCAGCTGGCGGTAATTTGTAATCGGCATGATGCCCGGAACAATGGGTATATGGACATCTTCCGCCGCGCACTCTTGAACAAATCGCAGGTAGGCCTCGGCGGAATAGAAATACTGGGTAATGGCGGAGTCCGCGCCCGCTGCGACCTTGCGCTTGAAGTTTTTTAGGTCCACCCTGGGACTCGGCGCCTCCGGGTGGTACTCGGGATAAGCCGCAACTTCGATATGGAAGGTGTCGCCGCTGGTTTCACGGATGAAGGCCACCAGCTCGTTGGCATAGGCGAATTCCCCTCGTTCTACCATGCCGGAGGGGAGGTCGCCGCGCAGCGCCACCAGTCGTTTGACACCGATGTCCTGGTAGGCTTGCAGCAGCCCCCGCACTTCCGCGCGCGTGGTGCCGATGCAAGAGATATGCGGGGCACCCTGCAAACCGTGTGCTTGTATCTCCCTGATCACATCATAGGTCCCCTCTCTGGTGCTGCCGCCGGCGCCGAAGGTGACCGAAAAGAAGGCGGGTTTCAGTGCCGCAAGTGCCGCCAGCGTGGCACGCAGATTCGCCGTTCCCTCGGGCGTCTTAGGCGGGAAAAATTCGCAGCTGAACAAACGGGTATCGTGCGTATCTGATTGCATGTGAGGCGGTAATCGAATCGGGTGGCTGAGTATCCAAACGCCGTTGGCGAAGGACGCAAACCAGACATTTTGCCATCGCTGCTTCGGCGGCCGCAAACTGGCGTGCGGAAGCCACCACGGTGATGACGCGATAGGACAACGACGATCTACAGAAGCGATGTGGCCGCCATCGTCAACGCCGGTGGCCATGCTTGTTTCGCGCTGCCGCCAGCGCTATCATCCGCCGCAATCGGCGCACGGTTTACAACACGCTAGTAGCGGTAGAAATCCGGCTTGTAGGGGCCATCAACCGGCACCCCGATGTAGTCGGCCTGTTGTTGGGTGAGGGTGGTGAGATTAACCCCGAGCTTTGTTAAATGCAGGCGTGCCACCTGCTCGTCGAGCTTCTTGGGCAACACATAGACCTTATTTTCATATTGGCTCCGGTCGCTGAACAACTCGATCTGTGCCAGAACTTGGTTGGTAAACGAATTCGACATCACGAAGCTCGGGTGGCCGGTGGCGCATCCGAGATTTACCAACCGGCCCTCGGCGAGCAGTATGATCCGTTTGCCGTCGGGAAAGATGACGTGATCGACCTGCGGCTTGATGTTCTCCCACTGGTACTGACGCAAACTCGCGACCGCAATCTCGTTGTCAAAGTGCCCGATGTTACAGACGATGGCCTGGTTCCGCATGGCCTGCATGTGCTCATGAGTGATCACCTGCCAGTTGCCGGTGGCAGTGACGAAGATATCCGCTTTGTCAGCCGCGTAGTCCATGGTCACCACGCGATAGCCTTCCATCGCCGCTTGCAATGCGCAGATGGGATCGATCTCGCTCACCCACACCGTCGCACCCAGGCTGCTGAGTGACTGGGCGCAACCCTTGCCGACGTCACCGTACCCGCATACCAGAGCGGTTTTCCCCGCCACCATGACGTCGGTGGCGCGCTTGATGCCATCGACCAGGGATTCGCGGCAACCGTACAGGTTGTCGAACTTGGACTTGGTCACTGAGTCGTTGACATTAAAAGCCGGGAAAGGTAGCTCCCCTTCCTTTTCCATGGCGTACAAGCGATGGACCCCGGTGGTGGTCTCCTCGGTCACGCCACGAATATTCTCTAACACCTTGGCATACCAGCCGGGTTGCGTGTCTAATCGCTTGCGAATCGCGGCGAACAGCGCCTGCTCTTCCTCATTGGACGGATTATCGAGCATAGACGGGTCTTTTTCCGCCTTGACACCCAAGGTGGTCAGCAAGGTGGCGTCGCCACCGTCGTCGAGAATCATATTGGCGCTGCCGCCATCGTGCCACTCGAAAATGCGATGGGTGAACTCCCAGTACTCCTCCAGGGACTCCCCTTTGTATGCGAACACCGGGATGCCTTGCGCGGCAATCGCGGCAGCGGCATGGTCCTGCGTCGAGAAGATATTACAGGAGGCCCAACGCACCTCTGCCCCTAGCGCGGCCAGGGTTTCAATCAACACCGCTGTTTGGATCGTCATGTGTAGCGAGCCGGCAATACGTGCGCCTTGCAAGGGCTGACGCTCCGCATACTGTTTGCGAACCGCCATCAACCCGGGCATCTCGGTTTCAGCAATGGTGATTTCTTTACGGCCCCACTCCGCAAGTGAGAGATCGGCGACCTTGTAGTCCGGCGCGAGGCTTTCCGCGGCTTGTGTGGTCATAACATTCCTCGAAGTCTAGTTTAGGTATAAGTATTAGGCTGCGCGCGTGATTGTGGTGTGAACAGTTGCCCGCACATTGCCCCATGGATCCCAGACGATTGCGACGGGACTTGATCCTGCGCGTAGTTCCCCTGCTGTTCCCCTGCTGTGCGGGGACAAGGCGGAGACAAGCGCGGGACGCCCTGGTGCGATATGCGGGCTAGTCATGCAGTTTGGACTTCTTGTCGCAACCCGGCGGCATCGCGCAACACCTGTGCCTTATCGGTGTACTCCCAGGTGAACTCCTTCTCCGGGCGGCCGAAATGGCCATAGGCGGCGGTGTTACGAAATATGGGCCGCAACAGATCTAGGTCAACGATGATCGCCTTCGGACGCAGGTCGAAGTGTTCTTGGATCAAGCCTTCGATGTCTGGTTCCGGGATTACGTTGGTGCCGTAGGTGTTCACCATGAGTGACACCGGCTTGGCGACACCGATGGCATAAGCCACCTGGACCTCGCAGCGCTCGGCGAGGCCGGCGGCCACCACGTTCTTGGCGACGTAGCGCATCGCGTATGCGGCGGAACGGTCCACCTTGGACGGGTCCTTACCGGAGAACGCGCCACCGCCGTGGTACGCGGCGCCGCCATAGGTGTCAACAATGATCTTGCGACCGGTCAGTCCGCAATCACCCACCGGTCCGCCGATCACAAACCGCCCGGTGGGGTTGATCAGATAGCGGGTCTGGTCGGTGATCATGTTCGCGGGCACCACCGGCTTGATAATCTCCTCGACCACCGCTTCTTTCAGCGCCTGGTGCTCGATGTCCGGTGCATGCTGAGTGGACAACACCACCGTGTCTACCGCTACCGGCCGGCCGTCTTCGTAGCGCACGCTCACCTGCGACTTGGCATCCGGCCGCAGCCAGGGGAGCCTGCCGCTGCGGCGGACCTGCGCTTGTTTTCTAACCAACCGATGGGCGTAGTCGATGGGAAACGGCATATAATGTTCGGTCTCGGTGCACGCGTAACCGAACATCAGTCCTTGATCCCCGGCACCCTGCTCCAAGTCCAGCCCTTGGCCTTCGTTGACGCCCTGGGCGATGTCGGAGGACTGTTTGTCCACAGAGACCACTACCGCGCAATTGTGGCCGTCGAAGCCCAACTCGGAGGAATCATATCCAATCCCGCAGAGGGTATCGCGCACGACATCCCGGTAATCCACATTGGCTTGTGACGTAATCTCACCGGCAAGCACCACCATACCGGTATTGACCAGGGTCTCGCATGCGACGCGGGAGTTTGGATCGTTCGCCAGCAACGCATCTAGCACGGCATCGGAAATCTGGTCTGCGACCTTGTCTGGATGACCCTCGGAGACGGACTCGGAGGTAAATAAGAATTTACGTGACATGAAACGGCGCTCCCCACGTCGATATCGGAAAAAGGGGCGCAAGTTTACCAGTTCTTTTACCCGTAGACAGCATCGGACGCCCCAAGTCATTTCGTCGACCGGCAACAGCGGGCATAATTGTGCCGATGGCTTTAGTCAAAAGACCCCCCAAAACTATTACCCGCGCGGTCGGGCGAGCGGTGGCCGATTATAGCATGATCCGCGACGGCGATCGGCTGTTGTTGGGCCTGTCAGGCGGGAAGGACAGCCTCAGTTTGCTGCATACCCTGATCTACCTAAGGAGCTACGCGCCGGTGTCGTTTGATCTGGGCGCCGCCACCGTGGACCCGCAAATTGAGGGTTTCGACCCATCGCCGTTGCGCCAATATACCGCGGAGTTGGAAATCCCTTATTTCTATCGCTCGGAGCCGATAATGGAACGTGCACGCACACACATGCAGGGCGATTCGTTCTGTTCGTTCTGCTCGCGCATGCGGCGCGGTATCCTGTACACCACTGCGCGGGATAACGGCTATAGCGTGTTGGTGCTCGCCCAGCACCTCGATGACCTGGCCGAATCTTTTGTGATGAGCGCGTTTCACCGTGGTCGTTTGGAGACAATGAAGGCGCACTACGTGATCGACGCCAATGATCTGCGTGTGATTCGACCGTTTATATATGTGCGAGAACGGCAAACCGCGCATTTTGCCGCTGCCGCAGGTCTGCCGGTGATCCCCGACAACTGTCCAGCGTGTTTTCGCATGCCCACCCAGCGTCAGCATATGAAGGCGATATTGGCGCAGGAAGAACGCCAACATAAGCACCTATTTGCCAATTTGTTGCACACCATGCGCCCGTTGATGGGCGAGCCTCCAACGCCGGACACCAGCGAGCAGTGCGCATCGCTACGTGTCGCTGGTTGATCCGCATTCATTTACCTGATGACAGCCTACGCAAAACGACTGGTCGCGTTTATCACGCTGGTTACGCTCGGCGCATTGGTGGCCGTGGTGTACTCAAAGGGCGCGCGCTTTCCTCCGCCGCAATTCGAACCCCGTGCGGTCGCAATGACCGCAGTCGATCCCAACCTGGATTATCGCGTCAGCGCAAAAGGGGCGTATTTCCAGCAAGCCGATAATCGCGGGATGCGGTTTCGCGCGTTCACCCCACAACCGGAACTCGCGGTGATCGGCGAGCAAATCGCGGAGTTTTCCGTGCGATTGGAAAACGTTCATCCCCAGGCGCTACTGAGCACGGGCACGGCTGAGGTGACCGAGAATATAAATGGATTGGTGCGGCAGGTTCGTGGGCGGACCACGCCGGGCACAAGCCTGCAACTCAAATGGCGGCTACCGAACCCTGATACCTACCGGTTTACCGCGATCGGCGATACTGGCGGCGATGGAGAGTTACGCTGGGTGCTGCAGCGCTCGGCGCAGTTGGGCGCTGATTTCGTGCTGCACCTGGGAGACATCAACTATTCTCCCGAGGATTTCTCACAAGCCGTGGACATCTTGAATACGTCGCCGTTGCCGGTTTATGTGGCCATCGGTAATCATGATTTCTACGCCGCGGGCCGCCCGATACACGAGTTTTTCACCCGCCATATCGGACCCCGTAATAGCACTTTCACGTTGGGTGGTGTGCTGTTTGTGAATCTGGATACCGCGGCGTTTGCGTTTCCCGCATCCATGGGCACGCGTGGACGTCTGGTGCGCAGTCTGCCGCTGTTGACGTACGACCCCTCTAGAACCAGGGAATATGTGGTGTTCACCCACAAGCCATTGAGCGATCCCCGGGCCATGGAGACCGACGGTTACTCGCATTCACTCGGATGGCTGGAGGCACGATGGCTGCGACCGCAGCTATTGCGGCGCGGTGTGCGCTCGTTATTGGCGGGACACATACACGTCGCAACCGAATTCGATGATCAAGGGCTGAAGACCTATATATCGGGTCAGGGCCTGGCGCATGCCGACTTGATCGTAGACCGACCCGTGGCGCGCATCTTGGTGGGCGAGGTCACACCTGGGCAAGCGGTGCAATACCGCTGGGAAACACTCGATATGCCGTTCGCCGCACACTGTAGCCCCCGGGGCTGGGAAGTATTGGAAGCGCTCGGCAAGCACGACGTTCTGGCGCAGCTGCGTGACAGCTGCGGTTGACCCGTATATTGGACCAAGGTTCCGGCATGATGGCAAAGGGGTCGAGCGGTCGGTTTCCCCTGCGGTGCGGGGACAGGCCCCCTGCTGTTCCCCTGCTAGGCGGGGATAAGGCGGGGACAAGCGCCTTGGTGCAATATACAGGCTAATTGCAATCCACACCCAGCTCTCTTAACTTGCGCGCCAGCGTATTACGCCCCCAACCCAGCCGCCGTGCGGCCTCCTGTTTATGGCCGCCGGTATGTTTGAGCGCGGTTTCCAGTAACACGCGCTCGAAGGTATTACCCAGGTTGCTGAGAATGGCGTTCTCGCCGTGACGAAGTTTGTGTTCCACCAGCCGCTGCAATTGGATCTCCCAATCTGCGCCGCCTTGCTGGTCTGCACTGTGATCGCGAAGTTCACCCGGCAGGTCTACTACCGATACAGTTTGACCGGGCGCCATCACCGTGATCCATCGGCAGATATTTTCGAGCTGGCGTACATTCCCCGGCCAATCGAATTGGCACAGATACTCCAACGCCTCGACGGTAAGGCGTTTGGTATCCACGTTGAGGTCACGTGCGGTTTCGTTGAGGAAGTGATGCGCCAAAAGCGGTATGTCCTCGCGGCGGTCACGCAATGCCGGCAACGCGATGCGTATCACGTTCAAACGGTGAAACAGGTCTTCTCTGAATCGCCCCTGTGCGACGCGCTGTTCGAGGTCCTGGTTGGTGGCTGCCAGGACGCGAACGTTGACGTTGACCTGGTCATGTCCGCCGACCCGGTAGAAGCGGCCGTCCGATAGCACGCGCAGCAACCTGGTTTGCAGTTCGGGGGGCATATCTCCGATTTCATCCAGGAACAGCGTGCCGTCGCTGGCCTGTTCGAAACGGCCAATGCGTTGGCTGTGGGCACCGCTGAACGCGCCCTTTTCGTGCCCGAACAACTCAGACTCTAACAGCTCCGCGGGTATCGCCGCGGTATTGATGGCAATAAAGGGCTTGTGGCCACGCGGGCTGTGCTGATGCAGGGCCTGTGCCACCAGCTCTTTACCGGTGCCGGACTCGCCCCAGATCAAGACATTGATGTTGGAGTTGGCCAGCCGTCCAATGGCGCGAAACACCTCTTGCATCGCCGGGGCTTCACCGATTATCTCTGATACCTTGGCGGCCGGTTCCCGCTGTTGAATTTGCTGGTCGTGACGCTGTTCGATAGCGCGTTTTGCCAGCGCCACCGCTTCATCCACGTCGAACGGCTTCGGCAGGTATTCGAATGCGCCACCCTGATAAGAGGCCACCGCGCTCTCGAGGTCGGTGTGCGCGGTCATGACGATAACCGGTACGTTGGGGGCGGTGGTGTGGATGGCGCGCATGAGTTCGAGACCGGATAAGCCGGGCATTATGATGTCGGTAATAATCGCGTCCGGTTGTTCACGGGTAAGCCGCTCCGGTACATTGCTGCCATCTGCGAACGTGCGCGCACGAAGACCGGCGCTTTGAAACGCCTTTTCCAGGACCCATCTAATCGATGCGTCGTCGTCAACAATCCATATTTGGTTCATGCATTCGCCACCTTGTGTGTGAACGGTAGATACACGGTGAATCGGGTATCACCCGGTTCACTGGCGAACTCTACCAAGCCGCCGTGTCTGCCGATGATGTCTTGCGCGATGGACAAGCCGAGCCCGGTGCCTTCCGCGCGCCCAGTGACCATCGGGTAGAAGATCTGCTCCCGCAAGTCGTGCGGTATACCTGGCCCGTCGTCTTCGATATCCACGCGGATAACCCTGCTATGCGATAAATTACCAATTTTCGTGAAGCGCTTGACCCGGGTGCGTAAAATGATTCGACCATTACCTTTCATGGCCTCGACCGCGTTGCGCACGATGTTCAAAATCGCCTGCACCAGCTGCTCGCGGTCACCGTCCAGCTCCGGCAGGCTCGGGTCGTAATCCTGCCGAATGGTGAGGCCCTCCGGCTTTTCCACCTGTAGCAGTTTGCGCACGTGTTCCAGCACTTCGTGAATGTTTACCGGCGCGGTCCGAATTGGTTTGTATGAGCCCATCATTCGATCCACCAATTTGCGTAATCGGTCCGCTTCATGAATGATGATTCGGGTGTACTCGCGGTAACCACGATCAGGCAGTTCGCGGTCCAGCAGCTGTGCCGCCCCCCGCAAACCCCCGAGGGGATTCTTGATCTCGTGGGCCAGGCCCCGGATCACCGCGCGCTTCGCGGCGTGGGTGTCGATCAGGGTCTCCTCCATTGCCAGCCGCAGAAACTGGTCGACGCGGATGAGTTCCAGAATCAACTGCTCCTCTCCATCCCAACGGATCAAGGGCGTAGCGGTGTAGTCGACATCGATGAGGGTCTCCGGCGACAACGTCAGCCGCATGCCATGGGCAGTGACCGGTTGGCCGGTTTCGATGGCCTTGAGAACGGGTACCATGGATTCTCGGTCATTCCCGCACACGTCCGTCAGCGAGCGTTTAACGAGATGATTGGCGCTCACGCCAAATAACATCTCGCCGGCAGGATTTATCGACGTCACCACCAGATCGCGATCACACGTCAGTACTGCGGTGTGCAGACTGTCCAAGATTCGCTGCGCGCGCTCGTTACTCGACATGTCGCAACCGGGCAAGGAAGTGGAAGACGGGGCGAGCATGTTGCACCATGGGTGTGTGGTGGGGGTAAAAACGCCCCCCGCGAAGGGGGCGGTTGCTCCGCCTCAAACGCTGTAGTACATATCAAACTCAATCGGATGAGTGGTCATATTCAACGCCGTGACTTCCTCCATCTTCAAGTCGATGTAGGCGTCCAGTGTGTCTTTGGTAAACACCCCGCCGGCGGTGAGGAACTCGCGGTCTTTGTCGAGGGCCACCAATGCGTTTTTCAGTGAACTGGCCACCGTCGGCACCTTGGCTTCTTCCTCGGGGGGCAAATCGTACAGGTCTTTATCGAAGGATTCGCCGGGATGTATTTTGTTTTGAATGCCGTCGAGTCCGGCCATCAGCATGGCGGTAAAAGTGAAATACGGATTGCCGGCGGAATCCGGAAACCGCACTTCGACTCGGCGGCCCTTTGGATTCGGGTCGTAGGGGATTCGGCATGAGGCCGAGCGGTTACGCGCCGAATACGCGAGCAGCACCGGTGCCTCGAAACCTGGCACCAGCCGTTTATAACTGTTGGTGGTGGCATTGGCGAAGGCGTTGATGGCGCGCGCATGCTTAAAGATACCCCCGATGTAGTACAACGCGATCTCGCTCAAACCGCCATATTGGTCCCCGGAAAAAATATTGTCTCCGTTTTTCGCCAATGACTGATGTACGTGCATACCATTGCCGTTGTCACCGACCAATGGCTTGGGCATGAAGGTCGCAGTCTTGCCATTTTGCGCGGCGACGTTATGGACGCAGTATTTATAGATCTGCAGTTCGTCCGCCTTGCGCACCAGGCTATTGAATTTCATCCCGATTTCCCCCTGTCCCGCGGTGGCGACCTCGTGGTGATGGACCTCGACTTCCAGACCCATCTCCTCCATCGCTCGGCACATGGCGGACCGAATGTCCTGCAGGGAATCCACCGGCGGCACGGGGAAGTAGCCGCCTTTCACACCAGGCCGGTGACCGAGATTTTGCTCATCGTACAATCGGCCGGTGTTCCACGACGCTTCGGCCGAGTCGATCTCGTAAAAGGCGCCGCTCATTTCCACGTCCCAGCGGACATCGTCGAACACAAAGAACTCGGCTTCGGGACCGAAATAAGCAACCTCGGCGATGCCGGTTGATTTCAGATATGCCTCAGCGCGTTTGGCGATCGAGCGAGGATCACGTTCGTATCCTTGCATCGTCATCGGCTCGATGACATCGCAGCGCAACAGTAGTGTCCGGTCTTGCAGGAAAGGATCCAACACTGCTGAGTCGGGTTCCGGCATCAAGATCATGTCGGACTCATTGATACCCTTCCAACCGGCGATACTCGAGCCGTCGAACATCTTGCCGTCTTCGAGAAATGATTTGTCGACCACCCGGGCCGGCACTGTTACGTGCTGCTCCTTACCTTTGGTATCCGTGAAACGGAAGTCAACGAAGGCAACGTTGTCCTCCTTTATCATTTTAATGACGTCTGCAGCAGACATGAAAAATCTCCTTTATCTGTCGTTGTGATGTGGTAGCCATTGAGCGCGGCTGGCGATCGCGCCGCCGAAGCCTGGAACCTTGACCCTCACGCAGGAATCGTGCCAGTTTCAGAGCAGGGGCAATAGGCTGTTTTTTGAACCGAAGTCGTGCGTTAGCGGCAATCAATTGGGCAATGGTAGTGCAAGGCAGCGCGGATTGCACTAACACAGTGCAAC
>CALZGZ010000345.1 GCA_945787105.1 uncultured Gammaproteobacteria bacterium
CCAGGGTCGCGATAGGCGATTGCCGAGGTACAAAGTGTCACTTTGGTATTTAATCGAATCACGTATATCAATCATGTCGATAGCGCTGAATCGCGCCGCCTTGGTGCAATATTCGGGCTAGGCGCCCTGCCTACCAGTATCTCGGCCATCATCCAAAATCTCTCGTGGATCTTACGGCCGGCACTGTGCGCAAAATATATTCATCAACTCGCTGGACGACGATAACAAATCGTTCAATAGTTAAAATGATTTAAATTTTGTCACCGCCTAAAGATTCCATGCGCCGGACGTTATACTCTGCAACTAACGAACGAATTCATCTGCGGGTCAGCCACACAACGTTGTAATGATTTACGTTGACAATAACCAATAATCAATTTTCCATGGAACAACTCAAGCGCATACTCTATGTGGACGATGATCCCAGCATTTGCGAACTGGTGGAACTCGCGTTCGAAATATCCGGCGATGTCGAACTGTGCGTTTGTCATTCCGGCGAAGAGGCATTAGAGCAGATCGAGAATTTCGATGCGCAGTTGGTAGTCATTGATGTCAACATGCCAAACATGGATGGTCCTGCAACGGTTATCTCATTGGGGCAGAAAGGATTTCGTATACCGGTGGTATTCGCCACTGCCGAAACCAGCCCCGAAATCCATCGACAACTGCGGAGCCTGGGTTCGCTGGATATTCTGGTCAAACCATTCGATCCCCTCAATTTGGGACAACGGTTACGCGACATCTGGAATTCATCCACGGGCATCGCATAGCATGCTCTAATGAAATAGTTGCGTATGTGGCAAGTAGATGTGGAAGCAACTGCCCTCTCCGACCTGACTCTCCAGTTCTATGGTTCCGTGATGCCTCTCGATAACAGTTTTTACAAACGCCAGTCCCAGACCACTTCCATATTCATGCTGATGTTCTTTTCGTTCGATACGTTTGAACCGCGCAAATAACTTCGGACGGTCTTGTTCCGCAATACCGTAGCCGCTATCTCTCACCCAGCAATGTAGCTGTCCGTCAACAAATTCGATTCCCAACGTGACCTGGGCCTGCTTGGAGCTGTATTTCACCGCGTTACTGAGCAGATTCGTGAGCGCTCTTTCCAGCAGCGCGGCATCACCAACCGATGCCGCCGCTGGCGGTAGTTTCTTTGTGAGACGAATCTGTTTAGCGGTGGCCTGTGCCTCGACGGCATCGCATGCCTTTAACGCCACCTTGACCAGATCCACATCGCTAAACGCCGTGGATTCAGCGCTTTCTGCGCGAGTCAAATTCAAAAAATCGTCCGCGAGTTTTAGTGTTCGACGGGCGTTATGCTCTATGTTTTCAATATATTTTGGATCTTCCAGTTTTTCCGGCTTGAGTTTGGCTATATCTACCACCGCCAGGATTGAGGCGAGCGGTGTACGTAAATCATGAGATAAGAACGCCATCAGCTCTCTGCGACGGCGCTCACTCTCTCTCAAAGCGGTGACATCGGCGAGATTTACGAGTACACCACTGAGATCATCTTGTTCGTAATCGAATGGTGACACCTGCACCAACAGATCCTGGCCCCCCGGCGCCCGCGCTGCAACCTGGACTGTCTCGCCGTCCAGAAGAACACGTTGCAATACCTGCGACATCGTATCCTCCGAGGTAACTTCCAATCTGTCGAGCAAATCCGTCAGCGAATGTTCAAATTCCTCTTCCTGGGCCATGGACATGTAATCTTTGGCGCGTGAATTGCTCATTAAAACGCGTCCCACCGCATCAGATACCACAACCCCATGCGCCAATTGCGCCAATGTATCGGTAATGAACTGACGCAACGATTGGAGCCGCTCGGTCGCCGCCTGGACCTGCTGGATCCGAGACTGTACGAATTCAACCGGGCTGCGTGGTGTCTTGGCATCGGGAAACTCGCAGTTCGCTGCCAGCGACACCAGTAAGCGCTGTTCGCCGGTGGTGGGCCGCGATTCGCCATTCCAGTGTATTCCCAGCCTCCACACCTCCCCTGCTCGTCGCAACGCGGTCCAGATAGCCGGAAGCTGGACGCTCCATTGTCCGATTTGCGGCGGTTCCGTGAACACCCGCGGCGGTTCGCCCCAACTCGCGTTCACTCGATCGGTCTCATCCATCAGCACACAACCGCCTATAGGCATGATCTGGCTGAGAAATTTCACCATTTCGTTAACATCGGGTTGTTCATGTCGTCGGGTGATCGTGCGTTCCTCGTGTAGCCGGAGCAGTTCCTGATTCAAATACCGGACCGTCTGCACCAGCCGCCGCCAACTCCATAAGACATAACCGATGGTCACCACCATCAGGGCCCCTACCGGCGGATACCAGAACCGAAACCCGCGAAGTAAACCCACACTCACGACCAGGGTCGTTAACACGATGCCTATCCAAACCGCCAGTGACCACCTGGGCACGCGCGGATACAGCAGCATTGGCGTCAACACCAGCAACACGGTAAGCACCATGCGCCAAGGGGTCACCAACGGAAGAATCACCAGTCCACGACGTAGTGCATCGAACTCATTGGCGACTATCTCTACCCCCGGCATCGGCTGGCGATCACCGGAGACCGGCGTTGGCAATAGATCGCCAAGACCCGTCGCCGTAGCACCAACAAACACGAATTTATCTGCCAAAAGATCGGCAGAAACCCGCTCGCGCAGTACATCCACGTAAGACACCCTGGGGAAATGCCCGGGCGGACCCGCATAGGCGAGCCAAATCTGGTAATCCCGCGTCCAGCTATAGGGTGAGGCATTGGCGGAAGCCGGGTTTCTCAGCCCGGGTAAGACGCGCCACCTATCGGGGGCCGCCAGTTCCAACATCGCCAGGGCGAAGCTTGGCCAGTGGGGATCACCCAGCCCCGCCCGCAGGTACGCACTGCGCGCAATCGCATCGAGGTCCAGTTGTCGGTCCACATGTCCGAGCTTTGCCGCGGCGGACGACAGCTCGGGAATGGGGAGAAGTTCAACCAGCTGTCCTCCCAAGCGAGATTGACCGTTAACAACCGGGAGAACGACACGGCCATTATCGCTCACTGCGTTGGCCAGTCGTTGATCATCCCCGGCGGCGTTTTCATCCCGCTCCGTAAACATGACATCCAAGCCTATCACCCGCGCCGACGCTCGGGTCAGCTTCTCCACTAGCTCAGCATGGATTGCCCGGGCCCAAGGCCATCGGCCCAGTTCATCGAGACTTTGCTCATCGATGGCAACGATGACGACATCGTCGGCAGGGGCTCGCTGCCAGTATTGGATTTGCAGGTCGTATACGACCTGATCCCACTCCCAAAGGTAATCTGACGTATCCAGGACTAACGCCAGCGCGACGAGTGCCAGCGATAAGACGAATTGTTCGTTGAGTCGCCAGCCTTGTAAGACTTTGGGAATCACAAAGCGATAGCGACGAACGTAAGCAAAATCAACAATGGTTTCCACCATCCGGTCGCCGGTACCTCCGCGGTTTGCACCGCGCTATAGGGTCCTTGATAGCCGTCTGGCTCTACGGTGGCAACACGCATGTAATAACTGCCGGATCTCGGCCGGGGCAGCACGTATGAAGGTTCAGTGACTTTTTCGTCGACAACAAGCTTTTTGAATTCCGCGTCGGTTGCGATCTGAAGATGGTAGCTTTGCGCAGTTTCGCCCTTTGGCCAGCGAACATTCAGGGCATCGTCGGTCACATTCGGCGGTGCAGTAGCCGGACCCGGTGGCGGCGGCCGGTAGGTAAACGCCTGAACATCGCCATAAGGACCCAGTTCACCTGCATTGTCGCGTGTCGCGAGTCGCCAGAAGTATGTGCCCGGATCCAGTGGCTCCGTTGGAGAGAAACTCGATTGATCTTTCAGCTCCAAGCTTTTCAGCGGTGCGCCGAAGTCTTCGCTCGCAGCCAACTGAAAGCGATAACCCGTTGCGTTGTCAGTTACAGTCCAACGGAATTGAGGCTGCGATTCACGGATGACTGTGTCACTAATTGGCTGCATCGACATCGGTGGTTCAGGGCGGGCATTGAGCACAAATTTATGTACCGCATCCAGACCTTCCAGTCCGACTTTGTCAATACCGCGAACTTTCAAATAGTAATCACCATCTTTGTCAAGATTGACGCGGTCTATATCGGCACCCAGCACGGTGCGATCAACGTGCAGTGTTTCGAATTTTGCAGTGTCGGCGATCTGTACCCGATAGGCGCGCGCGCCCTTCAAGTCCGGCCAGCTGATTTGGATCAACGAGCGTTCGAACCGGTCGGCCAGCGCCGAGATATCCGGTTTTGGCAATAGCCTGCGGGGTGGATCCGGCGGTTTCCCCTTTTTTGCCACAACGCCGAACGTCTCTGGCACACGGCGGGAACGGCCTTCCCCCGATACCGCGACGTTGCCGGACAATACCTCGGTCCGTGCCTCCGGTCGGTCGCTATCCGCCCGCACACGATAGACCGTTCCCCGGACCGCGGACACTGCGGCCGGCGTGTGGATCTCGTAACGGCTGGCGGGACCTGTCGCTGGAGCCACCTCTGCATCAATACGACCGCGCTGCAAACGCACTCGTGTGTCCGCCATTCCGGTATCACCCCAAGCAGACAGAGTATCCAGAACAACTTCACTATCACTGCGAATGATGAGGCGAGATCCATCGGCGAATTCCATCACCACGTTACCGTCCTGGCCCGTTACCACCATATCTCCAACCGTGAGTTGTTGTCCTGTTACCAGAGATTGCTCCTGTTTGTCCTCGCCAACCAATACCTTGGCACTGCCGGAAATGTTGGTGACCGTAGCCGGTGCAGGTTGAATCTTCAACCACCGGACCGGGAAACGGAGTTTGGACCCCGGTTGCAGGTGTTCCGGGTCGCTGACCTGATTCAGTTGTTGTAATCGGGACGTGTACGCCACGCCTCGCTTGAGATATTTGTCACTCAGATCCCACAAGGTATCGCCGGGCCGAACCGTGTATACATAGTTCTCGGCCAACGCAGGTAAAGCAACAAAGACCATCATCACTAGTGCGATGACAGCGCTGATTCTATTTGACACGCCCCTCATGCATCGTTCTCCTACCGGTAACATAAATCGAAACCGATTTGTTGTGAGACACACGTTATACTTATTTCACCGGATTTTAACGAATTCTTCGATCACATACCTCCAATAAACAACCGCGACCGAGTAGTAAAATCAACGCAATGATTTAAAAACGTTCTAAAATGACAAAATTTTACATCCTCGACGGCGATTGTGGGTCTTGTATGCGGCGCGATTGGGCATGATCCGGAGTATGGATAATTCCGCAGTTTCGTGCATTCCCAGCACTAGTTCGCCATACACGCATGCACCCGGCATGGGTGATTATCTCGTCGACGCGTGACCCATAAACCGGTTTTGCAAATCTTAATTGGCCACGATGCTTCGTTCGTAGATTGCGGATCAACCACACCTTGCTTTCGCCAAGTTAATACCCCACGATTGCACGTCGCAGCCAACATCCCCCAACGAGAGGACATACTCATGGCAGATCATGTTTATAAGAAACTAGAGCTCACCGGGTCGTCCGCGATCGGAATCGAAGATGCCGTCAGCAATGCCATCGCGAAGGCTGCAAAGACCATCCACAACCTGCGGTGGTTCGAGGTGAGCGAGATCCGGGGCGAGATCGATGACGGTGCCATTGCCCATTGGCAAGTGTCGCTGAAGGTTGGTTTCACCCTCGACGACTGAACCTGGGGAGATGGCCCTTGGGACCGCCGCCAAGCGCTTACCGCACTAGGCGCGGCACCATAGGTGGTCCAGGCCGCCTTGCCGCCGCGGACAGCAAGGCTAACCGGCACGGTCTGCCCGGACGCGTAGCGCTAAAATAGCGCTTGCAAAAGCTAACTCCCACATATTAGAATATTCTGAAATACCTATGGGTTAAGGCTATGACGTTAATCGAATGGCGGGACGAGCTCCAGGTTGGGATTCCGGAAGTGGATGACGATCACCGCGCGCTCGTTGACCTCATCAACCGTCTTTATGCTCAACTCAAGACCGGTCAGTCCGCGGCCACCATTGTGGATTTTCTTGGTGAACTGTATGCAAGTGTGGCGAGACACTTCGCCAGCGAAGAGGAGATCATGAAATCTCACGAGCACCCGTACTACGAGGAGCACGCGGCCGAACACAAGCAGCTGCTCGACGACATCTGCAACATGATCGATGACTATCAGGATGGTGTGCTCAACGATGACCAACAGATGGCTGACCGACTCGACGACTGGTTTTGTATTCATTTCAAGACCCAGGATGTCCGCCTGCATGATTTGTCAATGCAGGGCACGAGCTGAGGATCGGTTCGAATAACCCCTGAGGATCGTCGTTAAATAAGGGTCCAACCGTATACGCGTAGTGACGGTCGTGTGGCCCTCGCCGCACACGGTAGTGAATATCGAGTTCAACACCGTGTACGCCAGGAATATTTAAATGTGCGTCGATAACCGCACCGGGAGAACAATCGTTTGGAAACGAAAATAAAACGCGATTACCATCAAGCTGCATGCCGACGACCGCTGCAAACCTCGTGGATTGCGATCGTGTCGCTAACCATAACGGCGCTAATGTCGGGCTGCGGGAATTCAACCGACACTAAACAAAGCGCCTCCGCGGTACCGACGGCACCCATATCGTCCACCGCCACTCCTAAACAGATCGCTAGTAGTTCCCAACACATGGTTGAAACAAGTCATGCCAGAATTCCCCAGGGTACGATCGCGCGCAGTCAAGCGACTACCACCAGCTTGGACACCGAAGCGGAACAACTGAGAACGAGCCGTTTATTGCATGATGCGGACCGGACATCGTCAGCATTTAGGGTTATCGGTCCACACACGAAAAACGTGGTCGCTCTGTATCAGTTTTTTGAGGCCGCGGGCTGGAACGATGTTATCGACGGATTGACGATGCAATCCTGTCCCGACGGGTATGAGTTCTTTTGTCAGACCCGGGGTGTATTCCTGGAGTTTTATCAGAAATCAGGAGGCAACTTGAATGCACTCGTGGAGATCGCCAGAAATATGGATCTTAGGGAACATTTCTATCGCCTCGCGTCTGCCGCCGATTTATACCAAGCGCAATATCAACCATTGTCTGGCCAAACCTCGAATAATTAAACTCGAAACACTGGATTGTCTGCGTGTTTGTTGTTTGAGGTATTGATGAACCAGCACAACCCACACTCAACACGCCGTTACATCGCGGTTATGAGTTGCCTTTTGCTCGGCTTTTGGGTTTCACAAAGTTACGGGCAACAGAAAGGAGGCGTCACCATCAATCCAGATATCACGTCTTCTCAACAGGAATTCATCAGCTCTGCGGACGTTCTCGCGCGAGTCGAGCTACTCAGAGACGAACTGGATCTCATTCGCCAAGAAATGGGTAATCCACCGCCGGTGCGGCTGGAAATCAGTGTCCGTGGTGCGGCGCCGCGGGAAACGTATTTTCATGCCTATACCCTGTCAGATAAAGCGCATAGGTTGGCATTTGAATTTACCGGTCGTCCCGAGCGTCCGCTGGGAATCTTGCTCAGCGCAGAGACGACACCGGTGAATGTCTACGCGGTGGTCAGCGAGGCATTGGAAAGTATCTACGATGCAAAGACCGCCTTGGCCATTAAAGAGACCGCAAAAGAAAACCGCTACGACCCGACTACTAGTTCGAGCCAGGTGTTGGACGCCATCATTCAAGCCAATCGTGAGTTGAACAATATCTTGTATCAACCGTATTCGCCGCTGGATGTGTATGAGCAGATTTCGCTATCGATAAATTTTGCGACACGGCTTCTCGAGCAATTCGCCGGCAGCACGCCGGATCCCGCGGCGCCAGGGTTCCAACGCCGCCAAAGACCTGCGGATGTGTTTCGACAACTGGTGCAGCTTTTCGGCGATATTCACGATATCGCGCGCGCATCCGGTGAATCCACGCTAGACCTCAAGGTCCGGTCCGCCGCTCCGAATTCTATTACGTCGAGCGATGCCTTCGATATCGCGAAAATGGTGCTTGCGGAATTGGCCTATTTCTACAGCCTGCTGAAGGATCCCGCACCAGTGGATGAACCCCAATATCCCCGTAATCGGGTACTGCCGTCCCACGTCTACCAGCAGGTCGGCGTGCTCGAGGCTCAGCTGGCACAATTGAAAACACTCGCCGCTAAGCATCCCAATTGGTTAAAAAGCAACTGAATATCTCATTACAAGGCGAGGTCAAAGAAGACGCCTATGAAACATGATCATCGCGTGACCAGCGCCTTCGTTCTCATCTGCAGTGTGCTATTTGCCGCGGGCACGCATGCCGCGCGAGCCGCGTCACCCTTAATGTCCCAACATTGGGCAGTGCAGGCTTGTGAGGCCTGGAATGCCGAACCGATTTTAACCGATGGTCTGATCGACTCAGAGTGGATAAAAAATGATGCGGCCCGCGGATATAAGATCATTCAACTGTATCGTTCGGATTGCCGTGAGAGCCCGCGCGCGCAAATACGTATCAGCATTGAAGATGATAAAGCCAAATGCGTGTATGGAGGCGGCGTTGATAAGGAGTTGGATCTTAATGTGGACTACATCATGTACGCGGACACCGGTCGCTGGAAGGAAATGGGCCGAGGAGAGTATGGTCCGATGCGCGGCATGTTGTTTGGACGCTTAAAGTTCGAGGGGCCAAAATGGGAGGCAATGAAGAACATGGGTCCGTTTCGCAAGTTTCTGCTGCTGGTCGGGAAAGTCCCCAGTGACGTCGACACCTGTCCCTAGCTATAACTTTAGATACTTCGGCGCAGCGATACTGGAATTTGCTTCGCTAGGAGTGAATCCCTATCAACTCCAAAGATCGCGTCCCATACGAATAGCCGATTCATGTCCACAATAATAACCGGCAACAACCCCGATTTTCCGGTATCCCAATTTTTCATAAAACGCCAATGCGTGCTTGTTGTTGGCGCGCAATTCCAAATAGATCATCGGCGTCCCCGCAACAAGGGCGGAATCCTCTAACCATCCAATCAATCGCCGCCCCACACCCCGGCGTTGATAGGCCGGTTTTACGGCTAGCAGCTTCAGATGTGCCTCTGCATCGGCGTATGACATTACGGCGAAACCGATCGGCAGCGCGGTAACCGTTGCCAACAGCACAACCGCATTTGGGTCTTGAATGTGCCGGGAAATGCGTGACGGCGTCCACGACCACCCCAATCCGCATTCAATTAGATCACGTGACATGGTAGAGACCGTTAACGCGTCGGCGATCTTTGCCAGCGCAAAGTCTATTGTCCGAAGATTTTTCAATTCGTATTTTTTTGCTAATGTTTACTCTAGGAACGCATGCATTCAAGTGAACCTAGCCACATATCGCAGCATCAACCAATACGGGGGTGAGCTCCATCGGCCTTTCCCCAAACCGATCACTCATGTTCTCATTGCGGCCGTCGGCAACAGGCAGCTTGGCGCGACCTCAATTGGTCCATAACAACTCAAATTCGACATCAAGGTCAAGTTTAGACGACCATTGGACTCGCTAATTGATGACCGAAACTAGCGTATTTGCCCGCCTTGACTTATGTTAGGGGACGTCTCAATTTGAAGTTTCGGCTTTAGACTCAGTTCCATGAGAACACGTGTAATTCTGCTAGTTGGCCTTATTTTCGGCGCGGTATTTGCCGTCGATTGGTACTGGGGCACTCACAAATCTACCGCGTTGGTTACTTCGGTCGAGAGCCGGAACCACAATCCGCAATCCGATAAACACTCTGTTGGTGCGCTCGCCGTCAACAAAAAACATCCATTGCCAGCCCCGGGGGCTGTCAATACTCCCAACCACGAGAGGGCCCGTGATGCGTTTGAGCGGCTTCTTGCGAACCGGCAGTTCTCGAAAGCGATCGAACTATATCAAGACATCTATACGCATTACGACGAGTCGGTCAGTAGCCAGTTGCGTAATGTGCTGTTTGAAAAGTCCGCTGAATTGGCCAAACTCGATCTAGAACTCGCCGCCCAAGCGCTGACGAGCTACGTCCAGCTATTTTATCGTGATGTCGATGCGTTGCTGAGATTGGCGAGAATCCATGAACAACAGCAAGACCACCAACAATCCCTGTTACGGTTACAAGAGGCTCATGCAGCGGCCCATACCCAAGTAGACCTAGACCATATTCAGTCACGTATTGACCGTGTTATTGGTGATTTCGCACAGGTACTGGCGAAAAGCAAGGATCATAACGGACTGGTATCGCTGTATCGTGCAATGATTGAACGACAACCTAATCACGCCCCCTATTACCTAGCACTGGCCCAGGCGCATATAGCGGCCGACAGCCCACAGGCTGCATTGACCGCACTTCGCTACATTGAGTACGACAGTCAAGTGGGGATGCAAGCACGCGAGATGATCGCGAATCTCGATGACATTGGCAGGGATTTCGTCTCCGACCAAAAATTATCGGCCGTTCCCCTTATCCCTATAGGTAAACACTTCGTTGTCAATGCACAAGTGAATGGATTCCCCGTGAAGCTCATGCTCGATACCGGTGCATCGATTACAGTCATCAAGTCCGAATTAGTACGCACCGCCGGTATCCCTGTTGATCACTCACACATTGTCACGTTGACAACTGCGAACGGGCGGGCACACGCGCCAATAGCACACCTCAACCAGATACAATTGGGAAATCAAACTGTCACGCGTTTCAAAGTGGTGGTGCTCGATCTAGACGAGCTCACCGGCGTGGATGGTCTGCTCGGTATGGATTTTCTCGGCCGCTACCGCTTCACGATAGACCGTGAACACAATACATTGGTATTGAATAAGTGACGGAAGTTCTGGAAGTTCTGGG
>CALZGZ010000346.1 GCA_945787105.1 uncultured Gammaproteobacteria bacterium
CGATTTGAGCGCGTGCCGTATCGAGCTCCCGTGTTCGCTGCTCCTGGTCCGCCCCCAGCTGCTCGAGCTGCTGGCCTTGGGCCATACTCCGATCACGTATGCGCCCCAGTTCGTCGGCCAGGCTCTGCTTCGACGCCTGCTCCTGCTGCAGCATCCCCTCGAGCTTGGCGATTTGACCTCGTGCGGCATCGAGCTCTCGCCCACGCCGCTTCTGGGTCGCAGCGTATAGCGCGAGTTGATCGCGTTTGGATTGAAATTCTCCGCGCAAGTTTTTCAGATCAGTGGCCAATGCCTGTTGGACACTTTGTTCTTTTTGTAGGGATTCCTCCAATGTAGCGATGTGTTTACGAGCGGTATCGAGTTCTTGAGCGCGTTGCTTTTCGGTAATGCCGACAATTACGAGTTTTTCGGCATTAGCTTGGTGTTCCTGATCTAGACGTGCCCGTTCAAATTCGACGTTTTGTAGCCGCTCCAAGGCGCGCTCCAGTTCGCGCTCCATACCGTCCATAGAGCGATACGCAGCCGCGGCCTGCGACTCGCTCACCCGCTGCTTTGTCAAGAGTTGCCGCACCGACTCACTGACCGCTGCCAACTCTGCGACCAAATCGTTTTGGTCGACAACCGCCGGGGTGGACGCGACCGCGAGAACGAAATCGGAATGCAGCCAGCCCTCGACACCGTCGATGTTTGCCTTGAGCCAGGCTCCGTGGTGCCCGAGCACCTGGAATTCCGTCTCCGGCTCGATGAGCCGTAGCCAGGCACCGTTCAGGTTTGGGTGGCGGCGGAAGTTTATGCGCGCGGTGGTGCGGTACCGGGGTAACGAAGAAGTTGTAGCTAGCAGCGTCTGCAAGTTTTGCACCTGGGCGCGCACACGATCGAGCCGAGATCTAAGTGCGGCCACGGTTGTATCGTCACCAACGATCGAGTCATTTCTCTCCACAGAACTAGTAGCTCGGTCCGCTCGTTCGCGCGTGGCCCCGTCGATGATTGTCCATCTATTTGTGGTGGCAGAATGTGGTTGCCTGCTAGATATGCCGTCATGTTCAGCGTCACGCTTTACGATTGCCACTGGGGTCAGCTCGGACTCCTCGGACCATAGTGCAAACCAATCAATGTAGTCCCAGTGTAACCACCCTGCCTGACCATTGATCCGCCCGCGTACCCATTCATTATCGCGCTCGAGCAACTCGAGTTGACTGCCCTCGGGGATCAGCGCCAGACGCCTCGCGCTTAGACTGGGTGCCTCGCGCAGATTGATATTGGTGGCCGCAATCGCCGTCACCGGTGCGCGGGCCTGCCCGCCGTTGGTGCCGTTTACCTTTCCCAACAGTATTGCCGGCGGCATAGACGGTTCCACCAAGCTGTCCAGAACACCACGCTTGAGCAACTCGAACAACCTGGCTTCCCAGCGGTCACCCTTGGACACGACGTTGGACAGAACGACGACAACGCTATCATGGCGCGGCGACACAAGGATGTATTGTCCACCGTAACCGACAGCTGCAAAGCTGCCATCCGCCGGCGGTTGTATCCACCACAAGAATCCGTAGTTGCCGTAGGTCTCATGCGCGCCATTATCCGTGACATCAATGGACGCTCGTATCCACGATTTTGGAACAAGCTGCCGGTTACGCCAGCGCCCGTCATCCAGATAAAGCTGGCCAAACTTCGCCGCGTCGCGCGGCAGGAGTGAAAAATTATTGCCACCAAGATGAATCCCGTTGGGATCTTTTTGCCAACCGGCTACCTCAACGCCCATTGGTTCGAATAATTCCTGCTCCGCAAATTCGCGTGTGGATTTGCCCGTGGTTGCAGCGAGGATCGCGGACAGCATATGGGTACTACCGGTGCTGTACTGGTACTCGGTTCCAGGAGGTGCGGCGAGCGGCCGCTGCAGAGCGGCCGTGATCCAATCTGGATTACGCACCCAGTCGTTGTATGCCTGATAGCTCGTGGACTCAAGCCCCGAAGTCATAGTTAGCAATTGATGCACCGTGATCCCTCTCTTGACTGAGTCCTCTAGGATCCGGGCCTGCGGCAATAGGTCAGAAATCGGTTGGTTGAGGCGGAAATAGCCTTTGGCGATTGCGATTCCGACCAACGCCGAAATAACGCTTTTCGATGCCGACTTGAGATTGTGCGGTTTGTCCCGGGCGCCACCTCGCCAATAGTGTTCTTCCACCAGATATCCGTTACGTACCAAGAGCAACCCTTGCACTCCTCGCATCCGTCCAATGCTGGAGACTGCTGAGGTGAGCCGTTTTGAATCAAAACCCAATGCCGCTGAAGACGCGACATACCAGCGTCCAGGCCAACGGCTAACCGACTCACCACGATCCGTCACTGCGGACACCGTATCACCCCAAGTCACGGGTGCGGTCAGTGTTAGAGCCAGCACCAGTGCTATGAAACCTTGCGTCCCTCGCGCCATGGTCAAACCCTGCCGGCACCACCGGCATGGGTGCGTGAGTTGGACCATTTGAGCGTTCACGTTATAGGACACAACCTCGCCATCGCTTTGAAACGTAAAAGATATCCTCAAATATCATATTTTGCCGTATCGCTCGCGTAGTTCTCAGCAGGAAATTCACGTCATGGGAGCAGCCGGTATACGCATCTTTGATGCTCCGCGCGGATACTTGGTAAATAGTCTAGTAACTTTCGCTCCATTTACCTCATCGCAGCAGCTATGGGCGTCACCACTACATAATGCATTCGCTATGAGGATGCTGAGCCACCGGGTGAACAGTGCCGACTAGCGCCCACGTTCTGCTAGTTGTCGCAGGCTACTCCGAAGCCGGCGATGGTCATTGAATCGACGTAGATAATCTAGTTCACCCCGTCCGCCCTTGGCACGAATCACATTTACCAGCGCCCGCATGTCGGCCCGCGGCCAGCGTTTGATATTTGGAAGAATTACAACCAACGGTGCCCACCAGTTCCACGCCAACCGCTCGCCGGCCGAAAACCGGCTGTAGTTGCGCACTCCCAACAGTTTCCTTGCGTCCCGGCTGCATACGCGTGCTGCGTGCTCGCGATCTGCGCCAAATTGTCTTGCGAGAAAATTTGACAGCTGCAAGCCAACATCCGCCAAGGGCAATAAGCCGAGCACGTCGTCGCGTGCGTCCCCAAGATTCAAAAAGAGATCATGTTCAGCAAGTTGTGCCAGCGTTTTTACCGTGGAACGATGCGTCGGATTGGTCCTCATGCGCTTTTGTTCACTGCGCATGACGCGAAGCGCGTTTCGATCGCGTGGACGAAATCCCAATTTTTGATAGAACCACCACGCGCCAGAGCGCAGGGCGTCTTCGTTGTCCTTGCCGATTTGATAAGAATCGATAAGAATCGTGTCCGCGTCAAATAATCTCTTGGCAACTGTCAACACCCAACCAAGCATCATGGCGGCTTCAGCGGATCGGAATGTATCAAAGATCGTGTACGCAACCTCGGCCGAATTGAACAGGCCGGTAATGGCTCCATAACCAACAGGCACGCCATTTTTCAATACCATGTAACCGTACAGTGTCTCGAGCAGCAAACGGCGCTCCGGCACAACGCCAATACAGGCGATTTGCAGTCCACTCTCGCAGTCGATCATTAACACATCATGGTGAGATCCGTACGCGAACGCGTCTAAATCCCGGCTGCGAGTCGCCATCGCGGCCCGCGCGAGTTCGACCACTTTGCGTCCTTCCCGCGGCGAAACCTTGCGCGTCTGTATCCGCGATTCAGCAATCTCTTTGATAGTTGGCCTGTGTCGGCTCAAGGGATGTGTTTGATATACGGTCGCCGCACTAGCGTACTTCTCTCGCGTGCGCGCCGGCGTGTCAGGTCCGGGTTGCAAAGCCAGCGGAACGTCCAGGTCTTCTAGTAGCACCTCTCCGGTGCGTCGACTCATGGGCATCCGCGCGAAACGTTGCAGCAGAAACTCGGCATCGCTCTCAGCGGGTCCTTTTAACCGATCGATCCACTCCCGTACATCGAATGCATACGCATCCAAACCTTGGGTTTCGCAGTAGAGCGTCATCGGCGCTAACCACAATTCCAGTTGATCACGACGTTCAAATTCGTCCCAATCAATCGTGAGATATGCCCCCCAGCGCTGGGCAAGCCAATGCGCACTTGCCGCGAAAAAGCGAAAGTAGATTGGTGTCCCGGCGATACCCGTATTAGCGAGTTCATCTTCATGTCTGCGAACGTCTGCGCGCTCGGCGAACATCAACAACATGTGTTCAACCTGTGCGAGCAACTTCGCATCATCGGGAAATGCTCGCAAGAAACAAAGAGATTCGTGTAACCTAAGTACATCAGCTGCCCGCGGAAGCGTTTGTTTTTCCAGTGCGGATAATAGATCGTACTTTCGCTGTCCGCAGCCGTTGCCAAATTCGCTGAAACAGCGAGCGAGTTCTCGTAACGCTCTGGTAGCTTGTAATGACATGCATTTATGCCCGTTATTATTTCACCTTCGCGGCAACTTCGACACCGCTGATCCGCTTCAAGATAAACGGCATTAGGCAAGCAATTCTGAAATTATAACCCGTACGTCCTCTAGGCTCCGTTGCGATCCTATTGGCCATCTATTGCGCTACAAAGACACTGGGCTGAAGGGAACATTCGGCCTCTCCGCAACTATCGGCAACAAAGGGAACCAACCAACGAAGCTCAGTCTCAACAGGGTGACTGACGCCGTCGATCTCTGCTGAGGACGCGGAAGGCGACACATCAAGCAACGATATGTCACCAAAGGGCGCCTCTAAATCCAATGGTCCCGTCCCCCCAAACGAAGCGCCTGCGCACAGTGTCGATACTCATACAAACGATACAATTCTGAATACCGATCGCACCGAACGGGTCATCAGTTCAAGTTTCATTCAACAAGGAACCAGCGGTGAGGACTATCTACACGTATTCGGAAAGGGATTCCGCGCAATGTCTTCGTCGCGCTGCTCAAGTCCTTTGAGCTCTTGGGCGGACCTTCGCGGCGAGACAGGGTTGCCGATCCGAGGTATGCGATCGCCGGCGGCGTGCCGCAATAGTGATCGTCAGCCGCCGGAACTCTGCGACCAACACGCGAAAGCCTTCCCGATAGTCCGCTTTAACACACATTCGATGACATCGACACCGGCATCTTGAGCAACAACTATATTAGCAAGTATTCGACTTTGCACCCAATTTTTCTGGCCGCCGCGTAACACCGCCATACCATCGAAGATCCATGCATCCTCGACCAATTGAGGGAAAATGATCGTCATTGAAGATCAATCACGGCACGGATCGAGGCTTGACGATGCGCAGTTGTGCAACACCAGTATAGGATGAATGGTTCACTGCATCCGTGAACCCGTATATGGCACCGAGGATCGCGGATGATGACGCAGGAACTTGTCCTGCGCGCAGTTCCCCGGCTGTGCGGGGACAAGGCGGGGGCAAGCGTCGCGCTGGAGCGAAATACATGGCCGTAGCTATGCGTTACGCGCCAGTTCCGGCTTTCGCGGCCGAGTCAGCTCCGGGATAGCCCCGCCTCTTTTCGTGCCGGGCAACCTGGAGCATCGAATGTCGCTGTTTCCTGGCAGAGACGCTGCGAGGTTCCCCCAAACATCGGCACGACCAGTCGTTGGTACCCGACCGCCCCGACCGCCTGACACTGGAAATGTGCCGCCTCCCAGTTGAACCATCGCATAATGTCGTAGCGCCGGTTGTCCTTCGGCCACAAGTCGTTGTCCGGCTCGGAGGCCAGGTAGGCCATGATCGCATTGCTCTCGCTAAGCGCGAAATCCCCCGCTTCCAATACCGGCACCTTGCCGTTGGGATTCAACTTGAGAAACGCGTCACTCTGGTGCTCTCCCGTTTCGAAATCAACGGCTTGCAACTCAACATTGATCCCAAGATGCCTGATCACGGCGATGACGCGACGACAATTGTTAGAATAGGGGTGGTAATACAGCTTCATGGCGTACTCTCCGGCAGGAGTGAGGTTAACCGTAACTAAGACAACAACGCGCCAGAAAAGAGCACTTAATCAATAAGTTGCAGCACGCAACCTTGTTGTCTAATCAGACTTTGTGTAGTCATCGGTAGTTGCGACCTGGGCAATGGCCAAGCTGAATCAGGCCGGCGGCGCATCCGAAATGTTTGCGAATTGAGCACTGACGAGGAAATCACAATCCGTTTGATCCGCCACACTCAATGATTCTGGCGTATCTGATTGAGTAAAGGCCGCTGTTGGCGCGAAATCTCTTCCTGAAATTGCCGACCTTTGTCACAATACCGTCCCCGCGGCACCTAGTGGCGGAATAACTAAACGGACGAACATGAGCAACCTCAAACTCGGTATCCCCAAAGGCAGCCTGGAGACGGCGACCATCAACCTGTTTGCGCGCGCCGGGTGGGAAATCCACTCGCGATCGCGCAACTATTTTCCGTATATCAATGACGCTGAGATCTCATGCGCCTTGGTCCGTTCCCAAGAAATGGCGGCCTACGTCGCCAACGGCACACTCGATCTCGGCCTCACCGGCCTGGATTGGATCTTAGAGAGCGGTGCCAAGGTTGTGGAGGTGTGCGATCTTGTCTACTCCAAGAGTTCCGACCAGCCGTGCCGTTGGGTGTTGGTAGTACCACAGGATTCGCCGATTCAGTCTCTGGAGGACCTCAACGGCAAGAAGGTCGCGACGGAACTCGTTAATTTCACTAGACGCTATCTCGAAGAGCGCGGCATCGAAGCCGAGGTCGAGTTCTCCTGGGGCGCCACCGAGGCCAAAGCGGTCGAAGGACTTGTGGATGCCGTTGTCGAGATCACCGAGACCGGGAGCACGATAAAGGCCCATGGGCTTCGCATTGTATGTGAGTTACTCCAGACCCACACGCGGCTGATCACCAATAAGGATGCACTGAACGACTCGTGGAAAAAACAGAAGATCGATCAGATTGCCCTGCTATTGCAAGCGTCTTTGCATGCACATCAAAAAGTTGCCCTGAGCATGAACGTCGCGGCAGATAAGCTCGATGCGGTCGTTGCCCTGCTTCCGAGCTTGCACGCCCCCACGGTAAATCATCTCTACGACAAAGATTGGTTTGCTGTCGAGACGGTGGTCGACAGCAACAAAGTGCGGGATCTGATACCACAACTAACAGCAGCGGGGGCCGAGGGCATTCTGGAATACGAGTTGCGTAAGATCGTCTAGCGAGATTACCGCGTCCATTACTGCTGCTATATTTTAGATAGCATCCGCTCGGCAGGCTCGGGATGGGCCGGATCGATACCCCTCAACCCAGGATCAACTCTCGACATACTCTGCGACCTCAACCAGGTTACGGTCGGGATCGCGAAAATAGACGGAACGCAGCGCACCCAACGCGCCTTGCCGTGATACCGGCCCTGCTTCGATCGAGATCTGATTTGTTTTGAGATTTGCAATTACCCGCTCGAGCGACACGTCTGCAATCAAGCAAAAATCAGCGGAGCCACAGGTTGGCGCGTGAGCCTTAGTTGGGGTCTCCGTTGCGCGATCGTGCAGGTTAATTTTTTGATCACCGAACCGCAGCGCATGACGCCGCTGTCCCTCAGAACCGACAAACGATTCACGTTCCAGGCCTAGTGCTTGTTCGTAAAACAACATCGTTCGTTCAATATCGTTGACCGTCAGCACGATATGGTCCAGCCGATTCACTAACATTGTATTGGTCATCATCAACTCCTAACATCCGGCGCAATACCCCGAATAAAGTGGATTTCAGTTATCCGATCACATGACTTGTCGTGACAGGTGATGTTGTTATCGGATATTACATTGCCGCATCGAATTCGTCCCGGTAGCGTACAACCCCAATAACACCGGCCATCAGTGACTCATCCAGTACTAGCACCATAAAGGCGTCTTCCGGAACATCCTCCCATGGACACTCAAGTCGGCGTTCGGTTGCCCGCTGAAACCCGAAGCGGGAATAGTAGTCCGCATAGCCAAGAACGATGACAAACGGACACGGTGACGCCCTGATGATCTTTAGCGCTGCTATAACCAGCTTCGTCCCAATCCCTCGATGTTGAAATTCCGGTAACACGGCCATCGGCGCAAGCCCCAGCCCGTGAACAACGATCGGTCCATCTATCGTTACCGGAGTGAATAAGATATGTCCCACAACCCGGTTGTCTGCGAGGGCTACCAGCGACAGCAGTCCATCGCACGCATGGCGCAATCGATCTACGATTCGTCCCTCTTGTGGCTGTCCAAAGGCCCGATCATTGACATTGCGGATTGCCTCAATATCTTGCGGCTGCTCAGTGCGAATTTCGATCTTCAAGACGATTGTACGCTTCCACGTTATTCTTTCCTGGTCCCGCGCGGCCGGCACGCTGCATGAGCCACCAACACCCTGTTTTTGGGTCTGATGTGCATGGCGCTCATATTCGACTCACACGAGGGTTGCTTGATAATGATTGCGTCTTACAGGTTATACTAAATCTCTTTTGGGAATCTGTTACAGGCTCAAAACAACCTGGCCTGCAAATTCCCTCTCGTGCCCCTGATTCTGGATGCCATGAAGAAACGCGCCTCACGCCCGCCCCATATCCAGCGTTACCTGCTGGCCGGTGTTTTAACCGTGATCCCGGTATGGATCACATGGATCGTTTTCAAGTTCGTGTTAACCCAACTCTCCAATATCGGAACCCCGTGGGTACGGGCATTGGCATCTGGATTTCATAAAACCGCCCCCAGTGTAACCGAATTCTTACTTCACCCCTGGCTTCAACCGACAGTGGCGGTCATCGTCACGCTTCTTGCGCTGTACCTGCTTGGGTTGGTGACCACCCGTGTGGTGGGACGTCGGCTGTTGAACAGCTTTGACAACCTGATGGTGCGGATACCCATGGTTCAAAAAATATATGGAGCTACTAAGAAACTGGTTGCCTCACTCGGCGACAAACCGCAAAAGCTGGAACGTGTGGTGCTTATCAATTTTCCCAACAGAGACATGAAGACCGTTGGCTTCATCACCCGCGTTATGACAGATAGGAAAAACGGCCAGCAGATCGCAGCAGTCTATGTACCCACGACCCCCAATCCCACCTCCGGCTACATGGAGATCGTGCCCATTGACCACCTCACACCCACGGACTGGACTGTGGAGGAGGCCATGACCTTTATCATGTCAGGCGGCGCCGTCGGACCCGATCAGATAGAATATTACCAACCGTGGGACCCCCTGGGATCGGAGCAGGATTTGCTGAAATAGTTGTTTTAAATCCTGGCTAATACAACCCCGTCGCAAGCCTGGCCAAATCAGACATCCGGTCACGCGTCCAGGGGGGGTCGAACACAAGCTCCACATGGGCCGTAGTCACTGCAGGGATGAGTTCTACTCTCTGTTTCACATCCTGCGCAAGGACGTCGCCCATGCCGCAGCTAGGCACGGTAAGCGTCATTTTAATGAACACCTCGTGTGAGCCGTCCCCCTGATTCTCAATATAACAATCGTATATCAATCCGAGGTCTACGACATTGACGGGGATTTCCGGATCGAAGCATGTCTTCATCTGCTCCCACACGAGTTGCTTCAGGTCCTCATCCGACGCGCCTGGAGGAAGTTCTGGCATCGGGAGCGGCGGTGCTTTCCCCAGCGCATCCGCATCTGCGCCGGCGATACGGAACATTTTACCGCGCACGTACACGGTAAAGCTCCCCCCCAAGGCCTGCACCAGAGAACCGACCGTTCCCTTGGGAAGATTCATTTCCACGCCCTGCGGTACGGCGACCGCGAGGCAGTCACGATGCAGCGTTACCGTTTCACTGTCTTTCTCATACATGGCGGCCTCCGTTGTGAAAATGATTACGTTATCATCCTTTTCCCTTGCTTCGCCATAGTGAGGTCAATGTAAAACCGCGCGCAATTGCCCCGCCGGCAGATAACGGTCAGTTTATTCGCGCCCTGAGTGCTTGTGAGAACCCTTCATTATCGCGTGGCGACACAAACAATCGACGGCGATCGCGAAATAAGATCTGTACAACGCATTCCGCGTCAGTCACATAGACGTGGTACTTGCCCCAGTAACGATTCCAGAAGGTTCCGAATACGCCATAGAATCCATGCGCGCGGGCGAGACCTATCGTCCCGCCCGGCGGTTGTTCGTTGCCGCTTCTAATTTCCCCAACTTCCGCTATGGGAAACTTTTTCGCACCGATCGGCCGTGTCACGCTGATATATTTTGCATCGCGCCGATATCCCGTAGGTCGAAACAGCAGCACCAGTACGAACACCGCCACAAATGGCAGTGGTAAAACCAACGGTTCCAACGTACCGAAACCAACGCTGAATATAATTCCCATGACGATTGGCATGCCGAGGAACAGTCCGCAGCCGAGCGTGTAAAAAAACAATCGCTCTCGTTTCCCTAACGACGCTTCAAACGAGCGCACTCGTTGATTACTTACTGGACGGGTGTGCACGGGAATTTCCACGTCATAGCAAAATTACCGGCTAGCTCCTTAACGTGATTATGAATACGGCTGAGGTTTTTCCCAACCGCAACAGATCTGCCGGCTGAAGAAACACGGGCGTAGAAATAGAGTCTTCGGCAGCGCCGCATCACTGCAGAATGAAAGCGTCCGCGCCATAGTGCAAGCGGCTGGTCGGCAACCACGGCAAGCGCTAGCTGTTAATTGTCGGTTTTGTAGCGGTAAATTTAATACTGGCAACCTTCCCTTGTACGACTTGGAGATCAGCCTCATCCGGCCCCGGGGCGAATTCCGGCCCCGGGCAACATGCCATCTCCTCCAGTTCCGTCTCCCGCAGCAGGTGCCGGGCAACAACCTCGATTTCAGTAAATCCCGCGTTGTCTAAAACCTTAAAGTACGACTCTTCATCAATCGAACCACCCACACACCCGGACCAGGTCTTCTCAAAATGTGCCCGCACCCTTGGATCAATCTTTTCTTCATAGACGATATCCGAGATCGCAACACGGCCCCCGGGTTTGAGAATGCGGAAGATCTCGCTATACACAGCGCCCTTATCAGGACAAAGGTTGATTACGCAATTGGATGTCACCACGTCCGCGTTACCATCGGGGACAGTTACCTGTTCCAGATCGGCAACGACAAACTCAACGCTATCCAGCAACCCCGCCTCTGATACGGCCTGTTGTGCACGCTCAATCATTTGTGGAGCAAAGTCTACGCCGATCACTTTCCCACCCGGGGTAACCTTGCGGGCGGCGAGAATCACGTCGATTCCGGCGCCACAGCCGAAGTCTACAACCACTTCCCCGGGTTGGAGTCCGGCAAACCCGGTGGGATTTCCACATCCCCGGGAGAGACCTCGAGATATTTCCGGCACCGATGACAACTCTGCTGTTGAATAAAGTCCGTGCTCCGCGGCAAAGCTCGAATTTGTGCCCGCCTCGCTGGCGCCACAACATGTCATGGTCGCCTTGCCAGCTTCAGCGCATTTACCATAACGAATCTTAATAAGCTGTTTGATTTCCTGAGTTTTCATGTGTCACGTCCCATAAAATAACGAGGCTGATGCAACATGTTCTCCGAGAAACACCGCCTTGATTACGAGAATCTCTAGCGTGATCACTCACGATCCAACGCCGTTTATTGAGTGAGCCCATATATTGCACCAAGGCGCCCAGGCTTTCGAGGTCACAGGGACCCCCTCAAGGCGGATTTTGATCCGGACTCGGGTCGGGCTTGGCCCCCTATCGATCAGCATATAGGGGATGGTGAAATTCACAGGTGGACACTGCTTTATGTGATTGCATTACCGCTACCGCCGCGCGTCAGTTATGACTTTGCGAAAAACACCCATATCACTGAGCACTCCCGCAAACGTCGGACATCAACTAGATCGGCGTTAATTACTATTTGGATTGCTTTTCCTTGAGACGTTCGACATGAATAATGAGCGTGTCCACGGTTTCCTTTAACAGATCGAGCTCGTCGATTGTGAGATCATCTAACTGTTCGAGATTATATTCAATCGTCTCGATTATCCTTTTTGCCGGTCGCTGCATCGGACCCATGAAATAGGCTGTAATAGTCGCTACGATGGTTCCAAAAAAAAGCACCGAACCTACTATTATCCATATACCGCCCACTAGCTGAGCAATATTAGACTGCGGGGTATCGGCTATGCCGGCTGTCGAAAACGCGGCTATACCCCAGTACAAGGCCTCAGCAAAAGAAGTTATCGCAGCTCCGTCAGCAGTTCGTTCAGCTAAATAAAGGCCCGCCGAAAACCCGACCCACAAGATGATTAATAAAATAATCATCTTGATAAACGGCGTGTGCAGGGACACATCGCGAATGAATCTCTTGAACCTGGTATGACGCTTTGTTCGTCTCATCGCCTTGTGCTGAGTGATAAAAACATCAATTACGTGACGGTTCGATCGATGTTGATAGTTTCGAAGCTATAGTCCTTGGTCTGCTTACCTAGGATCAGGTCGGGAAAACCAAAACAGACGCGTCTCATGGCGCGCTGGGCCGCAGATTAATGCTGTATCGACCTTTTCAAGATTTGAGTATCGTGCCGACAATCACGCCCGCGATTGTCGCCTGAACCACACTCCCGAAAAACCAACTCCATGCCAACGCCAGTGGAATAGGCATGTAAGAGTACGACCCGAATCCCATCGAGATGCCAATTGCCAGACCAAATAGCACGCCGAATGCGATACCCGATACGACGGATTTCTTGGTGATCAGGAACCCATAAATTGCTACGAAACAAACAGTAAATATTAGCGTGACGACATACATAATCGACATCTTCATTTCTTCCATGGGTCGCCATAGATCAGCCGTCGCCTCGTAAGTCGATTGAAGGAGCATGCCATGGATTATGAAATCCAAAATCGACCATGCGATGAATACCGCAATGACCGCCAAAATCCCGCGTTTGACCATTCGCTATTCTCCTTTCCTTGTAGAAAATCTGCCTGAATCAGGTATCCGCGTCGCCGCGTCCAACGCCGTCATCGGCTTTGCAGGTATCGCCGCCACGGAACCCAATAATATTTCTCCCAACCCTCAGTGACGCCGTCATAATCATGATCGGGAACGTCTAAGTGCACAAGATCAATCTGCGCCTCCTCTCCTCGCGGCGTAAAGCTCAAGATGAGGGTGGAATCCCTATCATTGGGCTTGAACTCCGCAGAACGCCACGACTGCACAATCAACGTCGGGGTAACGACCACCAATACGGTTCCGGTAATGACCCCGTCGAATGCTCGAAACTCGCAACCTTGATCCGGTCCAATAACTACAGGCCCTCCGGTTATCGCTTCGTGCGCGATCGGGTTCAGATACATTTTAAACAGCGTTTGCGCTGCCGCCGGCAATATAACCGTCTGAGTGATCACGCTTCTTGGACCTGACATTATTGACAATCTCCAGTGTGAAAGTGGGTCAGCCCGGACAACCCGGTGACGAGACCGTTACAGCAGTTTATTGGATGCCGAGTGTAATTTCGGCATTATGCCGACGTTTCCGGACCGTGACCTTCCTCGGATCGCCGATACCGAGCCAATTAGCCCAACTAAATTATTGAGAACGTTTCCTTTTGCTTGTTCCAAACAGCTCATCCAGCTTTGTCCGCGAAGCGTCGGTCTGTGCACGTTTATGCTCAGCAATGGTTCCCGCTTCGGAAAGCGACACGGGATCCTCACCAAATAACTCATCGAGTTCGATTTGAGAGGTATTAGATTCCCGATTTACCTCAGACAGATTGGCATTCGGCCGCGGCCGGAAAAACTGGCAAAAGTTTGCGTGCTCCTTTTCCACGACCTTATCCGCGTGGTCGTGACGGCAGGCATTAATGAGTCGGGTATCATAATGCCGGCACATGCGGCAGACGTGAAGCGGCGTCTGACATACCTGACAGTCGTCGAGGCGACGGATCGGCAAGCGAGTGCCTTTCAATGGCTCGCCACACTTCCAGCATACGATTTTCCCGCGCGCTTTCATTTTCAACAATAATGACTTATTAGATGCGATATTGCTGGTTGGCCATACCCAATTCGCAATTACGGCTATGAGTGCCAAGCTTCGGTTGTTATTTATTATATAGCTTTTCGAAGGTTCCCTGACTGAATCCATTTAGCCGTTTACCACCCACCAATATGATCGGTACTCCTTTCCCACCCAGTCTCTTGAAGTCTCTTTTCCCTTTGCTGCTTTTCTCAATATCGTATTCCACGAATGCAATCCCTTTGGCACGGAAGTATTTCCTTGCCTTCTTGCACACTGCACACCAACTCGCTCCATACATCGTCACTTCTTTATCTGCTCCCAAATCTTGAGCTACATCTGTTACCTCAGGACTGGTATAGGTGTTGATTTGCACGTCCAATCTTTCGACGTTCGCCGCCGACGGAGGTTGATCACTAAAATGAACCTTGCCCTCCTCGTCAACCCACTTGTATATCTCAGCGCTAATTGGTTTTGCTGACAACATCGAAACGCAGCTCAATATAACTACCGCAAACAATCTGAACATATTGAGATAGGATAGATGCTTAATGACCGAACTACCGGTGTCGCAAGCACGATTGAATTTCACTCAACGCCGTGACCTCGTGTAAAGCCGCTAATCGCGACAATTTCGTGTTACATCCCGTAGCTAAACTTAGTCCAACCTACCGCATGTAATAATACATTGACGAGGAGCTGTGCCACAAAAACACCGATCCCGGTCAGTGCGGCGCGGACTCCGGTTGAAGCAAGCCCTGCAAACAGTCCCGATATGGATCCCACCACAAGCCCCATGGCGACATTGACCAGGCCCTGCGCTTCGTTCAGTGGAAACGACAACGACCACCAGCCACCGCCGAGTGCGCCACCGATCACAAAATATTTCCATGACCATGCGCTGTATATTTACTGTCTCATGATAACGAACAGGGCCAACCAAACGATTATCACCGCAGATCGAGCGGCAACGCTGGTCGCCGAGGCGGGTCCCAGATATGGCTGAGACCACCACGCGTATAACACGCCGAGTGAGCCCAACACGGGAAGAATCAATAAATAATGCAAAGTTGGCGTTTGATCTGGTCGCATCCTAGTAGCTTAGCCCGTATATTTCAGCAACGACCCCGGGTGATCGCGAAGGGACTTGTCCTGCGCGTGGTTCCCCTGCTGTTCCCCTGCTGTTCCCCTGCTGTTCCCCTGTTGTGCGGGGACAAGGCGGGGACGAGCCCCCTGCTGCGCGGGGACAAGCGCGGCGCTGGAGCGACGAAAAATATAGAAAATAGCGACTTTTTCAACAGATCGCCGACTTGATCTGACAGAGAGCATCAAAGCACAAAGGACCGTCGAAACTGTCTCGCCGTTCGCATAAGCACCGCAAAACCGACATTTGTCCACGTTCCGGTTTATTGAATTCCGATAGTGAGGTCCGTATTTGATAAAATCGTATGAGGAGATAAATTATCACACCTATCGGATTAGACGTCGCATGAGTACAAATTTCTTGGAACTGCCGAAAGATCTGCCACGCCCCGTTGACGATGGTGCGGCGTCTCATTTGCACGGGATAAATTTCCCCAGGCTCGCGCTTCCCGCAACCAACGGTGCGAACGTTGAACTGGCTGCTATGTCCGGCCGTTTGGTTATTTACGTCTACCCGATGACCGGACGTCCAGGGGTACCGTTGCCCGATGGCTGGGATAGCATCCCTGGCGCGCGCGGTTGCACGCCTCAGTCTTGCAACTTTCGCGATCATTACTCTGAGCTGCAATCACTGAATACTTCAGTATTCGGATTGAGCGCACAGGCCAGTGAATACCAGAAGGAGGCACGCGATCGTTTACATCTTCCCTTCGAGCTGCTGAGTGATCGCGGACTTCGTTTGAAGCAGCTGCTCGGGTTGCCCACCTTTACCGTAGCCGACAACGAGCTATACAAGCGCGTAATGCTCGTCGTCGACAATGGCCGCATCCAAAAGGTGTTTTATCCGGTCTTTCCACCCGACCAGAGTGCTAACGAAGTACTTGCTTGGCTACGGCAGAACGCCCAACTGGACGCTGCAGGGGACGCGCCAAAATCGGCGCGCCCCTGAACTCGATATTAGGGGGCTTAGGGTGTCGCGCTGCTTCATTGATCACATCGCTGTCACCGCACCATCTCTTGAAGTGGGTGCCGCGTTGGTGCGCGAAGCCCTCGGGGTCTCGCCGCAGGTAGGGGGGCAACATCCGCGAATGGGCACCCACAATCTCCTGGTGCGCCTCGGAGATACGTTGTTCTTGGAAGTCATCGCCCCCAACGCGGCGGCGCCGGCTCCGTCCCGGCCGCGCTGGTTTGCGCTCGACACACTTCGCCCGAACGCCGCCCCATACCTTGCGGCCTGGGTTGCGCGTACATCCGACATTCATGCCGTCGCTTCTGCGTCCTCCGAGCCATTGGGACATATCGAGCCGATGACCCGCGGCACGCTCAGTTGGCTCATTACCATAACCCCGGATGGCTCGCTTCCATTTGACGGTATCGCGCCGGCCCTTATCGAGTGGCAAACTGAAGCGCACCCTGCGGCGAAACTTCAAGATCAGGGGTTGTCGCTCGCCAGCCTTGAACTCTTTCATCCCAAGCCGGCGCGAATTTCCCGCCTGCTTGTGTCGTTGGGCCTTGAGGGTCCGGTGTCCGTGTTGCCCACTTCCAGTGGTTCGCGTCCGCGGTTGGTTGCGCACATCAACACGCCGCTTGGTGTTCGTTTGCTGTCGGCATCCCAACTTAGACGGTAACGGGGATCAATGGGGTCACCCATTGATCTGGTACAAGAGTCGCTAGTAGATGTGAAACGCGCCCAGTTCCAATAGCGTCTCGTACAACCTGTCTTCCGCGAGCTGCGTCTCCGGGTGTTCTGCACCGAGAAGCCGTATGCGCTCGTCAAGAACGAACTCTTGCAACTCAGATGCCGTCTCCAGCTCACCCTGAGCGCACAGGGTCTCGGCCAGTTCGCTCATTGCAGACAGCGTAAGCGGATGGGTTTCCCCCATGGACAATCGACGCACGCTTATCACCCGCTCCTGCAACACGCGCGCCCGGTTGAATTCCCCCAGCGCAAACAGCGTCTCCGACAGGTTCGCTTCGTTGGAAACAACATCGGGGTGTCGCGGCCCCAACTCCCGGCGCTGAATCGCCAGTGCTCGCTCAAACAGGCTGCGCGCCCAAGTCAACCGTCCCTGTTTGCGAAACCGTATCGCCAATTCCTGCATTTCGGACAGCGTCTTCGGGTGCTCTTCTCCCGGCGCCTCGCGGCGGGATTCCACCATCCGCACTGGTGACATGTTACCGATTTTCGCGACACGGTCGATTTGCGATGATGGCTGACTGTTCATAGGCTTCAGCTTAGACGTGCCGAATTGTAAAATCTGTGAAAAATTACCAAAATTCAGGCGGAATATTCACGGCAATCACCAACACTGCAGCCAGCACGACTTAGTATTCTGTATTCTGGGGACAGTTTACTTATTTGTGTATTCTGTATTCTGGGGACAGTTTACTTATTTGTGGATAAGTTGGGTGGTTGCTTGCTTGACCTGATCGTTGGCGGTGATTGGCGAATAGTCCGTTGTCATAGTTATTAACAGATAAGTAAACTGTCCCCTTAATTGCGGTGTCCCATAGTTATTAACAGA
>CALZGZ010000347.1 GCA_945787105.1 uncultured Gammaproteobacteria bacterium
AGGGCCTGTCGGTGTTTCTGGTGGACCTGCGTGACGCCGTCGGCAACGGGCTGACGGTGAAGCCCATCGATACCATGATCAACCACGAAACCAATGAGTTGTATTTCGACGATCTCGAAGTTCCCGCAGAGAATATGATCGGCGAGCCGGGCCGCGGGTTTCGTTATCTACTCGATGGATTGAATGCGGAACGCATACTGATTGCTGCGGAGTGCATCGGGGACGGTGACTGGTTTATCGAACGTGCAACTGCCTATGCGCGGGAACGCGTGGTGTTCGATCGGCCCATCGGTCAAAACCAGGGAATTCAGTTTCCACTGGCCCACGCCTACGCCAACGTGCGTGCAGCCGACCTGATGCGCTATCGCGCCGCCGAGTTGTTCGATGGCGGGTTTCCGTGCGGCGCCGAGGCCAACATGTCCAAGCTATTGGCTGCCGACGCCTCATGGGAGGCTGCCAATGCCGCGTTACAGACCCATGGTGGATATGGATTCGCCAGCGAATATGACGTGGAGCGAAAGTTTCGCGAGACGCGCCTGTTCCAAGTAGCGCCGATCTCCACTAATTTGATTTTATCTTACATCGCAGAGCACGTACTCGGTCTGCCGAGGTCATTTTGACCATGCTGCCTCTGGACGACGTCACCGTGGTGTCCTTGGAACAAGCGGTGTCCGCACCGTTCGCGACGCGCCAACTCGCTGACCTCGGCGCTAGGGTAATTAAAGTTGAACGGCCTGGGGATGGCGATTTCGCGCGCCACTACGACGAAACCGTTAATGGCATGTCGAGCCACTTTGTGTGGCTCAACCGCTCCAAGAAGAGCTTGACCTTGGATATCAAGCATCCGCTGGCCGGTGACGTGCTCCATCGGTTGCTGACCCGCGCCGACGCGTATGTGCAGAACCTGGCGCCCGGCGCTGCCGCCCGGGCCGGATTGAACTCAGCCGATATCGCGCAACGCCATCCGCGATTGATCCAATGCAATATCTCCGGGTATGGGAAAGGCGGTCCGTACGAGTACAAGAAGGCCTATGACCTGTTGGTCCAGTGTGAGACGGGGGTGGTGTCCACCACCGGTACCGATGCTGACATGGCCAAGGTGGGTGTTTCCATTGCCGATATCGCGGCCGGCATGTATGCCTACAGCGGCATTCTGACGGCCTTGTATCAGCGTGAAAAAACCGGCCACGGGACGGTGCTCGACGTGTCGCTGTTCGATGCGCTCGGAGAATGGATGGGTTATCCCGCCTATTACACCGCCTATGGTGGCACCGCACCGCCGCGCACCGGTTTGAGTCACGCGACTATCGCCCCCTATGGACCGTACCCAACCGGAGACCGCCGGTTGGTGATGCTGGGGATTCAGAATGAGCGGGAATGGTCGGTATTTTGCCGCGAGGTGATAGGTCAACCCGATCTCGCCTCCGACGCCCGCTTTCAAGGCAACTCGCAACGCGTCGCGAATCGCGACGAAATGGATCGGTTCATCGATGCCGCCTTCGCCCGGCTAACCGCAAACGAAGTTATAGAACGCCTCGACGAGGCCAAGATCGCTAACGCGCAAATCAACACGATGCAGGAATTTTGGGACCACGCGCAGCTGCAAGCGCGCGATCGTTGGCGTACCATCGGCTCACCGGTGGGTCCGCTGCAAGCCCTGCTTCCCCCGGTGGTGATGCGCGGCGCCGAGGTACGCATGGATCCAGTGCCGGCACCGGGAGAACACAACCACGAAATCCTGCGCGACCTCGGATATCGGGGCGAAGATATCCAGCGCTTTGAAGACCAAGCGGTGGTATAGCTGGTGTAACATACGATAAGATCCTTTAGCCCCGCGGGCCTCAGGACGACAACACGACTCTGGGCGACAACAACAAATTGCCGCCAACAACGGCAACCTTGTCATCCTGAGCGCAGCGAAGGATCCTGCGAAAGTTGACGACGAGATGTGATCCAAGTCGATAAGATCCTTCGTCCCAGGAGGCCTCAGGATAACTTCGCCTATTTGGCGTGCCGTATAATCACTCTGTCACAATACGCGGCCTCAAGATTACGGAAATGGCTCGCCGGTTTCTTTGTCGGCCCGCAACTGTATTATTGTCTGCAATTGGGCGCGTCTCACCATATCCTATCGTGCTGATGCGACTCCCCGTGATGCCGTAGTCTTGAATGAACTTGTCCCTCACCGCATTGGCGCGGCGCTGCGACAGCCCTTGGTTGTACCTTTCGGTACCGATCCAATCAGTATGTCCCTCAATAGTCATACTGATGTCCGGGCTCTCTTTAAGGACGTTCGCGATTTCTTCAAACTGCGGTCTGTAAACTTTTCTTATGTCATATTTGTCAAAGTCGAACTCCACCAAAAGTTCATAGGTATCAATCACCTCTTTCTGTCGCGGTGCAGACTCGGGTTGGGCTACAGATGCGGGTTGCGATACAGCCACGGTTTTGGGTTTTCTTAAATGCCAGTTGAGGGCCAATCCTAATGCTTTATCGGTATTTGACTCATCACCTAGGTCGACAAAAACCTGATATCCCAAACGCAGTTCGAGGTTATTCGATAGATCTCCCGACACTCCGAAACCACCCTGAATCTGCTGCGTGCTGCTGTCGGTGGCGTTGTCGACGTCAAAGGCACTGACTCCGGCCGAGAGGTACGGTTTCCACTTCTTGACGCCGAAAAATCTATAACCGTTGATGTGCGCTTGGTCCGTTCCCACCTCACCGCTGAAATCGGTTCCCAGCGTCAGGTCCACCGCCCACTGGTGGTTGAACTGATATCCAAGGATTCCGTTGAACATCTTGGAGGAGTGGCCGGGAGAGCTGGTTGGGACATCAACCACCCGGGCATTGTCCAACGCCAGCGCGCTGGCTCCCAAGCCTAGGTAAACATTTCCCGCGGACTCAGCCGAAGCAGAATGGGCATAAATACTCATTAGGATCGCTGATCCTAGTACGCCTAACTTTTTCATCTCTTTATTGTCCTCTTGTCAATTTCGATCCGTCATAAGATTCGAGGTGCATGGAGGTGCGTTATTCTGACCTAACAGACGGGTGTGGTTTAGGGACGGAATATCTCGAACAGGGCACCGTTATTAAAACACATTGCTCACTGTGTTCAACCGCTTATGGTTGACGGTAACAAAATTTTGCACGCCGGTGTGGTGTGTGTCCAGCGCCGCCATCACTGGTACTGTCGGATGACTATCACCTGTGTATGAAGCAACAAAGATTCGGTGCTCCAATTTTGCGGCTGTCTATTCGCGCCAATCAGTGTTCGCCGCCTGCCTTGAAATGAAACACCGCGCCGTCCTTGATACCCGACGGCCATCTCGCAGTGATGGTCTTCATGCGGGTGTAAAACCGCACTCCTTCAGGTCCGTGTATATAGTGGTCACCAAACAGCGAACGCTTCCAGCCACCGAAGCTATGATAGGCTACGGGTACCGGTATCGGCACGTTGATACCGACCATGCCGATCTTGATTTGGGTGGTGAAATCCCGGGCGCAATCGCCGTCACGGGTGAATATGGCGGCGCCGTTACCGTATTCGTGATCGTTGACCAGCCTCACCGCCTGCGCATAGTCGTCGGCCCGCACCACGCTCAGCACCGGACCGAATATTTCTTCTTGATAGATCTTCATGTCCGCTTTTACGCGGTCGAACAGGCAGCCGCCGAGGAACGCGCCGTTGTCATGCCCTTCGACCTCGACCCCTCGGCCATCGACCACCAGATCGGCGCCTTCCTGCACGCCGATATCGACGTAGTTGCGCACCTTTCGTTGGTGATCAGGGGTGACCAACGGACCCATCTCCGCCGATGCATCCGTGTACGGGCCGATCTTGAGGTCGCGAACACGCGGCGCCAAGCGTTTGATCAACTCGTCGGCGGTATCGTCGCCCACCGCGACCACCACCGAGATCGCCATGCAGCGCTCGCCTGCCGATCCATACGCCGAACCCATCACCGCGTCGGTCACTTGATCCATGTCCGCATCGGGCATGACCACCATGTGGTTTTTTGCGCCGCATAAAGCCTGAACGCGTTTCCCGTGGGCGCAGCCGGTTCGGTAGATGTACTCGCCGACCGGCGTCGACCCGACAAAGCTCACCGCAGCCACCCGTGGATCGCTCAATAGCGTGTCCACCGCCTCCTTGTCGCCGATGACCACGTTCAGCACGCCGTCCGGAAGGCCCGCCTGTTTCATTAACTCGGCCATGCGCAGGGAACAAGACGGTACCTTTTCCGAGGGCTTGAGTACAAAGCTGTTACCGCACGCGATGGCGACCGGAAACATCCACATCGGTACCATGGCCGGAAAGTTGAAGGGTGTGATGCCGGCACATACACCGACCGGCTGGCGGACCGAATAACTATCCACGTTGGTGGCCACGGCCTGGGTATATTCGCCCTTGAGTAGTTGCGGGATCCCGCAGGCGAATTCGACCACTTCCAAACCGCGCGTGATCGATCCCTTGGCGTCTTCGATGGTCTTGCCATGTTCGCTGGACAAGATTTCTGCCAATTCCTGGATATTTTTCTTCACCAAATCCCGGTACGCGAACATGACTTGTGCCCGTTTGGCGGGCGGTGTCTGCGACCAGCCCACAAAAGCGTCGGCCGCGGCGCCGATCGCATTTCGCACTTCATCCGCGTTGGCCAAGGGCGCGTGTTTCGCGACCTCCCCGGTCGCCGGATTGTACACGTCGCCGGTACGGCCGCTTTGTCCGGCGATCTTGTTGCCATTGACGAAATGATGTAATGCAAACGGTTTCAGTTTCGCAGTCATCTATGATCTCCCGGGATGGTCATTTGTTCGCGGCGCGACTATTGTAGACAAGATTGCCCACCGCGTCCTCGTTGATTGAAATACCGGCAGCGGTCTGCGCGCCATCCGCGGCATCGATTCTATCTCATTGATAATGCATAACTATTTAGAATAATGCTGGGCGGTGTGATAGGGTAACAATGCAACGCTTTCCGGCACCTGAGTGTCTCGGTTTGGCCTCAGGTCACAACGACTCTTAGCCTGCCTGCAATACCTCCATGGGGTCCCGATAGTCATAATCCAGAGCATGGGCCACCTCTTTGCAGGTTATATGGCCGTGGATGACGTTGAGACCGTTACGCAGGTGCGGATCGTCGATCAACGCTTTCTGGTAGCCTTTATCCGCGAGCGTGATGACGTGGGGTAGGGTGACGTTATTGAGTGCGAACGTCGACGTTCGCGGTACCCCCCCGGGCATATTGGTCACGCAGTAGTGGACGACATCATCCACGACGTAGGTGGGTTCAGCGTGGGTCGTGGGCCGCGATGTCTCGAAACATCCGCCCTGATCGATCGCCACGTCCACCACCACGGCGCCGGGTTTCATCTGCCGGACGGTCTCGGCGTTGACCAACTTCGGCGCCGCGGCGCCGGGAACCAAAACGCCGCCGACCACCAATTCGGCCATCACTACATGCCGCTCGATCGAGTCGCGGGTGGCGAACACCGTATTCGTCGAGCGTCCGAATTGGCGCCAGTGTGCCGTTAATACATCCGGATTGCGGTCCAGCACCCAAACGTCCGCCCCCATCCCCACCGCGATATGGGCGGCATGGGTTCCGACGACGCCGCCGCCCAGAATCACGACCTTGGCCGGATCGACACCGGGGACGCCGCCCAACAGCATTCCAAGCCCGCCGTGGGGATGCTCGAGGCAATAGGCGCCCGCTTGGATCGCCATGCGGCCGGCGACTTCGGACATCGGCGCCAACAGCGGTAGCCCGCCATGGGGTGAGGTCACCGTCTCGTAGGCGATGCAGACCGCACCGCTCGCTACCAGGTCTTTGGTTTGTTCGGCGTCCGGAGCCAGATGCAGATAGGTAAACAGTGTTTGATCGACGCGCAACATCGCCCGTTCGCCGGGCTGTGGTTCCTTTACTTTGACGACCAACTCGGCACGCGCAAAGATCTCCGCCGCCGCGCGCGTAATAGTGGCCCCGGCGGTCTCGTACTCGGCATCGGTGACCCCAATGCCCACCCCTGCGTCGTGTTCAACAATGACGTGATGCCCATGGTGCACCGCCTCGCGAACCCCAGCTGGCGCCAGGCCGACCCGGTACTCATGGTCCTTAATTTCTTTGGGAACACCGATTAACAAGGTCCACCTCCTCGCAGGAATTTCTATAATATTAGTGGGATATCAACACTGACGGCCCGTCGGACGGCTGGTTTTATCTTCCAAGACCCAGCGAGTTTTGTCGAGCCCAATAGCGCCATGTGGGCGGCCTCCGGAGCCGGCCGGACAGACTCAAGGGATTGTTTTTGACGATGGTGTCAAGATAGTGCGTGAGCCTGGTCCTGTCCTTGGCTGGTTACAGAGTGTAGGCTTGCGCCGTATAGTCAGATCCAGGCGTGGAGTAGAGGTCGATGGGTAAGGTAAAACGTGTGGTGGCCAATCACCGCCCAATCTCGGCGTCCAATGCGCTGCAGCACCATTGGCTGCCGTTTACCGGCAACCGTGAATTCAAGAACGATCCGAGATTGTTTGTGCGTGCCGAGGGCATGTATTACTGGAACCACAAAGGGGACAAGATTCTCGATGGTTGTTCCGGATTGTTCACTTGTGCCGCCGGCCATTGCCGCGCGGAAATTTCCGCGGCGGTCGCCCGGCAACTGAACCAACTGGACTACACGCCGTCATTCCTGCGCAGCCACCCGTTGTCGTTCGAGCTTGCCGAACGCATTGCCGATTTGACCCCGGCCGACCTCAATCGCGTGTTTTTTGTCAATTCCGGTTCCGAGGCGATCGACACCGCAATGAAGATTTGTTCGGCCTACCATCGGGCCCGCGGCGAAGGGCAACGTTACATGTTCGTGTCCCGGGAGCGGGCGTACCACGGCGTCAATCTCGGCGGTACCTCGCTGAGCGGTATGGTAAAGAATAGAGACTCATTTGGTCCCAGCGTGCCGGGCGTGGTGCACATACGGCACACGTGGTTGCCGGAGAATCGGTTTGTCAAAGGCCAGCCCGATCACGGCGCCGAGCTTGCCGAAGATCTGCAACGCATGGTGGGCCTTTACGGCGGGAGCAATATTGCCGCGTGTTTCATCGAGCCGATTGCGGGTTCAACCGGGGTGTTGGTGCCGCCCAAGGGCTATTTGCAGCGCATCCGGGAGATCTGTGATGAGCACCGCATCTTGTTGGTGTTGGACGAAGTGATCTGTGGCTTCGGACGCACTGGAAAGGCGTTCGGCGCGCAAAGTGTCGGCGTGATCCCCGATGTCATGACCATGGCCAAGGCGATCACCAACGGTGCGCAACCCATGGGCGCTGTTGCCGTGCGCGAACACGTGTACGACACCATTGTCGATGCGGCACCGCGCGGTGCGGTGGAGCTTTTTCATGGATACACCTTTTCGGCGCATCCCGCGGCATGTGCCGCGAGCCTCGCAGCGTTGGACATCTACGAGCGGGAAAATTTATTTTCACACGCGGCAAAGTTGTCTGACTATTTCCTGGACTCGTTATGGGCGCTGGCTGATTTACCGGTTATCAGCGACATTCGCGGCTTCGGCCTGCTTGCCGGTTTTGATCTGTTGCCGGAGTCTGTGCCCGGGGCGCGGGGACATGACGTGCAAAAGCGATTGTTCGATGCCGGCCTGCATCTCAAGACCACCGGTGATGCGGGCATTCTCGCGCCGCCGTTGATCTCCGAAGAACGCCATATCGATGAGATGTGTGGGATACTTCGTGATGTACTTGGCGAATGTGTAGTAAAGTAGTGCGCACGTTGTGCGCAAAACAAGTGCCGAATTGTCTTGGCGCGGAAATAATAGGGAAGCCGGTTGCAGATGGGAAAGCATGTCGCTATCAACAATCCTAGGAGGAGAAGTGTAATGAATAAAATTTTGAGATTCACCGTTCGTGGCATTGGCTTGCCAATGTTGTTGTGGGCACTGGCAACCGGTACCAGCTTCGCGGAAAAAGAAGTGACGGTCGGTTATCAGCTTATTTACAATCCGTGGAAGGTTGCCATTGCCGATGGCGAGATCGAAAAGGCTACCGGCTATAAAATCAACTGGCGCAAATTCGATTCGGGAGCCAAGGTGATCAATGCCATGGCATCGGGTGACGTGCACATTGCGTTGGCCGGCTCCAGTCCGATTGCCGCCGGCGTCAGTCGTGGTGTCGATATGCAGTTGTTCTGGGTTGCCGAGGACATCGCGTCTGCGGAGGCCCTCGTCGTGCGTAATGGGTCCGGCATCGTTTCTCCGCAAGATCTCAAGGGCAAGAAGCTCGGTGTGCCGTTCGTGTCGACCACCCACTTTCATACGATGTTCGCCATGGAGCAGTTCGGTATCAGTCCCAATGATGTCAGGATTCTAAATATGCAGCCCAACGCCATCGCCGCCGCCTGGCAGCGGGGCGACATTGATGCCGCATTCATATGGGACCCTGCCCTGGGGCGTATTAAACAGGATGGCAAGGTGCTGATTACCTCGGGGCAGCTATGTAAATGGGGCAAGTGCACGTTCGACGGACTGGTGGTGGACCGTAAGTTCGGTGAGGAAAATGCGGATTTCATGGCCAAGTTCGTCCACATCATCGCCGCTGCCGACGAGTCCTATCGCAGCAATCCCACCGCCTGGACCCCGGACTCCGACATGGTCAAGAAGATCGTCAAGATGGTGGGCGGCAATCCTAAAGACGTGCCCGGGGTGTTGGCCTTGTACAGCTTTCCAACGTTGCAAGATCAGATTTCGCCCGCCTGGCTCGGCGGTGGCGCGGATGGCGGCGCCGCGCGTGCACTGAAGTTCACCTCGGAGTTTCTAAAGGCGCAAAAGAAGATCCCGTCACTGCAACCGGACTATGGCGCGTTCGTGAATGCAAAGTATGCCGAGGCCGCATCCAAGATGTAATACGGTTTCAGGGGTGATTTTGGTCACCCCTTTCTTTTGTTCCCAAGCGAAGGTGAACACCCATGGGTTTACAGGTAGATGGTGTAACCGTCATTTATCCGGGGCGCAAGCCAGGAGAGGAAGTCCACGCCCTGGAAAATATCGATCTGGATATCAACGACGGTGATTTTGTCGTTGCTCTTGGGGCCTCCGGCTGCGGTAAGACCACGTTGCTCAATTTGATGGCCGGCTTTATCGCCCCGAGTGAAGGTCGTGTCACGCTCGATCAAGAGGTGGTCGAGGGTCCCGGTAAAGAGCGGGGTGTGGTCAACCATGTCGTCACCGGACCGGGCGCCGATCGTGGCGTGGTGTTTCAGAAACATGCCTTGCTGCCGTGGCTTACGGTGTTCGACAACGCCGAGTTCGGACTCAAGCTGCAGGGTATGTCCAAACAGGAGCGGAATGAGACCGCGAGCCGCTATCTGGCGCTGGTGGGTCTTGAGGAGTTTCATCATCACGCCGTCTACCAGTTGTCCGGCGGCATGCAACAGCGCGTTGGGATTGCACGCGCGCTCACCAGTAACCCGGCGATGCTGCTTATGGATGAACCGCTTGGTGCGCTGGACGCGTTGACGCGGGAAACCTTGCAGGAGTTGATCCTCGATGTTTGGCGCGAGACCGGCAAGATGATTTTCTTCATCACCCATAGCGTCGAAGAGGCGTTGTTCATGGCTACCCGGTTGGTGGTGATGTCGCCTCGGCCGGGCCGCATCACCCACACCTACGACCTCGATTTCCAACAACGTTTCTTCGATTGCCGCGACGCGCGCGCAATAAAGTCCAGTGCAGATTTCATCGAGGTGCGGGAAAAGGTCTTGGGTATTATCCACGGCGATGAACTGGCCGGGGGAGGCGACCATGCCTGATACCGCGGTAACGGCACCCAAGGGCGGTGTGTTGAGCGCCATTGCCACCATCTTTTCAAAGGGTCCGGCCAAACCCGGCGAGTCTTACGGCGCGCCGGGTCAAGGAAGTAGCGTGGCGATCAGCGTCGCATCCAGCCTTGGATTGTTCCTGCTGTGGTACGCGGTTACCGCGTTAGGTCTGATCAAACCGCTGTTTCTGCCGTCGCCGGCGATGGTGTTCGCTAAGTTCGTCGAAGTCGCCACCGAAGGTTTTGGCGGATCCAACCTGTTGCAACACACCTTGTGGAGTATGAGCCGGGTGTTCGGCGCATTTTTTGCCGCCGCGCTGACCGCCATCCCCATCGGTATATTCATGGGGGTCAATCGCGTGATGCGCGGAATTTTTGATCCGCCGATCGAATTCTACCGACCGATTCCGCCGCTTGCCTATCTGCCGTTGACGATCATTTGGTTCGGAATCGGAGAGACGTCGAAATTGATCCTGATTTATCTTGCGATGTTTGCGCCCATGGCCTTGAATGCCCGTGCTGGCGTGCGTTCGGTGTCGATCGAGCAGATTCATGCCGCTTACTCGCTGGGGGCAACCCGCGTCCAGGTCATCTGGCATGTCATTCTCAAAGGGGCGATGCCGGAGATATTGACCGGCATGCGGATCGGTATTGGATTCGGTTGGACCACCCTGGTGGCCGCGGAGATGGTGGCTGCCGAAGCCGGCCTCGGCTACATGGTGCTGAACGCGTCGGAGTTCCTGGTCACCGACGTGGTGATCATGGGCATCATCGTCATTGGCATCATCGCGTATCTATTCGATTTGCTCATGCGTTGGATCGAGCGTGTGTTGGTGCCCTGGAAAGGCCAGATGTAGCGGTAACCCGCACATTGCACCAAGGCGTCCCGCCCCTGTTGTTGGTAATACACCGAGTCAGCTCACGCCGTTTGTTCTGTGAACTGGCGAATTCGATGCCCCAAATTGCTTGGCAACATCAGGGGCGGGGCTATCCCGGCGCTGGCTCGGTCGCGAACGCCGGGACTTGCGCTTCACTCAATCCATAGCTACGGCTGTGCATTTCGTTCCAGCGCAGCGCCTGTCCCCGCGCAGCAGGGGAACAGCAGGGGGCTTGTCCCCGCACAGCAGGGGAAACCAGCCGCCCGATCCCGTCGCCATCATCCGGGATCCTTGGTCCAATATGCGGGCTAATACGCGCGCAGGATGATAACGCCGGCGGCGACCGATACCGCGGCCGCGATGTGCCGGGCGCCCATCGGCTCCTTGAACAGAAAAATGCCGATTAATGCCGCAAATACAATGGACGTTTCGCGCAACGCCGAGACCACCGGTATCGAACCCAGGCTCATCGCCCACACCACTAACCAATAAGCGGCAAGCGACATACCGCCGGCGATGAGACCCAGCCGCCACTTGGACCGCATGATCGCCACGGTTTGTGTCTTGTGAATGCCAAGCGCCAGTAATAAAAAGGGAATGGTGTCGAGGATGAACAACCACACGACATAACCATGCGGGTTCCCGGCATGGCGCACACCGATGCCATCCAACACAGTGTAGCCGCTTATAAACAGCGCGGTGAGCAACGCGTAGCCCACGGCGCGCCGGTGGTGGATCAAAACACCAGGGCCGCGCAGCGCGAGGATTAACACGCCAATTATCACGGCGCCGATTGCGGCGACTTGCACCGGGGTTAACGGTTCTCCAAACAAGTAAACCGCCCACAGGGTCACCAGCAAGGGCGCCACGCCGCGCGCGATTGGATAGACCTGGGCAAAGCCACCGTGGCTGTAGGCGCGCACCAGGCCTACTTTATAGCCGAAATGACAGGCCAAAGAAGCGGCGAGAAATGGCCAACTGGCGGGTGCTGGATGATCCACCCACGGCAGAGCAAGCGCGGCGAGCAGGCCGCAGCCAAGGACCAAAACCGCCATCGCCCCCAGCCGGTCGTCGTCGAGCTTAACGGCCGCGTTCCAAACCGCGTGCAGTAACGCCGCGACAAGTACCAGCAGGAAAACGCTTGTGTCCATCGGCTGTGTGCCGGGAGTCCTCGATTACTCGCCGTGGGCGGCGGTTGAGGGTTTTAGTTTCCGCGTCAGCGGCTGGTCCGGGCAAAGGTGTCGCAGGCGTCCAGTCTGCCGGTGGTTAGGCCGGTACGGAACCAATGCATGCGTTGTTGCGCGGAACCGTGAGTGAAGGACTCCGGTTGAATACGCCGGCCGGCCATCTGCTGCATGCGGTCATCTCCTACCGATGCTGCGGCGCGCAGGCCCTCCTCGGCATCACCGCGTTCGAGAATACGCCGTTGTGTGTGCGCGTGATGCGCCCATACTCCGGCATAGCAATCCGCCTGCAGCTCGGTGAGCACCGACAGGGCGTTGGCCTGGGACTGCGAGGCCCGGGCCTGCAATTGCCTGACTTGGCGCGAGGTCCCCAACAGGTTCTGAACGTGATGGGCGATTTCATGACTGACGACATACGCCTGGGCAAAATCCCCGGATGCGCCGAACTGCCGCAACTGCCGGAAGAAACCCAGATCGATGTAGACCTTCTGATCGGGCGGACAATAAAACGGCCCGGTCGCCGCCGAGCTGAATCCACACGCGGATTGTACGGAATCGGTGTACAACACTAGCTTGGGTGGTTGATACCGTGCCCCGGCGGCGCTGAACAGGGCATTCCAGGTATCCTCGGTATCAGCCAGCACCACGGACATAAACTCCGCCCCCTCGTCGGTACCTGGGCGCGGGGCCTGTTGCGGCTGCGGTGGTGGGCTCATCGAGCCACCACCGGCGAGCATGTTGAGGATCTGGGTGGGGTCCCCGCCTAGAAACAGCACTGCCACCAACGCCAACAGGCCGAGTCCGCCACCAAGCTTGATGCCCCGCGGCATGCCGCGAGTCGCTCTGCGACCACGACGATCCTCAATATTGCTGCTGCGTCTACCGGTTCTCCATCTCATTGTTGTGCTACCGACCCACGATGATTTACCACATCACGTTGTTAATTAGGAGGGTCGGTACGATAAATAAACTCAGGTGGATTGTCGAATTTGCGTGCAATCCTTCACTCACTTTCATCCCGGCGCGCACGACGTAATCCGTAATCAAAGCGCGTGTGATTTGAGGTATTGCTCGTCAGTCTGCTCGTGCCAACTGCGATCAGCATCAGCGTGCATAATTGATTAGCGGCTTGACGCGGGTCCGTGCGATAGTGAAGATCGCGGCTCATTTTCATTACCGGTTCGAATACAGGTCGATACTACGCTTCGTGTCCATCGATAAGGCTATACATCACTAATGTCTCCGCCTCCCCATTTATTACTGACCTTGTGTGTGTTTTTTTGGGCCGGCAATGCCATCGTGGGCAAGATCGCAAGCGGTCACATTCCGGCGTTTACCCTGTCTTTTTGGCGTTGGGCTATTGCCTTGTTCATAATTCTGCCGTTTGGATTCCGCGCCGTGTGCCGGCAGTGGAATTTTTACCGGAACAATTGGACGTATTTGATAGTGATCGCTTTTCTGAGCGTCACTGTTTACAACACCTTCCAATATTGGGCGTTGAATTGGACCTCGGCGATCAATGTCGGCATCATCAGCGCTTCGTTGCCGATCATCATCTTATTGTTAACGACATTAACCGGCCACGAAAAACCCAACGCATACCAATACGGCGGTGCTGTTTTAGCTGCGGTGGGGGTGCTCTATGTTATCAGCCGTGCTGACATCGAGGTTCTGCTCAATCTCAGTGTGAATGTCGGGGACGGCTTGATTCTGGTTGCAGTACTCGGTTGGGCGCTGTATTCGGTGCTCCTCAAGCGTTTGCCTGAAGATATCGATCAGGTTGGCCTTTTAACCGTGCTGATCGTATTGGGTATCATCGGCATCATTCCGTTTTATGCCTGGGACTTGATGCATGGGAGAACCTTTGTGTTGGACCACGCTGCCGTGCTCATGTTGGGCTACGTGAGTGTTTTCCCCTCGGTTTTGGCGTACGTGTTTTGGAATCATGCGGTTCATGCTGGTGGCGCAAACCTGGCAGGTCTATTCGTCAATTTGACCCCGGTATTCGTTGCTGGATTGGCAATTATTTTCCTGGGGGAACGTTTGGCGCTCTTTCACCTCGTCGGTATCAGCTTGATATTCGCCGGTATCTACGTGGCGATCCGGCTTGCGAAGCGCCGCGTGGCACGAGACGCCTGAGCCAGGGAGGCCTTCGCTTCCTCACCGGGATTGGGCAGGCCCGCCATACGCCAGGCAGTCCGGCAATTCACGCACAGTTGGTTGACTGGTTCTGTGGTCATATTTTGGGGCCGACAAAGCGCACCCCGTATCTATGCAACGATTGGGGCTCCTGTTTCCTATACTGCTCGCAGTGATCCGCGCCAGTAATGTCGATACCAACGATTACCTGAACACTCACCTTCTCACCCGCATGGCGGGGTAGGCGCGGAAGCCGGCTGGCGACGCGCGGCGTAAGCTATTTCTTGGCCACGTCCCTGAGGAATAGACCGATCTTCTCGCCCCGCCTGCGGCCCTTGCCAGAGCGTCGCGAAACCTTGCCGTCTGTCCGGTGCAAATCCCGGCGATCGGATCTTCCACGTCGTTCCCTTCTGCGGCGCTCAGAACCAGAATACTTAGACGAAATAACTATCTGTTCCGCGGCGTCTGCACGGTTTCGATCTTCGCGTTCTGTCATATCTCACCCCCACAGTGAGACTCATAAGATTACTCGTGATATCCGGACAATGCAGCAGTTTCTGGTCAATCGCGGTTGGATATAGATGACGACAGACTCAGCGCACTCCGTATACTTCACCTCATCTGCTCCCGGTGTTAACGACCGGGGGCGGATTGAGATCCATAAACTAGAGTGTAGTCGGAATAATCCCTAGGACCAACAATGGCGCGAGGCCGGTGTGCGATGCTGCACACTGAGTGATCTTTCTGTTTCCTCGCGCTGGTCTATACTTATCGTTAGTAGTTCTTTCGGGTAGGGGTAGTTCCGGCCATCGCCGGAAGTCAAATCCTTAGTAGTTGTGTTGTCCCGCCTTTCGGATAGGTGGGGTAGTGGGTCGGTGGCCGACCCGTGTCGGCCGCCGGCCTTTTTTTAACCGCCGCCGGATGCTGGTAACACCAAGCATCGGCGTAAAGAATCAGTTAGAGCAACAGGCCTTCGTCAGCGCCGCGAAATTCAGCTGCACAGCGATTGAGCGCTATGGCACTCAACCGCGTCCGTGCCGGGATCTCCTGATCCCCAGGACTGGATTGGCCGTGGGCTTCTGCTCTGTGCGTGGGTTGCCGCACAAAGGTTTGCTGTATACGTTAACGGCTGGCAACCAACATGTTTAACCCTGATTAGCGGGACCAGCGGGCTCGCACGTACCTTCGCTGTTGACTTCAACACGCGGGCGATCCCAGATCCCCTGACGCCGCAACTCTATCAACGAGTCATCAACGAACGCCTCGAAGGACGATAGGCCGCCGGTTTTCTTGACCATGACTTTTCCGTCGACCCGTATCTCGGCGCTGACCAGGCGATCGCCGCAATAGTTACCGATTGCTTGAACAAATTTACCGCTGGTGATGTTGCCGCACCCGTCAAAACCTTGTCTGTTGATCTTGATTGCTTGAATACCGTAGCGTTTCAGGGCCCTGCTGGCGTAGGGCAGCGCCCCTTCAAAGCCGTAACGGATTATGGCGGACTCCACTGCCGCTGAAGCACTTGCCTTCTCTTCAACAGACAAATCGTCACCTTCCACAAACACGCTACCGGTCACGAATTGGCAGTTTTCATATACCCCGACCATCGTCGCGTCGGCCCCATGCGAGGGAGACGCTGACCACGTCACTATTGCAAGCATCAACGTACACAGTTGTGGCAGCGAGTTTCGTGTTCTCATAGTTCAACCCCTACTCGCCCGGTTAAGCAATTAACCCAGTCGGCGAGAATTCATGATATTCAACTGCACCAAGACGGTTCCACTTTGGGGTAGTCCAACCGCTCACCGGGGCAGTTCACCGATAGACCCGGTTCGTGGGTAATACTGCCCAACGAGGCCGCTGGTCTGTCGACTCGTTACCTCTATGGTATCCGCTTTTGGGCAACAATCGCCAGGATTACGGATCCTGCGCACTATGCGCTGTCTCGTTAGGCGCTTATCCCACCGCTAAAATGGGTATGACTCGCCAAAGTGGTGTGTCTCTTTTAGACTGCAGACACCAACACTAACCGGCCGGTGTGGTAAGCAGTTTGGGATAATGAGTCGTTTGCGCAGGTATGGTAGCGAAATCTAGACGCCAGCGTCGCGGTCTCGGCCGCGCGATGTTGAAACTCGTATCTGTGGCGATTATCGGCTCCGTATCTGTGGTGTGGGTGCTGCGCTGGTATCCGCCACCCACCACCGCCTTTATGCTGCGGACGCAGTATTTGTCTGGTAACTGTGATGTTGGGATTGAGCACCGCTGGGCTCCCTGGGCACGGATCTCTCCCCACATGGCACTCGCGGTGATGGCCGCCGAAGACCAGAAGTTTCCTCACCATTGGGGGTTTGATTTCCAACAGATAAAGAGCGCCGTACAGGAAAACACACAGCGAACTCGTGTGCGCGGTGCCAGTACCATCACCCAGCAAGTGGCCAAGAACTTGTTTCTGTGGCCCGGCCGCAGCTACTTGCGCAAGGGGCTGGAGGCGTATTTTACGGTGGTGCTCGAATTGCTGTGGTCAAAGCAACGCATTCTTGAGGTCTACCTGAACGTTGCCGAGTTCGCACCTGGCGTGTTCGGGGTGGCGGCGGCGAGTGCACGTTACCTGGCCAAATCGGCAGCCGGGTTGAGCGCCAACGATGCGGCGTTGTTGGCTGCGGTGTTGCCTAATCCGCGAAGGCTCGATATCAGCCGACCGTCCCCTTACGTGCGCGGCCGCGCGCAGTGGATCCGCAAACAAATGGGCCAGCTCGGCGGCGTGAGTTACCTGAATACTCTAGAATGAATTGACCGGATACGGGCTACGGCGGCACGGACGCCACCTGTGATCCGGCCTTAATGGGACCCACCATCAGCGGTGCGGTACAAGTTGGAGCGGCGGTGCCGTGAAGGTGGCCGCTGCCGCGCATGGCTGAATCGTCACGACCTGACCCGCATCCAGCCGGGGCGCCGCCGCACGAAACCGCCCTGTAACGCGTCATCTCACTTTGTACCGCAGCGAGGCGATGTTGCCCCGACATCGTACGAGTGCTCTCGTGTTCGAGCGCGGTGAACCCCGAAAAACCGATTTAGAAAAGATATCATGACAGATTGCGTGGCAACGATGATTGCGCAACCGAGACAACCGTCCACAGAGCCATTTCCGGGCCAGTTTCCCGCAAGAAAACAAGTGGTTCATACTTCGCGTTGAGCTGGCGACCCAGGCCCTGGGATTGAATCCACACCGTCTCATCCGCTTTGCAGCGGATAACGGTATGCCCTGCGTACCGGATGCGTTCTTCTTGCTGCACAACTATGCTTAAATTGAGTCGCAGATCCTGCGCCACCGATAAAAATGGACAATCGTTAAATTCCCCGTTATTAACGCCGTATTGATACACGAGGTGAGGATGATTACGATGACGCGGATGGACGTTCGCGCGTCGACGCGGTTCCACGACCGGGTTATACATGTGAACACTCCATTCGTATGGAAGGAATGTGGAAATCAAGTAACGTAAAACTATCATTCAGGCCTGTGCGCGCTTTCGCAACGATTCGCGTCGCATGATCGATATCCTGTGGTATGTCCAGGATCGCATTGGTTGCATCAACGGTTAGGCCATGTCGCTGATCGCCGAGTGCACCGGGACGTACCGCGTCGAAGTGGAGTGCGTCGTCAGCTTTTATGCCTTCTTTTCCAGTGTGCGTAAGGGCGAGATCATCGTCCGTCTGTGCGACGACATCGTGGATCGCCACGCCGGAATATTTCCGGTCGCGAGGGCGTTTTCAGACGCACTGGGCATCGCGGTCGGGGATACCACCAACGACAACTTGTTCTCGCTCGAACTCACCCCCTGCATCGGCATGTGCGACCAGGCACCGGCCGCATTGATCAACCAGGTCGTCGTCACCAATCTGACCCCGGCCAAGGTAAAAGGCATCGTGCGGACCCTGAAAAAAACGCGCGATCCCAAGGCCTTGGTGTCCAGGACCGGCGACGGCAACAATGGCCACCGGATGATTTTATCCATGGTCAAGCACCACATACGCCAGGCAGGCCCTGTTCTATTGAACAAACACCCCGCGGAGAAAGGCCTGCACCTGACCGGGGATCTACGAAGTGCCGTTCGGCGTGAGTGTCGCTGAGGTGCTCGACCGGGCCGGGGCCAAGGATCCCGCTGCGGTCCAGGTCGGAGGCGCGAGCGGCGAGATGATCGGCCGCACCGATTTCCAGCGCCGTGTGTGCTTTGAGGACCTGTCCACCGCCGGTGCCATTACTACTTTTTCCAGCCGACGAAACGTTTTGGAAATCGTCGCCTACTACATGGATTTCTTTATCGACGAAAGCTGCGGTTACTGCACCCCGTGCCGGGTCGGCAACGTGTTCATGAAAAAGGCCCTGGAAAAGATCATGCGCGGACTGGGTGAGCCGAGCGACCTAGATTACCTGAGCGAGCTGGGTAAGACCATTATCGCCACCAGCCGCTGCGGTCTGGGACACACCTCCCCAAATCCGATTTTGTCCACGATGAAGCACTTTCCGCTGGTGTACTCCGCGCTGTTGAAAGAACGCTCCGGAGGCTTGGAGGCCGGCTTCGACATTCAGGGTGCGTTGGACGAGGCGCGGACCATCGCCAAACGCCGCTCTCTGATTTATGACGCGACCTATGGAAGCGACGAATGAAGCACCGCTTTGACATCGTTGTCGACGGCGAAACTGTCGCCGCTCGCGCAGGACAGACCATCATGGACGCCTGCGACGACGCCGGCGTCTACATCCCACGCCTGTGCGATGTTGAGGGCCTGGTTCCGCAGGGTAGTTGCCGCGTGTGTACGGTGAAGGCCAACGAGCACCCCGTCGCCGCGTGCACACAACCGGCGGAAGCGAGAATGAAAGTCGAAAACGACACTCTGGAAATCAAGAACTACCGCCGCGATCTGGTGCGCATGCTGTTCCACGAGGGCAATCATCTGTGCCCGATCTGCGAGGCCAGCGGACGTTGCGAACTGCAGGCGATGGCCTATCGCCTCGGGATTTCCCAGGCCACCAAGTATCCGTATCTGCAGCCGGTACGCCCGGTGGACGCGTCGCATCCGGACATCGCCCTGGACAACAACCGTTGCATACTCTGCGGCCGCTACATTCGCGCCTCGCGGGACGTGGACGGCAAGAACGTGTTCGAGTACGTCGGCCGCGGCATACACAAACGCATCGGTGTCAACGCCAAGAATCTGGCCGCCACCGATGCCTCGATTGACGATTACGCGATGTCCCTGGAAGTGTGCCCGGTCGGTTGCATCATCCGCAAACGGGAGGGCTATTTCGCGGCCGTTGGAGAACGTCAGTTCGACCGGCGACCAATCGGCACAGATATCGTAGCGCCACGCCGCAGAGGCCGTTCGCGACCGCGAGGTGAGCGAGCAAAGGACGCCGAGGACAGCGAACAATCATGCGCAAAAAACGTATAGCCACAGTGTCGTTGGCCGGCTGTTGTGGGAAGTGCCGGTCATCGTTCAACGCCTGTGCGGCATCTGTCCGGTCAGCCACCACCTCGCCGCAGCGAAAGCGATGGACGCCATCGTCGGTGTGGACCTGCTGCCCCCCACCGCGGAAAAGATGCGGCGGCTGATGCACTACGGACAAATCATGCAGAGTAACGTGCTGCATTTCTTTCATCTGAGTTCCCCGGATCTGCTCTTCGGATTCGACGCCCCGGTAGAAAAACGCAACCTATTCAGCGTTATCCGGGACCACCCCGAGCTCGCCAAGCGCGGTGTATCGATGCGCAAGTACGGTCAGGAAGTCATTCAACACACCGCCGGAAAAAAATCCACGGCACCGGCGCGATCCCCGGGGGTATCAACAAACACCTCACGATTCGAGAACGGGACGCCCTGCTGCAAGACATCGAGCGTATGACGACCTGGGCCGAGGACGCCGTGGAGATCGCGAAAAGCTATACCTTGAAACACCTGTTACAGGTATCGCGGTTCGCGAACTTTAACTCCAACCACTTGTCGCTGGTCCGCGAGGACGGCGCCCTGGATTTGTATCATGGCAATCTGCGCGCCATCGACGCGAGCGGCAATGTCATCTTCGATCAGTTGGAATACACGCGGTTTAACGACTACATCATGGAGGAAGTGCGTCCTTGGTCCTACATGAAGTTCCCGTTCATCAAAAGCAGGGGTAATCTGGACGGTTGGTATCGCGTAGGCCCCCTTTCGCGGTTGAACAACGTCAGCTTTATCGATACGCCGCTGGCGGATAAGGAGTACAAGGAGTTTCGCGCGCTGTCCGCGGGTAAACCTAACCACATGAGCGTGGCCTACCATTGGGCGCGCATGATCGAGGTGCTGCACTGTGTCGAGAAGATCCACGAACTGTTGGTCGACGAGGACCTGCAGGGCACGGACCTTCGGGCCTCCGGATCCAGAAGGGAGGAAGGGATCGGTGTGATCGAGGCGCCGCGCGGCTCGCTGTTTCATCATTACAAGATCAACGAGCACGACCAGGTGACCTACTGCAACCTCATCGTCTCCACCACGCACAACAACTCGGGCTTGAATCGTGCGGTCACGGACGTCGCCAGAAAATACTTGAGCGGCAAGAAACGCATCGCCCAGGGCCTATTGAACCACGTGGAAGTTGCGGTGCGTGCCTACGATCCCTGTTTCTCCTGCGCCACCCACGCCCTGGGGCAGATGCCGCTGGTAGTCGAACTGTTCGATGCCGAGGGCGAGCTGTTGCAACGCAACGGGCAATACGTGGATCAGGACCGTATCGGGCAGTAGGCATGGCTACCCGCGAACTGCCGCTCGGAAGCACGCTGGTGATCGGGTACGGCAACCCCGGCCGACAGGACGACGGCCTTGGCCCCGCCTGCGCGAGGCGCATCGCCGCGTTCGAGCTTCCCGGCGTTCGGGCAGAAGCCAACTACCAGTTGACCATGGAGGACGCGCTTACCGTGGCGGGGTTTGCGAGTACGGTGTTCGTGGATGCCGCGCTCCATGGTGAAGCGCCGTTTTTCGTGGCGCCGGTGCGCCCCGATGAAGGCTGTGCGATCGGCAGCCACAGCCTATCGCCCCAAGCCGTGGTGACGCTCGCGAACACGCTCTACAACGTCAGCACCGACGCCTACGTCATCGGCATCCGCGGCTACGCCTTCGGCGAGTTCGAAGAGACGCTGTCTCCTGGGGCGGAGGCCAACCTGGATCTAACCGTCGCATATTTAGAAGATTGGTTGAGGCGGGACCGCACGCTGCAAGTCTCATTCGCTTGAACAGGCCGGCGCTGGCACGGGCGCACACCGGCATTCCAAAGTGGTATGGCAGGCATTCATCGAACCGCCTAGCAGTCTGTCGGACTTTGGTGATCTTAGCGAGGCTGGTGGGAAATCGAGACCAGTTTGACGATTTATCGAGGCGAATAGTGAGCTATTTAACGAGAGAAATCGTTAAAGTGAGCCGACTTTCCCGCCGCCGCAGTAGATTTACCCTAAGTCCGACAGACTGCTAATTCAAGCAAGCTGCTGGTTCTGTCTCGCCGCGTTGGTGTGATGTGCGGGATAACCTTGGTGCGACAAATACTCAGGTTGGCAACATTTCGTCTTTCGGATACCGCACCAGAGTAAATATCCTTGTAGGTAAAACGCCGACACTGACTTCGTTGCACAAAATGTCGTTGACCGCCACCGTATCATGCTGTGGTACAACCACTCCCAACTTAGATATTCGCAGTCTGGTTTGCCGCAGTCTCAGCAACTCATTCGGACGGCTCAGTGTAGCAGTCAGGTCTTCAAGATATGAGGCGGGGTTTTTTAAGTCTATACCGCTACAAAACAATTGTTCATTGCGTGGGCTTCGCGTTGTCCGCAATAATACTCGTGGCAAAGAGGCGTGGAGATAGGCCGCAACGTCCTTCATTAGCGTTTCTTTGAGAACCTCCCGAACCTGTTGTTCGGTCGAGCGGGGAGCCAATACCTCGTGATCCGTAAAGCTCGCCGTAGTTTGCTGCACATCACGTACCACGATTTTTCCCTGCAAGGCAACTCCGAATGTGTTCTTTTCCCTTTTTGTAACGACAAGAATGGCGTAGGCCTCGGACAAGCCATTCGACGCCTCTGATGAGAAATACCTGCTCAGCTCGCGCGCGTGACCGAAGATTTTCCCAATCTCTTCGCGGTTGACAAAAATGGCGTTCACCATCGGGTCAACCGCGTAGGCCTTCCGATTGATCGCGACGGCTCCGGGCAGTTCGTCCACGAGTGCTTCGATGTGTTGCAGCAGAAATCTCACGCCGACTCTAAGCCTTTTCTTATAAGCGCTCACACATCGCATTCTCGCATCGGTGTGGTCAACGATTGTTTCGACAGCGGCGGATACGATTTTGCACTCCTCGCGAGTGTCTGATCGGCGCTTGAGCCATTCCTGGAATAACTTTTGAACTTGCCCCCACTTCTCCTGATAGCACCGGCGCACGGCATGATTCCACGAAACGTACTGATCGGGCAGCATCGTGTTGATTGCGTCTTAGGGCTTTGACTATTTACTACGACCGTCGCGGACAAAACTTTAGCTAGAATATTGCCTCAACGATTTTGGGCGTTGGCGAAAGGATCGGGCGGTTGGACGCCGCAATGGGAAATTAAAAAACTAGGGGCGGGATATTGCACCAAGGATCGCGGAGCCTGGCGAAGAGACCTGTTCTGAGCACAGTCGAAGGATCGGGCGACTGAACCCCCTGCTGTGCGGGGACAAGCCCTCTGCTGTGCGAGGACGAGCACCGCGCTGGAGCGAAACGCATAGCTAGC
>CALZGZ010000348.1 GCA_945787105.1 uncultured Gammaproteobacteria bacterium
GTTGATTTTTTATAATGGTGCCCGGGGCCGGATTCGAACCGGCACGGATATTAATCCGAGGGATTTTAAGTCCCTTGCGTCTACCAGTTTCGCCACCCGGGCCGCAAGCTGCAATCGGTGACCTCTACAACCGCCGATGCGGTTGGAGGCTGGGGACGGAATCGAACCGACGTTCACGGCTTTGCAGGCCGCTGCATAACCACTCTGCCACCCAGCCAAAAATACCGCAAAGAGAATCAATTTCGGAATCTAAAATTCTCCCAACTGCATGAATCCGAGGCGGTTGATGTGATGCGAACTGAGCAACCCACAACGACCTTGACAAGGAGCTGTTTTTCCAAGAAAAACATGCGCTGAGGGGGGCAGAATTATGCCTATTTGCGCAACCAGGCACAAGCTCCAGGGGGGCATTCTGCAGTCCCTGCCAGCTGTAATTCTATTACTGTGCACGGCGCTGGTTGGAAATTATGTTTATATCACCGTCAACTCAATGGTTGTTATTCTTGTCCCGTTTCCCAATGGTCGATCTATATTTGCTATCCCACATATCGTCACGAATCGCAGTCTCAACACCCGAAGACAATTCCCCGGTGACCGGTAGACCACGAGCCCGCTGGAACGCACGGATGGCAGCCTTCGTGCGGCCTCCTAGATTGCCATCAATTGGGCCGGGGTCGTAGCCGAGGTCTGCCAAGCGAGTTTGGTAAAAAGCAACGTCAGTGCGTGGACATGGGAACGCTTGTTGGAACGCGTCGCGGGCAAGCGTCACCGAGTCTTCGTGTAGCCGCTGCGGGTGGGTTTTCAGATACTCCAACAATATCCTTACCATTTGATCCCACTTGACGGTAGTATCGTGAGGCCAACACAACTGAGCCGAGTCTGCCTTCAATAAGGCGTGGAAAACACCAATAATCCACCCTTGACATCCGGTTGCATCGGCTACCTCTTTGGGGGTTCCGGAAAAGTTGCCGGTACCCCTGCTGGTACGCTCATAGGCGGAACACCCCTTCAGCAACAGGGATGCGTTAACCACCTCATAGTTCTGAGCATGCAGCTGCGACCACCCGATGGCAGACACCATGGCGAATATCAGTTTTCTGATCTCGCGCTGTTTGTTAGTCATGACTGACAGTCTCATTTCCGCGCGCATACCCTGTACCATAAGCCGGTTGCGCGTTACAGTTCCAGCTGGAGCACGCGTTGCGCGGTATTTGCTGGTTCGTGCTGCAGTGCTCGGTATGCGACTCCCACGACAAATCTATCCCTAATTTTATGATTATGCTCCTTTCGATTAGCCGGGTTCCGTGACATACTGCTACGTTCACTCCCGCTAAAGAGTCGCTATGGGGCGCTCGAAGAAAGACATTGATAATCTAGTACGGGAGGCGCTGGCATTGGAAGCTGATACAGCACGCGCCGCCGGTGTCACGGGTTACATGGCGCGGGTGCTGACCCAGGCTGCGATACCACACAGCCGCGTTAGCGAATCGTTGTTTCGGCGCACCAACGGGATGCTGACAGTAACGATTGCAGATGTATCGGGTATCGGTCTTCCGTTTGGGAGCTACCCCCGGCTGCTTCTTGCGTGGATCACAACTGAGGCGGTAAAGACCGGTGATCCCCTGCTGGAGTTTGGGCCGACATTATCTGGATTCATGGCCGAACTCGGTTTACTGCCGACCGGCGGAAGATGGGGTACGATTCATCGCCTCCGCGAACAGATGGTGCGGTTGTTTTCCTCGGCCATATCTTGTCATTACACGGATCAGGACGTGGATCTCGGTGCGCAATTGCTGGTCGCAAAAGATTATAACTTGTGGTGGGACCCTAAAAAGCCTGACCAAACCGCGTTATGGGGCTCCACAGTACGGTTGTCCACAGACTTTTTCAACGAGCTCATCGAACATCCTAATCCGGTGTCGATGCGAGCCCTGCGGGAGCTCAAACAATCGCCGATGTCGCTCGACATCTACTGTTATCTTTCCTATCGCTATAGTTATCTCGAACGTAAGACTTCGATCCCGTGGGAGGCATTACAGAGTCAATTCGGAGCTGGTTATCCCACCAGCGTTGATGGGTTGCGGGACTTCAAGAAGCGCTTCCGGCAGGCTGCCGAGCGTATTCGCAAGGTCTACCCGTCGGCGCGGTTCGAGCTTGAGCGCGGTTGCGTCACCCTGCTGCCGAGCCCAACGCCCCTGCGTCACCTAGGATAATAATCTATAACTATCTGTTTTTTATGCATTTAATTACGCATAAATTGTCCCGTTTATTTTTAGGCGTGGGACCGCGCCAGCTAGCCCGCATATTGCCCCAACGATTCCGCAACCAGGCCAAGGAATCGGGCGGCTAACCACGCTGAACCGAAATCCATCGCCCTAGCTATGGATTGAGTGCAGCGCAAGTCCAGGCGTTCGCGATCGAGCCAGGGCCGGGATGAGCGATTTCCCGGATACTAAAGTGTCATACTGAACACCAACCGAATCTCCCTGTTTAAACAATCCATTGGTGTTGCTTTTCGCCGCTTGGGCGCAGCGTGTGGGCTAGTAGTGGGTGGAATTAAAAATCGTTTGCCGACCACACCAAATGAGCTTAGCCGGGGGACTATCCCCCATGTACTATGGTGTTTCTTTATTGGTCACGAGGACAATGATGCGGGTTGATTCCGCCTCGGCGCCGGTAAGTATTGTGGCCCTGCGTCGTACTCAATGAAGCGCAACAGTTGATTCAGGCCATCATCCAGAAAATTCTTAAAATGCATTCCGATGAGATATCCGTCGCCGTATTGCGAGACGTAGGCTACCTGGCAAGTCGCCGTTATGCGTTGATGATCCGGTAAAGTGATGGTTGCATTCATGAGTCTCGCATCAAGGTCAGCTGTAAACTCGAACATCTCCATTGCCGGGACGGCAATCTGCATTCCGGAGGCGGATAGATTGATGCTATATAAATCGATATCCCGCACCACCACCGCGAGGCGTTTCGCAAATCGTTGAACTCGTCGATTTTCTGGGGTCATTAGTGAGTCGCGTGTTAACAATCCATCTATTATAAGTATAGACCCTGCTCTACTTTGCATTGCTGGTGGCGTGCGCCAATGGCTCCACAACGTCGAAACATCGGCGTCTGGAACTGCAGGCATTGACTGCATCATGAACCCGTAGCAAACCAAGCTTTGATATAAGGATTTGCCCCCGCGGGTTTGATATGGGCAGCGGGATGAATGCGTCCCGCGACAACCGTTTGAGGATCGAGGCGATAAAAAAAACCCCCCCGAAGTACTCGGGGGGGGGTAATGTCCTGATTCGGATACCGGGTGGGGGTGTCTGAGGAAGGTGTCCCGAACCAGGGATACCCACTAATCTAGCCAGGTTTGAGAACCATGCAAATGTAATCGATGGGCGGTTGACTCCAACGGATAAGAGTCGATGATTCGCCGTAGACCAGGGGCGCGGCAATCGGGCAGTGGTGCCGACCTCAAGTTATCAGCGCGTGTGCATGGCGCAGCTGCAAACAAGGTCGCCACCGGATCCAAGTCCACTGTAGGAGGACAACTGACTTGTTGACGAACGCGTATCATAATGGCTACCTCATTAACGGCTACTAGTTAGGGTGACTGTCAACGTTACGCCAACACATCTATCGAAGATTTACCGGAAACAACCGCGACCTCCTTACAAAAAGAGAACCCCGCGAAAGCGGGGTCTCGTACATGGGGGTCTGTCTGGGAGAGGGAACGGTTGGTGAATATTTAAATGTCTTAATCCTAACTTAGGACATGGCAGGTGGGATGCCACTATTACGTGATAAACGGGTCCGTCTGATTGATACTCGGAGAAAAAACTGTGACATTGTTCCACTTCCCAGACCAAAAAGGATTGATTTAGGTAATCGATGTAGGCACCGCCAAGTAGCCCGTCGCAACACCTCAGACGGCGGCAGCGATCGCGCATCGACCGTGATGCGCCGCGGCATACCCCTCAGTTCACCGCTGGCGATTACGCGCCCGTGGCAGATACGCCATTATGACCGCGCATTGAGACGGTGATTGTGGGGTCGATGGCAGCGCCGACCGGCGGCGGAATTTGCGCCCCCTTCCCGGTCATGGCTGTCGCGCCACCGCGACCGCCGGTTCGGCAAAATTTGGCGAGTGGACAGACAGCTGCGGACACCGGTATCCGCGCGATAATGCCGGACGGCGGGCCAGCATGTGCCTCAATGTCCGTTAACGCCGTCGCCAAAAATTCGCCGTCTCGTGCTGCCGCCGCGTGAGGAATCGTGAACCTGCGCGGCCAGTTCTGCCATGCCAGCGGCATGGCCTAGGGTTGCCATCAGCCGCTGCAGGTCGATCGGCAGGCTATGATAGTCGTAGCACCGGCTGGTGATGAGACGCGCAATACGTGGCGACTTGAGGCAGTCGCGTGGAAGCACCTGAACCCACTTCACATGTTTCTGGGCGTTGATGATGTCTTCGATCCACGGGGGGATGCGCCCACCGTTGCAGCTGTCTAGAAGCGCGAGGCCGACATGAAACCTGTATTGCTCCAGCTTATTGCGCGCCTTTTCCGCGGTGTTGGCAATATGCACATCCCAGCGGGCTGCGACAACCGATTGCGTGAGCCGGGTGTCAACGGGACAGTCGACGAGAATCAACAGTTTTCGCATTCTTGTGCCGTTCGCTATTTAAATTTTCCTTCACTTCGGAAACTATCCCCAGGCATCGGGGTCTGCTCACCTCGGCCGTACGCGGGATAGCACTGATTTGTTTATATACCGTGGCAGATTTCATCTGCACATACATCCCCGCAACTGTAACTTTCTGTGATATTTCGCTATGTACCAACCCCACCGGTCCGGGTGGCAAAAATCACAATGAATCCCTCGACCACTACCCCGTCAGTGAGAAACTGAGGACGGCCGCCGGTTAATGGCGCGTATTATCGTATTACTGCCACCTTATCCTGCGATGCCAGTCCGTGGACGAGCCGCTTCAGCTTCGCCAGCTCGGTCTTGAGCGATTGGTTCTCGCCCCGTAAGGCGTTAAGCTGCGCGTCTTGTTCCGCCTTCAAGCCCTGTATCGCGGCCAGCGCTACGCCGCTTGTGTCGATCGTCGCAATCCCCGTGCCGTCGGTCCCTAATCCAAACGCGGCACGAAAATCCTCCGCCATCGGACCCAGGTGACGCACCGATGCATCGCGCTTATAACTCCACTCGCTGATTGGTAACGCCAGCACCTTGGCTAACACCTTCCGGCTATCCACCTGCTCTATTTCCCGCTTCGACGCGCGGCTTGAGTTCTCCGTCAACGCGCCGCGAATTGTCATATTGCCGGTATCAAAGAACTTGAAATCCGCTTCCCCCGTGCCCACGCGGGAGATCTGAAAATTCCTGCCCGCATTGCTAAAGTCCCAGGCCCGGTTACCGTTAATCATCGAAAAACGCACCTTGCCCTTGTTCTTCAGTTTAAACATCACCCGTGCCGCCCGCGTCGCCGAGGTATTCTCCACCATCAACATCGCATCCTCTTCGCGTACTACATGGAGGGGCGAACTGGGCGTCGCCGTCCCCACACCCACCTTGCCGGTCTCGTCCACCACCAGCGAATTCGGCGGCGACGCTATATCCTGGGCGTGGGCGATACCCGCCGCCCACAGCGCACCGCTCATTATCACCATTAAGCGCATCGTGTTACACATGTCGGATTCCTCCTGTCGGCACTGTTAAACCTCGTGTCATCAACCATTGATCCACACCGGGCTAAATCACCTCTGTCATCTGCCATGTTCTGTCACGCGTCACGGCCCCAGGTCCCATACCTTCGCGACGGGCTTTGTGAAACCGGCTTTCGTCAATGCCTCCCGGCGACCATACCGACTCGCCCCGCAACCTTCAGCGTAGCCCGGATTATGCAGCGCCACAATCCAATCACAGGCAAAAATTGCCGTCGCCATACACCCCGGCATCACCGATATCAACATCGTCGTCGGGACTCGACCGTGCCGCAGCCGGGGCATAACCGACGCCGTGTTTCACCTTCAGCAACATAATCGCCGCCGAAGTGGCTCCAGGTTCGTATATCGACTCTGAATGCGTTTTGCGCGCTGGGCCACTATGCCCATAGGGTGCAGCTCATGGCGAGGTGACCCAGTCCCCCCGGATTGGCGGCCGAACACGACGAACAACCAAGTGTTTCTCTCCGATTACGCACACCCTATTAAGGAACAACACGTAGACCGTGCCTGCGCTTGCGGTACGAGTACATCCGTGCACGTCAAGTGAAACGTTCAAGTTGAGCGCGCTGCACAACCCTTGAACCAGGGTCATCGCGCCGGGCCTTGGCCGTGTCGCGGGTAATTCACGTCTGAGGGATCAGGTGCGTTTCGATCGCCCGGCAGCAGAGTTTATCTATTCGTTATCTATACAATGACAAACAGTGTATGTATCGGTCTGTCAGGCGAGGAAGTTTGGAGCGGGAAACGAGACTCGAACTCGCGACCCCAACCTTGGCAAGGTTGTGCTCTACCAACTGAGCTATTCCCGCAGGAACGAAGAATTGTAAGCGGTGGTTCTAACCTGTCAAGTCGTCGTTGATGTCCCCGGAAATGACCTGTGGATTAGAGGACATGCCAGCGCCCAGACTGGACCAGGCCGCACGCAGGTACACGAACATCGACCAAATCGTCAGCGCAGCTGCGACATACAACAGAATTTCCCCAAGCCATGCCATAGAAAAACCGAACACCGGTGCCTGGTAGATCAGCATCGATATCGCGACGATTTGCGCCATGGTCTTGACTTTGCCAATCAGCGAGACGGCGACACTCGCTCTTTTACCCAACTCCGCCATCCATTCGCGCAACGCCGAGACCACTATCTCACGCCCGATGATAATTGCGACGACCACGGTAAATACAATCTGATTAATCACCGATGCCTGGATCGTGTCATCACTCACCAGCAGCACTAGGGCCGTGGTGACCATCAATTTGTCCGCAACCGGATCCAAAAACGCACCGAACTCCGATTGCTGATTCAGGCGCCTCGCCAAGTAACCGTCCAGCCAGTCCGTGACCCCGGCGAGAATAAATAACCCCGTGGCCACCGCATTCGCCCATGAAAAAGGCAGATAGTAAGCAATGACAAACACCGGTATCAGCCCAATGCGTACCAGCGTGAGTAAGGTGGGTGTGGTAATCGGCATGGCTTGATCAGGGCATTAATGGTCGTGAAAAAACGCATAGATACGCTCAGCTAACGCTGGGCTGATACCCGGAACCTCGGCTAAATCCTCGATACCGGCTTTTGAAACCTCTTGCAGGCCACCTAAATGCCGTAACAAGGCACGCCGGCGTTTCTCTCCGATTCCTGGAATATCCTCAAGAGTTGACCGCCCTCTTCCTTTATCGCGTCGTCGCCGATGCCCGGTTATAGCAAAACGATGTGCTTCGTCTCTTATTTTTTGGATCACGTGCAGCGCAGAGGAATCGGCAGGAAGTATAGTGGGCCGCTTATGGCCCCACAAGAATAATTTCTCCATACCAGCTTGGCGTTGCGGACCCTTGGCCACTCCGATAACGGTGACTCCCACGATCTGTAATTCGTCCAATACTGATTTTGCTGCGGCTAATTGTCCTTTACCGCCATCAATAAGAATAATGTCCGGCAACTTTCCCTCTCCATCTTGCACGTGCCGGTATCGGCGTTGCAGTGTCTGGGTGAGCGCTGCGTAGTCATCCCCGGGTGTGATGTCTTTTATGTTGTAGCGGCGATACTCGGATTTCACGGCACCTTCCCGGTCGAAGACGACACATGACGCTACCGGTGCTTCACCGGCGGTATGACTGACATCGAAACATTCTATGCGTCCGGGAGATTGATCCAGATCTATTAACTGTCGCAACGATTCGAGTTGCCGCAATATACCTGTTCGGCCCATTACATGCCGGCGCACACTATCTTGCGCATTCACCATCGCCATTTCCAACCAGCGTAACCGGGCGCCTCGCGGGCTGCTTACAATGCGCACCTTTTTTCCCGCGAACCTGGAAAAGGAGTATTCCAGCAGTTCTTGTTCTGCGGGCTTCGGTCTGACGATGATTTCCTTCGGCACCGTCTTATCGAGATAAAACTGGGTAAGAAATGTTGTCATAATCTCCGGCAACGTGCTTTCGACATTGACTGGTTGAATGAACGACTTGTTGCCACTGTGCCGTCCGCCGCGCACAAACACCACTTCGGCACCGACGATCGATTGTTCGGTATGCAGTGCGACCAGATCCACATTCCCGGTGCCGCCGGCTACATATTGATGTTCTTGAACTCGCCTTAACGCGGCAACACGATCACGGTAACGGGCTGCGGTTTCAAAGTCGAGGCACTCTGATGCCGTTTCCATCTTGCCCTCTAGAAACGTGTTCAACGTCTTGTCTTTTCCTTCCAGAAATAACACTGCCTGTTTGACGTCTTCGTGATAGTCCTCGGGACTTATCAGACCCACACATGGCGCCGAACAACGCTTGATCTGATACTGTAGGCATGGGCGCGAGCGCGCGCGAAAGAACGTATCTTCACATTGGCGCACCGGAAAAACCTTCTGCAGCTGAGAAAGGGTGCTACGCACCGCCCCCGCGTTCGCGTACGGACCAAAAAAGCTCCCTGGCTCGCGGCGATTGCCACGGTAAAACCCCAACCTGGGATATGGGTGGCTGTCGTCCAGGTGTATATACGGATAGCTTTTGTCATCCCGCCATACGACGTTATAGCGGGGCCTGAACCTTTTTATCAGGTTGTTCTCAAGTAACAACGCCTCGTTTTCGGTACGCGTTACCGTGACTTCAATGCGTGCCACATGCCGCATCATGGCCAGGGTTTTTGGTGGCATGCTGGAATCACGAAAATAGCTCGCTACTCTTTTTTTGAGATTTTTGGCCTTGCCCACATAAAGATGCCTCCCGTTGCCATCGAACATCGCATAAACACCCGGCGCGTGGCTGAGACTATCAGCAAATGATTTGGCATCGAATTTGTCCATATTATCAAGCACTGCTCACCAACAGACGCGCGGTCTCGAATACTTGGTCGAACATCCTCGGTGTCAACCGCCGGGTCTGGGTGTTGTATCGGCTGCAATGGTAACTGTCTATCAGATTGAGTCCATTCGGGAGCCGATGATGGCAACCATGGCTAAACCGAAATTGTGATTGTCTCAAGTTGAGGGCCCTTAATATTGCATTATGTGCGATTGTCCCCAGCGCCAACACAACATTTCCTGAACGCATACCATTGAGCTCGGCTGCGAGATAACCGTTGCAGTTTACGATTTCATCGTGCAGCGGGCGGTTTTCTGGCGGCAGACATTTCACGGCATTGGTAATCCGGCAGTTTCGTAACCTAAGTCCATCGTTTTGATCATGTGATTCGGGTTGATTGGAAAAACCGTATCGAAACAATGTTTCGTATAGCAAGATGCCGGCATGGTCGCCGGTGAACGGCCGGCCCGAAGCGTTGGCCCCATGTTTACCCGGGGCCAAGCCGACGATGACGAAACTGGCCTGCGCATCACCGAATGGTGGCACAGGTTTACAATGATAGGCTGGATGTTCTTGCCGTACCTGCCGCAGGTAAGCGGCAAGACGCTTGCATTGCATGCATTGTTGGTTGAACCAGCCACTATTTACCATCACTAATTGTACCTATCGTTAAACAAGCGGCGACTGACGCGATTATCTTAGCCTCAATAGAACCGTGGTTGCCGCAATGTATGGATATCACTAGAATGCGGGCGTTTGTCAACCCATAGGGGATGTCGAGGTGAAAATATCCGCGTTTGACGTTCGCGTCGGTAATCTGATTGAACATCAAGGCAAATTGTGGCGCGTGTTGAAAAAAGGTCACGTCAAACCCGGTAAAGGCGGCGCTTTCATTCAACTCGAGATGAAAGAGATCACCGAGGGAACCAAACTAAATGAGCGATTCCGGTCCGTGGACACCCTGGAAAAAGCTCACGTGGAACCGCGAAAAATGCAGTTTCTGTATGCAGATGGCGACAATCATGTGTTCATGGATAACGAAAGCTACGAACAAATGAATATACCCTCTGAAGATCTGGCGGAGATGTCCCGATATCTGCTCCCTAACACCGAGGTCCAAGTTAATTTTCACAACGATTCTCCACTCGGTATTGAATTGCCGGCCACTGTGATACTCGAGGTCATAGATACCGAAGGTGTCGTCAAAGGTCAGACCGCGGCGGGTTCCGGTAAACCGGCCGAACTCGAGACTGGCCTGCGCGTTACGGTTCCCGCGTTTGTTAACATTGGCGATAAGATCAGGGTCAATACTGACACCGGAGCATACATGGAACGGGCTGATTGAGTCAGTCCGCATATTGCGCTAAGGCACCTAGGATCTACTCTTGCCAAGTAACCTAGCGCACCACATGTCGTCATTTCCTTGGCGACACGCTCAAGACTCTCCGGAGATAAAAAACGGGTCGCAGTCATAGACTCCAGCTCCTTTTTTATCGCTCCTGTGCTTAGTCGCAGGGCTTTTCCCTTCGCCGTCATCCGGGATCCATGGTGCAACATACAGGTCAGGCTCAGGCGACGGGTTGTCGCAAGTTGCTCCACCACTCGTAAGACAACAGGTCCATGGGTGCCTGCAAGCTCGACAAGATCCTGTCAACCGAACTCAGATCATTACAAACCAAGAGCATGTTGCATCCGGCATCCAGCGCGGTACGGGCACGATCGACGATGTCGTGAACGGTGTCGGCGCCTTGCATCATCAAATCATCACTAAAAACGACACCCGTGAACCCCAGCTCGCCACGCAACACGTCGTTTATCCATCGCCGCGAGTACGTAGGTGTATGTTCGTCAACGGCATCGAATAACACATGCGCAGTCATGACGCCCCCGAGACGGTCTACTAAGTCACGGTACGGCACGAGATCGCATGTTTGCAGGTCGGTGAGCGTGCGGTGATCGCACGGCAGGCATATATGAGAGTCGCCGCTTACTCCGCCATGTCCTGGAAAGTGCTTGCCCACTGCCGCCATACCGGCCTCGCCCATACCGGAGACGAAAGCGTCTGCGAGCCGCGACACTACATGGGGATCGGAATGAAAGGCGCGATCGCCGATCACCTCACTTGCGGCTTGCGCGACATCCAGAACCGGGGCGAAGCTGAGGTCTACGCCCACCGTCATTAACTCGCTGGCCATGATTGCGGCCATTCGATGCGCGGTCTCTAATCCCGCGGCCGGATCCTGGTCATAGAGTTCACCATATTCGCGGGCGCATGGCAGGCTGGTAAATCCATGGCGAAATCGTTGCACCCGTCCGCCCTCCTGGTCTACGGCAACCAGCAATGGCGGTGACCGCAGCGCGTGGATTTGCCGCGTCAACGCGCCAAGTTGATCTCGGTGCGCGTAATTGCGGCTAAACAATATTACCCCGCCCACCAGGGGGTGTTGCAGGCGCTTTTTGTCTCCCACAGTGAGCGCGGTATCGCCTTCCAAATCCAGCATCACCGGTCCCAGGGGCAGATCGAATGCCATGGCTCAACACCTCATGGGCCGGGGTCGGCGCCAATCAAGCGCGTATTGATACCGGCGTGCCGGCCGGTACCCTGTCGAAGAGTTCGATAACGTCACTGTTACGCATTTTTATGCATCCGTGGGAGCTCGGCTGCCCCATCGGGTCCTCATCCGGGGCGCCATGGATGTAGATATAGCGGCGCATGGTGTCGACCACGCCCAATCGATTTAACCCAGGTTCGGTACCGCTCAACCACAAGATGCGTGTCAGAATCCAGTCCCTATCGGGGTAGCGCCTGCGAAGCTGTGGCGAATACATTTCTCCGGTGGGCCGGCGGGCCTCGAAGACCGTATTGGGGGGGCAACCAAAACCGATCTTAGCACGTATGACGTGATGTCCCCGGGGGGTACACTCACTGCCCAGTTGTTCACCCACCCCGCGCTTGGCCGTGGATATCCGACGGTCGAACACAAGTTTGGCGTGCCGATCGTAAGCCATTAGCCGTTGCGCGCCGACATCTATTTCGATATGCGCAATCGACATGATTCATATTTCATGACGTGCGCGAATATCCTCCAGCAAACCCCGCGCCGCGTCTTCGATCATATCAAGCACGCGATCAAAACCCGATGCACCTCCCCAATAGGGGTCAGGTACTTCTCGTTCGTTGAACCTGTTGGAGAATTCCATGAATAAACGGACCTTATGGGCTAGATCAGACGGGGCGATGCTCAGTAAGTGACGCCTATTTTCCTCGTCCATCGCCAACAGGTAATCAAAGTAATCAAAATCCTTGAGAGTGGCTTGCCGGCCACGTAGGTGTGTCAGATCAATTTCACGGTATGCGGCGGCTTGCACCGCACGCTGATCCGGTGGGTCCCCGATGTGATAGGCGTGGGTTCCGGCGGAATCGACATCGATGGTGAGTTCCATACCCTGCTCCGTCACCAATTTACGAAACACGCCTTCTGCGGTTGGGGAGCGGCAAATGTTGCCCAAACAAACGAACAGCACTCTAACCATATGCGTACTCAAGTCGAAGCTAAGGATTGTTCAAATTTTACGAGATCTTCGCGTGTATCGACAGCGATGCCCGGTGCCGTCGCCGTGTGGTGGACAATAATTCGCCCCCCATAATACAGCACGCGGAGCTGTTCCAGCTGCTCGATCTGCTCCAGCTCGCTGCGTTGCCACCGGGTAAAAGTCTTAAGCAGACCGACACGGTATCCATAGATGCCGATATGGCGCTGAGCGTGGATAGTTTGACCTTCTCGCGACCAAGGTATCGGCGCGCGCGAGAAATAAAGTGCCAATCCATCTGCATCGGTCACCACTTTAACTACATTGGGGTCATTTTGACCGTTGCTGGCAGCGAGCGGGTGGCACGCAGTGGACATGACCGTCTGGGGATGATCCACCAACGTGCGTGCTACGTCATTGATCAATGATCCCGGCATTTGCGGTTCGTCCCCTTGGACGTTCACGATGATGCGATCATCCGCCAAGCCCAGTGCATCGACGGCCTCAGCGATGCGGTCCGTTCCGGTGGGATGCTCGGCGCGCGTGACATATACCTCGCCACCGAAACCGCGCACGGCTTCCACAATCCTCTTATCATCGGTGGTTACGATCACCCGCGCTGCCGAGCTTGAGCGGGCGCACTCGTAAACGTATTGGATCAGGGGCTTGCCCCTGATCTCGATCAACGGTTTTCCAGGCAATCGGAGCGACCCGTAGCGGGCCGGTATGAAGACATCAAACCCCATTGTCGTGGTTTCGCTAACGGGTCCATTCATCCTCGTTTAGCGGCCTGGCTTCATCTTCGAGCATAATCGGGATCCCATCCCGGATTGGATAAGCCAACCTGGCGGATTTACTGATCAACTCCGATTTTTCCTTGTCATAGATCAGTGGACCCTTGGTCACGGGGCATACCAGGATATCAAGCAGTTTTTTGTCGATCATCATATTCTCGAAGCAGCAATAAAAATCGTTGGTAGAAATCTTCGTCCAGATCCGCCCTGACTGGTAAAAACCACATACGCGAGTCCGCGAAGGCCTTGCATTTTACCGCATCTTTCTCGGTCATAATGACCGGCAGATCATCGCCGAATTCAAAGTCCGCCGCCACAAACGCGTGATGATCGGGAAATGCATGCTCATGAGCCGCTAGCCCAAGGCGCTGCAAGTCGTGAAAAAAACGGTCGGGATGACCGATCCCGGCCACCGCGTGAACTTTTTGATCAACAAACGACTCTGCCTCCGCCTGGGTCGAAATATCCGCGACCCGGGTCAGGGTTTCTGGCAGCAAGCGCATGCCGTATTCGTCATTTGTTGGCTGACCCCCGTTACAGACAATAAAATCAACACTATTCACGCGCGTTGCAGGTTCGCGCAACGGTCCCGCGGGCAGGCAAAAGCCGTTTCCGAAGCGATGGATACCGTCAACCACCAGTATCTCCAGACATCTTCCCAACCGATGGTGTTGCAGCCCATCGTCGGACACCACCACATCACATTGATATTCGTGGCGCAAGCGGGTTACCGCTCGACACCGGTCTGGATCGACCACCAGCGGACAATGTGTGCGCCGGGCAATGAGGACTGCTTCGTCGCCGACATCAGAGGCGTCACTGTCCGCGTCCACATCCTGTGGCCACGTCATTGCCGCTCCCCGATAGCCACGACTGACCACCCCTGGCCGATATCCGTGCGCCTTGAGGTGATTGACCAGACCGATCACCAGCGGCGTCTTACCGGAACCCCCAACCGTGACGTTTCCGACCACGATAATCGGAACCGGGAAATGTTGCGTGTGTAGCCAACCCGCTCGATACAGCGCACGCCGCAGACGCGCCACCGCGCCATAGGCGAGACCCAGTGGCAACAGTAGCCATGCCAGCCCCCCCCGCCGTTGCCACTCGGCGCGTATGCGCGCACTGAGCCTAGCTTGCAAATTGCACCAACGCGCCCCGCCACTATTCATGGTACGTAGCGGAGAGCTCCGCAGTGTCACTTCCATGAAACGGCAACATACGATCCTCCAATTTACTTAGCAAGAATAGTGGCGGGACTATCCCGGCTCTGGCTCGATCTCGTACGCCCGCACTTGCGCTTCATTTAGACCGCAAGCCGCTCCTTGTCGAGCATTTGCGATTCATATAGCTGGGCATAGCTGCCTTGTTTGGCGATGAGCTCGTGATGGCGACCCGATTCCATGATCTGCCCTCCTTCCAGCACCAATATGCGGTCGGCATGCTCGATGGTGGATAATCGGTGCGCGATCACCAATGTGGTTCGATTGGCAAGCAGTTTTTCAGTGGCCTCTCTGACCAAGCGCTCGGACACCGAGTCCAACGACGACGTCGCTTCATCGAATACCAGAATGGGTGCGTCCTTGAACAGTGCCCTGGCAATCGATATGCGCTGGCGTTGTCCTCCCGATAGACGTATGCCCTGTTCGCCCACCAGCGTATCCAGTCCGTGCGATAGTCGGTCGCTGAATTCCACGACATGGGCCGCCTCAACGGCATTACGCAGCCTGGATTCCGATACCTCACCTTCATAGCCATAGATGATGTTGTTGCGTATGGTGTCGTCAAACAAGATGGTCTCCTGGGTAACGATGGCCATGTTGTGGCGCAGGCTGCGTAATGAAATCTCCCGAATGTCGATACCGTCCAATAAGATTTCACCGCTATCGGGGCGATAAAATCCTAATAGCAAAGATGCTATTGTGGACTTGCCGGTGCCGGAAGAGCCGACCAGCGCGACAGTTTGGCCCGGCTTCACTTCAAAGGACAGATTTTCCAGCACATTATAATTTGAACGCTGATACCTAAACGACACGTCGCGGTATTGAATATGACCGCGCGCCTCATCAATCGTCCTAATCCCTAGGTCTTGTTCCTCAGGTTCATCTATGAGCGTGAATATACTGTTTGCCGCTGCGACGCCCATTTGGATCTTCTCGTTAACTTTGGCAAGGTGTTTCAACGGCGACATGATCATCAACACCGCACCTAGATAACTCACAAATGTCCCGGCGGTAATCGCGTTCGGCGCAGGACGATTGATGGCAAGATAGATCACTACCGCAATCGCCACACCGACGAACAGCAAGACCATGGGATACATCGCTGCAGATACGGCGGCTTTTTTCATTGATTGTTGCCGATTCCTATTGTTGGCAAGTTGGAAGCCGTCGATCTCGTAGGCTTGTCCGCCAAATGTTTTAACGACCCGTTGTCCAATGATGGCTTCTTTTGCCACATGGCCAATGCCGCCCACTGAATCCTGTATTCGCTCACTGGTCTTGCGGAATTTGTCAGCGGCGGTTTTTACGCCGTACGCGACTAATGGTGCGACGAAGATAAAGACGAGTGTCAGTTGCCAATCCAAGTAGAGCATCCATCCAAGTAACGCGACCACAGTAAGCGTATCCTTGATCATTAACGTTAGCGCATCGGTAGTCGCAGTGGACGCTTGCTCCACGTCGTAGATAAGTTTGGAAACCAATGTTGCCGAAGAACGCTCGTCATAGAAAACGGATGGCAGATAGACCAATTTCTTGAACATGCGCTGGCGAAGATCGTATACGATCCGTCTTCCCACCCAGGCCATAGAGTAACTGGCGATAAAACCGGAAATTGCGCGCCCCAACAGCACCGCGATTAACAACCACGGGATCATCCTGATGAAAGCCGGGTCAGGACCTACGAATCCTCGATCCATGATCGGTTTGAGTAACGCCGCAAACGAGGTTTCGGTGACTGCAGTAAAAATCATTGCGGCAATCGCAATGGTGAACACGCCCTTATACGGGAGGACATGTTTGAGTAACCTGGTATAGAGTTGGGTGCTACCGCGTGGGGTAGCCTCGGCGCTCACGGGTTTTCAGTGTTCTCGAGGGATTGTTGGGTTGCAAATGTAATGTTGGTATACCCAAGTCGCCGGGTGATGTCCATAGCCGTGATCACCGATTCGTGAGGTGTTCGTCGGTCGGCCCGGATCACCGTCACTAACTCCTTACGCCCTTGCGTGGCTTGCTTCATAGCGCGCGTCAAGGTCTCGCGGGTAGTGTTGATCAATTGCTTTGCGGTGTCATCATCAGGGCCTTTGACCGCGTACGTGCCCTTCGCGCTTATCTGAATTTCTAACAGATTGTCTTGTGCTTGGCTGGGTTGGTCAGAGGACTGCGGAAGTTGAATTTTGAGTTGCGACTCCTTAGAGAAGGTAGTCGACACCATGAAAAAAATTAATAGCAGGAATACCACATCAATGAGCGGTGTCAAATTGATGTTGGCGTCGTCGCCGTCCCGATCCGAAAACCTCATGAGACGTTTTGCAGTTGTGCCGGCTCCGGGATGGTTTGCTCAGCACGGTCTCCATGAATAACTTCTACCAGCCGAATGGCTTCCTGTTCCATGTTGATCGTTAGCGCGTTCACTTTACCGCGAAAGTAACGGTGAAATATGAGACTGGGAATACCGATCGACAAACCGGCCGCGGTGGTGATCAGCGCCTCTGAGATGCCACCGGCGAGCACCGTCGGATCGCCCACGCCGTACGACGTGATGGCTGAGAACACCTTGATCATCCCAATCACGGTACCGAGTAGTCCCAGCAGCGGCGTGATCGCGGCGATCGTACCCAGGGTGTTCAGGTAGCGTTCCAAATCGTGTACAACGTGTCGGCCGGCTTCTTCAATGGCGTCCTTCATGACCTCGCGGCCATGGTTCATGTTGATCAGACCGGCAGCGAGAATTCTCCCCAGCGGGGAGCTTTGTCCGATGTAGCGTATTTTCGCATTATCGATCTCTCGCCGCTCAATGAGCTGTTGTATCTGTATTAATAGTTGATTAGGCGTCACCGACCGTTTTGCTAATGCCCAAAACCGTTCGCAAATAATCGCCCCAGCGGCAACCGAACAGGCAAGAATGGGCCACATCAACAGCCCACCGGATTGAAATAATTCGTACACGGGTTACCCTATTGATCTACATAGTGTCAATGGAAAAGTGTAACAGACTTTTGTGGATTTTTCGTAAACCAATAGCGGGCGTGGTCGGACCGGTAGAGGTTTATGGACGATCCTTGCGCCCCTACTTCAATGGTAATGGCTCCCGTGTCCGCAGTGTTGTATACCGGCACGCCGGTCCGCCGGTAACGATTCATCACCGCGGCGTCCGGATGTCCATAGGAATTGCGGTAACCCGCGGAGACCACCGCTACCTGCGGCCGAACTGCGGCCAGGAACGCATCGGTAGACGAAGTCTTGCTGCCTTGATGTGGCACCAACAAGATATCGCTTCGCAAGCTAGAGCCATGTGACTCCAATAATATACTCTCACGTGCGGCTTCAATGTCTCCGGTCAGCAATACCGAGCCGTAACGGCTAATTACCTGGATGACACAGGATGAATCATTGTGCGCGAGGGGGCGATCGACGAATGGACTCAGGACCTTGAATTGCACCTCGTCCTGAGTCCAACCACGTCCCGGCATACAGCCTTGAGCGTGCGGTACCCGGTCCGGCACGCTGCTCAACCGCCGCTCTACGCTGCGTTGCCGTAACAGCGAGTGCAGCCCGCCAATGTGGTCGTTGTCGCCGTGACTGATCACCAAAGTGTTCACCGTATCGATCCCTTGATCACGCAAGAACGGGACCAATACCGCCTTGCCGATGTCAAACCGATCGCTAAATCGCGCACCAGTGTCATATACTAGCGTTTTGGTCGCGGTTTGCACGACTACTGACAGACCCTGCCCCACGTCCAATACCGTCATTTTTATCTCCCCAGGTTTTGGCGCTGGCGGTGAAATCAGCAACACCGGTAGCACCCACACGCAGCCCAACCACTTCGCGGGCATGCCACGAGGCGACAGCAGCCAAGCAATGCCGATCGCGCCACACGCGAGGCTAAACATGGAGGCCGTCGGGCGCCAAAAGATCGCGAACTCAATTTGTGCGAGTCCACTCAAGATCGGCCAAAACCAATCCAACAGATATTCGATCGCCGCAAAACCAAACGCACCGGTGGTCCCCGCACCCAAGATTAACAAGCACGAGGAAATCAAGGTGGCAGGCACAACGAAAAACGTGAACACCGGAATAGTGATTAGATTGGCGATCGGCGACACCACCGAAACACCTTGAAAGATCGATATCACCAAAGGAGCTATGCCCACACTCACCGCAATCTGTGTGTCCATCCAGCGTCGCCAGCGCGAGCGCATACTCTTTCGGCCTCCCACCAGGTATAAAATGACAAACAGTGCGCCGAACGATAACCAGAACGATGGATCCATCGCCGCCAGCGGATCCCACAGCAGGACCGCCAGCACGGCAAGGGAAAACAATCGCCAGATATTGCCATTGCGGCTTGCGATGATCCCCCCCAGCACGATCATCAGCATGATCACGGCACGCTGCGTGGGAATGGAAAATCCGGCCAATGCCGCATACCCGACCGCGGCCAGCAGACCGGCGCCGGCGCCGAACTTTGGCGCCGGTAGGTACAAGACGGCATTGCCGCAGACCCGCCATAACCATCCTCCAAGCCAGTACACCAGTCCGGCCACCAACCCGACATGCAATCCTGAAATGGCGATCAAGTGACTGGTACCCGTCCGCCAGAAAGTCTCGCGGTCATGCTCAGAGATTCCGCCGCGATCCCCGACCGTCAATGCGGTAAACAATCCGCTGCGCGGTAATTCGGATGTCGCCACGCGTATTTGATCTCTTAGCGTCTGACGAAATCCGTGTAACGATAACCACGACCGGCCCAGGAATTGATTTACGACGTCATCGCGGACATAGCCGACAGCCCGTATACGATGCCGCAGCAGCCAAGCTTCGTAATCGAAGCCACCGGGGTTCTGGAATCCGTGGGGACGTTTGAGGCGCACCCGAAACCGCCAACGATCTCCGGCACGCACCTTGGCATCCGTCCGGTAATCACGCAGGCGAATTCGGCCCGGGGAGGGATAGGGACGACCCCGATGAGTCAATTTCTCGACATCGAGATCAAATTTCAGGTACCGTTCGGTGTATTGTGGGAGGGAGTGTACGGTCCCCGTTACTATCACGTCTTGAGATTCCAGTGTTTCGGGTAATCCTTGATCTAGAATCAAATAGGCGCGAAACGCCGCCCAACCCATGGCGGCTACGAAAACGATTAGCAAACATGACCAGCTACGTCTGCGGAACAGCCAAGCAATGGAAATAATTGATAACACCCACCAGAAATCGGATAGTGTGGGTAATCGTTGTGCGACCAACGTACCGGCAGTACACGCCAGCGCATGAAGATGGATATTCCTGCTTCGTGCAATAAACATAGTGTCTTCCCTGACTGTTGAGTCGGCTATAGGCTTTCCCTTAAAACATTATATGCGCTTCGACTCCATCAAGCATCGTCTCCCGTCCCGGGAAGATATCGAGAAAAACGCATGCTTGCGATTCTTAAAAGAGCATCTTCGTGATAGGAATCTTTGGCATTTCAACCGGCGATCGGTGCCACGGGCCACGGCAATTGGTTTGTTCTGCGCGTTTTTACCGATGCCGTTTGAGATGTTACCGGCAGCCGTCGGCGCCATCACCTTCAGCGCCAATCTGCCGGTGTCGTTGGCGTGGGTATGGATTTCCAACCCATTGACCTGGATTCCTCTGTATACCCCGGCGTATCTGCTTGGCGCTAAACTGCTTAGTGTACAGGCAATGCCATTGGAACAGATCACGTTGGGAATGCTCGGTTCCCAGCTTGCCGCACTCTGGCTGGGCTGTCTCATCGTCGGAACGGTGGTGTCCACGATAGGCTACTGGGCCATGCGTATACTCTGGCGCATCAAGGTGATTAGCAGTTGGAAGGATCGCCGCCATCGTCATCGGCTAAAGGCGGCGCTCAAAAAGGCCAAGACGCAAGTTGTGTCAGCGGCAAAGAAACATCGCGTGGAGTCTACCCATCAACCGGCACAAGCCTCCCATCAATCAGGCGCATCACACGTTGCATCTTCGTCGCCAACTCAGCATCATGAGTAACCACCACCAGGCTGGTGTTCAGGTCGAGGTTCAGGTCTAACATCAACCGGTAGACTTGATCCGCGGTGCGGCGATCAAGATTGCCGGTCGGTTCATCGGCGAGCACGCAAAGCGGGCGGGTTACCAGAGCTCTGGCCACCGCCGCGCGTTGCCGCTCGCCACCGGAAAGTTCCCCTGGTTTGTGCTGCAGGCGGTGCCCCAGGTCCACCTGCTCGAGACATTCCGCAGCCCGGGCCAGTGCCGATTCCGGCGTCTGTCCGGCGATCAGCAACGGCATGGCCACGTTCTCCAGAGCGGAAAATTCGGGCAATAAGTGATGGAACTGGTACACGAATCCGAGCGTACGGTTACGCAGTTGGCCACGCGTGGTCTCGGTAAGGCCGGCCAAATTGTGTTCGGTCACGAATACACTGCCGGCGGTGGGCGTGTCGAGCCCCCCGAGCAAATGCAGCAAGGTGCTTTTCCCGGAGCCGGAAGCGCCAATAATGGCCACTTGTTCGCCGCGGGCGACATCAAGATCCACACCTTTTAACACTTCCACCGGCACTGCCATGCCCTGGACAAATGTCTTCTCCAAGCCGTTACAACGGATAACGGGCCCGTTATCTTCATTCATAACGCAGCGCCTCGGCCGGCTGGGTTCGAGACCCTCGCCACGCGGGATATAGCGTCGCTACTGCGCTCATAATCAATGACGCCCCGGTGATCTTGATGACGTCGTCCCAATGCAGTTCCGCAGGAAAATCACTGATCACGTACACATCCGCGGGGAAGAACTTCACCGCGAATAGATTCTCGAAAAACGGCACCAGCGTCTCGATATTGAGCGAGGTCACGATCCCAGTAATCCCTCCGAGGATGGTCCCGATGACACCAATCACGACCCCCTGGACCATGAATACCCCCATGATGCCTTGGGGACTCATACCCAGGGTCCGGAGGATCGCGATGTCGGACTGCTTGTCGGTTACCACCATGACCAATGTTGCGACAATGTTAAAGGCGGCGACCGCGACGATGAGAAACAAAATAATAAACATCACGCGCTTTTCGATTTTGAGGGCGCGAAAAAAATTGGCATGTTCGCGCGTCCAGTCGCTGACAAAATAGCCAGGTCCTAACTCGCGTTCCAGATCCCGGTGCACGAGCGGCGCGTCATACACATCCTGGAGTTTTAGACGCACCCCGCTGACTTGGCCATTGCTGCGGTACAACCGGCTCGCATCGTCAAGGTGAATCAGCACTAGTCCCGCATCGTATTCATACATGCCTATATTGAATATTCCCACGACGGTAAAGCGCTTTAAACGCGGCAGCAGACCAGCCGGAGTCATTTGTCCTTTGGGAGCGACCAGCGTCACTTTGTCGCCTAATGAAACCCGCAGTTGCCGCGCTAGCTCGCCGCCGATAACCATGCCGAATTCCCCCGGCCTAAGGTGCGTCAGCTGCCCATCGGTCATATTATTGGCAATCTCCGAGACCTGTATTTCCTCGACGGGTAACACGCCACGAATCAAGGTACCGGCCACCTCGCGTCCTTTGGTCAACATACCTTGCGCAAAGATGTATGGGGCACGGCCAGTCACTTGCCGGTGTGCCAACACGAGGGAATCCAGTGCCTGCCAATCGGGCATCCAGTCGCCGCTGGAGCGCACGGTAACGTGGGACGCGACGCCCAAAATGCGTTCTCGCAGCTCGCGTTCAAAGCCGTTCATCACCGAGAGCACGGTAATCAACGCCCACACCCCCAGCGTGATGCCCAGCATGGAGATCAAGGAGATGAACGATATAAAGTGATTGCGCCGCTTGGCGCGCGTATAGCGCAGGCCAATAAACAACGGCGGGAATCGCATCAACGAACGCTTAGAAGCCACTGACGTAATCTGCCGCTATGGCCTATTCTCGGCTAAAAACATAATAATGTA
>CALZGZ010000349.1 GCA_945787105.1 uncultured Gammaproteobacteria bacterium
CAATGGCGGTGACAGTTGGTCTCCCCGGTGACGATAGGTTGTGAACCCGGTCAGGTCCGGAAGGAAGCAGCCGCAGCAACTGAATCGGGTGCCGAGGTCCGGCTAGCTGGAGCCGCCACCATCTTTATTGTTTCAATATGAGCTATCAAGCCTTAGCACGTAAATGGCGGCCAAGACTTTTTTCCGAGGTCGTCGGTCAGCGACATGCGGTGAGTGCGTTGAGCAATGCGCTGGACAGCAACCGGGTGCATCATGCGTTTTTGTTCACCGGTACCCGCGGCGTGGGAAAAACGACCTTGGCGAGGATTCTTGCCAAGGCATTGAACTGCGAACAGGGTATCAGTTCGGCGCCGTGCAACCGCTGCGCAACGTGTGTTGCGGTTGATGAAGGCCGTTTCATTGATCTCATTGAGGTCGATGCGGCGTCGCGAACCAAAGTCGATGACACCAGGGAGTTGCTGGACAATGTGCAATATGCGCCCACTCGGGGCAGTTGCAAGATTTACCTCATAGACGAGGTGCACATGTTGTCGGGACATAGTTTTAATGCTCTGTTGAAGACCCTAGAAGAACCCCCGCCGCATGTGAAATTTCTGCTAGCGACCACCGATCCAAAAAAACTTCCGATGACGGTGTTATCGCGATGCCTGCAATTCAATCTTAAGGCCTTGACTGTCGATCAAATCTCGGGACAACTTGAATACATCCTCGAGCAAGAGCAGATTCCGTTTGATGTTGCCGCCGTTAGGTTGATATCGCAGTCGGCGAACGGCAGCATGCGGGATGCCCTGAGCCTTTTGGACCAGGGTATTGCTCACGGCGGCGGTGAAGTCCGCGAGGCGCCAATCCGCGATATGCTTGGCAGCATCGATCAGACCTATATTAAGGACCTGTTGCTCGGATTGGCGGATCAAGATGGACAAGCCGTGCTGCAATGTGCAGACCGCATGAGTAGCGGCTCTTGTGACTTCGCATCGGCAGTCGATGAGTTACTTCGCTCACTGCACTATCTTGCTCTGTATCACCAGGCACCGGTGGCGCTGGAGGCGAAACAAGTTGACATGGAATGGCATCGGGAGTTGGCGCAGCGCCTGGACATCGAGAGTTTGCAGTTGTTCTATCAAATAGGCTTGATCGGTAAGCGTGACTTGGCTCTGGCGCCGGACCCCAGAAGCGGATTTGAGATGATCATGCTGCGTATGTTGGCGTTTCGACCCGCAGATCAGCAGGTAATTGCCAATGTTCCGCGAACAAAGCAACCCGAGCCCGGGCAGACGGACAACACCCCCTCTAACATCGTCGCTATTAGCGCGCGCGATTGGAGCGAATTGGCCGCGCGCTTGGATGTGTCCGCCTTGATCCGCGAGCTCGCAATGAATGTGGTGCCGACGAGGGTCACTAACGAGATGGTCGAATTGACCCTGGATACAAATCATGAGCACTTGCTCAATCAAGAACGGCGCGACGCTCTTGCCGCCGCCGTTCGACGTGAGCTAGACGCGGATGTAAAGCTCACTATCGTGGTGGGAGGAGCCGATCAAGAAACGCCGGCAGAAATTCGCGAACGTCGTGAAAACGAGCGCCAACAGGCCGCTCACCAGGCGATAGAAAATGACCCAAATGTTAAGGAGATTATCAACCGATTCGATGCTACGATTGTTCCCGAATCGGTACAGACTCGTGATTCTTAAAGTGAGGTGGTGATGAAGGGCGGACTTGGAAACTTGATGAAACAAGCACAAGCGGTGCAGGAGAATCTACGCAAAGCCCAAGAAGAGCTGGCGCATATCGAAGTGGAAGGTGCCTCGGGTGGAGGCATGGTTAAGGTAACCATGACTTGCCGACATGATGTTCGACACGTCGAGATTGATAAAAATCTATTGGCTGACGACAAGGAAGTGTTGGAAGACCTCATTGCTGCCGCTGTAAACGACGCGGTACGCAAGGCGGAAAAGGCGACGCAGGAAAAGATGGCGGGCTTAACGTCAGGATTCAACATCCCTGGTTTGAATCTCCCGTTATAGGGTTAGCCTACATGTTCCACCATGGCGTCCCGCCCCTGTTTTTTGGCTACACACCGAGAAGACCCGCAGTGTCAATTCTAGGAAACGATGATATCGATGCGCCATATTGCTTGGCAAGAACACGGGCAGGGACATTGGTGTGTAATATGCGGGCTAGATGGTAGACGTACACGCGATCGAGGCGCTCAAAAAGGCGCTGCGCCGTTTGCCTGGTGTCGGACCCAAGACTGCGCGGCGTATGGCCTTTCATTTATTGGAGCGGGACCGGGAAGGAGCCAGGGAAATCGCTGCGGCGATAAACCAGGCGGTGCAAACAGTCACCCATTGCCGCCGTTGCAACACTTTAAGTGAAACGGATTTGTGCGATATATGCGCATCAACCAAGCGCGACGACGCACTGTTGTGCGTGGTTGAAACTCCGGCGGATCTCGAGTCCGTCGAACAGGCAGGGGTCTACGGCGGTAAGTATTTTGTGCTCATGGGTCATATATCACCGCTGGATGGAATTGGTCCTGACGATTTGGGTATCGATCGGTTCCAGCAACTTATGACCGAGGGGAATATTCGCGAGGTCATTGTCGCCACTAATTTGACCGTCGAGGGCGAGGCCACTGCGGAATACATCCGTCAGATCACTGACACCCTGGATGTGCAGGTGACGCGGCTCGCTCGCGGAGTGCCGGTGGGTGGCGAATTAGAATACATGGATCACGGCACCCTGGCCCAGGCGTTCAACGATCGGCGCAGTATCTAGTTAACGTGGCAATATTAGTATTAATCAACGATCAGCCTATTGAGCCTCGCCGCACAAATGAAATCGTTCTCCGACAAACCGCCGATTGAATGGGTCGCGTAGCGCACCAGGCATCGCTTGTAACCGACCTCGATATCGGGATGATGATCCTCCCGGTGTGCGATCCATGCCAGGGCGTTTACGAAAGCCATGGTTTCGTAGTAGTTCTTAAAATCGAAGCTACGGCTTATCTCGGTGCACTGTTGGTCCGCGGACCATCCTGGAATCTGAGCGAGGCCTGAATGCACGGCCTCGGTGTTCAAGGGTGCTTCATTCTTGTCATAACGGCGGCAGTGTTTGTTTGCCAGATCATTCATTAAGGCCATCACTCGAATTTGTAATAGCTTTCGTTTAGAAACATCACCAAGTCATTGATCTGGTCGTCGTTCAACCCGCTTTTTATTTGCCGGTCACAAAACTCCACTTGCGCCATGAGACCTTCAACAGTCTTTATCCGACGATTCTCGCGCAGGTAGATTTCAGAGCCGTCACCGCTAAATTTTCCTATGTGGCATGCGGCACACTTTTCCTGGTGAATAACCTTACCGTTACTCGGATCTCCGATCAGGAATCCGTGAGCCATGGTGGTAAATAAAAGCGCGAATATAGTAGTACTAGCCGATATCATGTGCATGAGTCATACTCCTTTTCCCGATTTCTAAGAATTCGATACCGATACATGTTGCTGATACACTTGTTTCAATGAGACCACATCACACAAGGAACATTCAATCTATCACAGCTGGAGAAGCATAATGCCACAGGATTCTAGGGCGCTGGTGTGGATGGATCTAGAAATGACCGGACTCGATCCGGAGACCAACCGCATCATCGAAATTGCAACCATAATAACCGATAACGACCTGCACATCGTGGCGGAAGGTCCGGTGATTGCTATTCATCAGGCGCAGACGTTGTTGGACGGCATGGACGACTGGAACAAGCGGACCCACGGCGAAACCGGGCTGATTGAACGCGTGAAGAGCTCTCCCTACACCGAAAGGCAGGCAGAAGCAGAGACGCTGGCTTTTATTCAAGAATTTATTCCGCGCAATCGCTCGCCCTTGTGCGGAAATAGTATCTATCAAGACCGGCGGTTCTTACGTCGCTATATGCCTGAGCTGGAGCAATGGTTTCATTATCGCCACCTAGACGTCAGTACCTTGAAGGAACTGGCAAGACGCTGGTCCCCTAGTGTGTATGACGGCCTGAACAAGAAAAATACCCATAAGGCGTTAGACGACATCCGCGAATCGATCGACGAGTTGCGCTATTACCGCGACCATTTTATCTGTTTAGCGCCGGAATCGAACACAGCGGATCACGCGAACTCGCGTTGACCCGTATATGGCACCAAGGAACCCGGCCAATGGCGAAGGGATCGGGCGACTGTTCCCCTGCTGTGCGGGGACAAGGCGGGGACAAGGCGGGGACAAGTGCAGGGTCGGGAGTGCCTCCCCCTATTCATGGTCTGCCCCTAAGAGACCCGTAACGTCTCGTCTATGAAATAGCTGTACGGGATTGTCCAGGTGGCTGGGTAAGAATAGAGGCGGAGCGCGTTAGTGCGATATACGGGTTAGTGATGTTGTGCAAGCGCCCAAGCGACGTGTTCGCACACCAGATCCGAAGGGTCATTGACACGGCTTTCGAGCGCCTCGACAACCAGTTGCGACGTGGGTGCGTTCCCCAGGGCGACGGCGATGTTGCGTAGCCAACACGCATAACCGATGCGGCGAATCGCCGACCCCGATGTCTTGCTTGCGAATTCTCGCTGCGTCCATTTGAACAACTCCACTAATTTCCGATCGCTAAGCTGTTCTCTGGGGGAGAATTCCGGTTCGGAGCAAATTCGGGCAAAGCGGTTCCACGGGCAGACCAATTGGCAGTCATCACAACCATAAATACGATTTCCTATGAGTGCGCGCAGCGGCAGGGGTATGGACCCGCGCAATTCGATGGTCAGGTAGGAAATGCATCGCCGCGCATCGAGCTCATACGGTGCAACGATGGCACCCGTGGGGCAGGCGTCAATGCACGCGGTGCAGGTACCACAGTGATTCTCGGTGGGCGAATCCACTGGCAACGGCAGATCGGTATAGATCTCCCCCAAAAAAAACCACGACCCGGCGGCCTTATTGATTAGATTCGTGTGCTTGCCGATCCATCCGAGACCCGCCTTTTCGGCCAGCGCTTTTTCGAGTACCGGCGCACTGTCGGTGAATACCCGATAGCCAAACGGCCCGGCCTCGCCAGTGATCCGTTCCACCAGCCGTTGCAGCCGTTTACGGATCAATTTGTGATAATCACGGCCCAAAGCGTAACGGGACACGAATCCCACCGTGGGATCGTCGAGCACCTCGAACGCCTCACGCGCACCCTGAGGCCAGTAGTCCATGCGCGCCGAAATCACCCGGATGGTGCCGGGCACCAGTTCGGGAGGACGGCTTCGGCGTAGGCCATGCCGCGACATGTAGTGCATTTCCCCGTGCCGGCCCTGCTCCAGCCAGCGTGTCAAGTGGCGTTCGGCTTGATGCAGATCCGTGTCGGTGATGCCGATCTGCTGAAATCCGAGTTGCGCGCCCCAATGCTTGATGCGTTCGGCAAGCTCGTGGAAGTTCAAACGCGTGCTTCGCTTGGCAACCATAACCCCCTATCATACCCACTATGAAATCTCTGCCCCAGGAGTTGTACCGCGCGGAACAGGTGCGCGAATTGGATCGCATCGCCATCGAAGACCGTGGTATTGATGGCTATGAATTGATGAACCGCGCCGGACAGGGCGCGTTTCGGGTGATGCTTGAACGTTGGCCACGGGTCCGGCGCATCAGTATTTTGTGTGGTGCCGGTAACAACGGCGGCGATGGGTATGTCGTCGCTGCCTTGGCGCGGCGAGCGGGACTCAGGGAGCGGGTATGGGCGGTGGCGCCGCCCAAGTCGCAAGCGGCGATAAAGGCGCGCCGGGCCTATGAACAGGCCGGAGGCGAGATCCACGACCCCGCCAACGGCTGCGAACTCAACGCCGATGTGGCGGTGGATGCGTTACTGGGCACCGGATTAGAGCGGGAAGTGACGGGTGATTATGCCCGCGCCATTGATACGATCAACGCACATCAAGGCGCGGTGCTGGCCATCGATATCCCCTCGGGATTGAATGCCGATACCGGCCGGGTGTTGGGGACCGCGGTGCGTGCCGATGCAACGGTGACGTTCATCGGGATGAAGCTGGGTTTGTTCACTGGACGTGGCCAGGCCCTGGCGGGGGCGGTGTTGTTTGATGACTTGGACGTACCCGCGGATATCTACAGCGAACTGGTTCCGGCGGCACGGCGTATTCGACCCCATCGAGATCTGCTTGCAGGGCTGGCGCGTGAGCGCGATGCGCACAAAGGCGACTGTGGCCGGGTGGTGGTGATTGGCGGCGACACCGGTATGCTCGGTGCGCTGCAGATGTGCGGTGTGGCCGCCTACCGCAGCGGCGCCGGCCTGGTGCGCGTCATCACGCGCCCCGCGCACGCGGTCGCGGTTACCAGCGGTTGCCCTGAGTTGTTGGTCACCGGGAGCGACGAACCGGCGGCGGTGAAACGACAACTTGCCGGCGCGGACGCGGTGGCCATTGGCCCGGGTTTGGGGCAGGGCGAATGGGGCAAGGCGATGTTGTCGTTGGCGCTGGAGTGGCCAGGGCCCCTGGTCATCGATGCGGATGCGCTGAATTTGCTGGCAGCGGATCCGGTGTCACGGGAGCAGTGGGTCCTGACACCGCACCCAGGCGAGGCGGGTCGTTTATTGGCATCCGGTGGCGCGGACATCCAATCGGATCGCGTCGCGGCGGTGCGGGAGATTGCGCGCCGTTTCGGTGGTGTTGCCGTACTCAAGGGATCGGGGACCTTGGTAAGCGCTGCGGACGACAACCTGTGGCTGTGTGATATCGGGAACCCGGGTATGGCGGTGGGTGGTATGGGTGATGTGCTGACCGGCGTGATCGTGTCACTAGTGGCCCAAGGGATGCCGATGTCATCGGCGGCGTGTCTCGGTGTTTGGCTGCACGCCGCCGCCGCGGACCACGCCGCCGAGGATCTTGGGGAGCTCGGATTAATGGCGACCGATCTTTATCCGTGGCTGAGCGCAGTGCTCAGCGATTTGTTGGCATGACCACCGCGCGCGTCGTGGTGGACAATGAAGATGCAATGCTGGCATTGGCGGAATCCATGGCTGACCGCGTGCGTCCCGGTCAATTGCTGTATTTACAGGGTGATCTCGGGGCAGGGAAAACCACTTTCGTGCGTGGACTGTTGCGTGGCCTGGGGTACCGCGGTCATGTCAAAAGTCCAACCTATACGCTGGTGGAACCGTATGAAGTGGCGGACATGGTGATCTATCATCTCGACTTGTACCGCCTGACCGCGCCGCAGGAGATTGAATCAGTGGGGATACGTGATTATATGGGTGGGAGCGGCGTATGTGTCGTAGAATGGGCGGAGCGGGGCGCGGGTGTTCTGCCGCCGCCCGATGCAAGAATCATGATTCATCATGATTGCGACCGGCGCATCGTCGAGATTGACTGTTTTACTAAAGTTGGTCACGCATTGTGTGGAAGTTTGTGAAGGCTCATCGTATCGCTGGGGTATTGTTACTGTTGGTGGCAAACCTGTGCCTTGCGGATGTGGTGTCGGTGAAGAATCTCCGTATGTGGCGCGCACCGGATCACACCCGCTTGGTGCTCGATCTCAGTCGTCCGGTGGAACACCGGTTGTTCACGCTGGATGATCCGGACCGGCTGGTAATAGACCTGCAGAACGCCAAACTGCTTGGCAGCCTGCCGAGTCTTGATCTGAGCGGTCCCTACCTGCGGCGCGTGCGTAGCGCCACGCAGCAGAATCGAGCAATCAGAATAGTCCTGGACCTCAAGCGCAAGGTGCGCCCACGCACCTTCGTCTTGACCCCGAATCGCATCTACGGTCATCGTTTGGTGATTGATCTGTACGCTAAGGAATCCAGCGTGGATGCGGTGCCGAAAGACTATACGCCGCCGCCACGCGCGCGGTCCGCGCAGATCGTGGTGGCGATAGATGCCGGGCATGGGGGTGAAGACCCGGGGTCGGTCGGGCGCATCGGAACCCGCGAAAAAGCCATTACCTTGAAGGTCGCGAGGGAGCTTCGGAAATTGATCGAGCGGGACTCCGGCATGCGTCCGGTCATGATCCGCAACGGCGATTACTACGTTAGACTGAGACGCCGTATTGAAACAGCACGCCGCCATCAAGCCGATGTATTTGTATCGATTCACGCCGATGCCTTCCCCAACCGCAAGGTGCGAGGCTCATCGGTGTATGCCTTGTCGCCACGCGGGGCGTCGACTGAAGAGGCGCGCTGGTTGGCGAATAAGGAAAACGCCGCCGATCTGATCGGTGGCGTGAGCCTGCGCGACAAGGATGATCTGTTGGCCAAGGTGTTATTGGATCTGTCGACGACCTATACGATTAGCCATAGCCTGGAGTTGGGCCAGGATGTATTGCGTGAGCTGAGCAAGATCGGACCGACGCACCGCAAGCGCGTGGAACAGGCGGGATTTGTGGTGCTGAAATCACCGGATATCCCGTCGATCCTGGTGGAGACCGCGTTCCTTAGCAATCCCAAAGAGGAGCGGCTACTGCGCAAGGCCAAACACCGGCGCCGGATCGCGAATGCGATCTATCAAGGAATAAAGCGCTACTTTCGCCGGCATCCGGTCCGGGGCACCGCGGCGCAACCCAATGTGGAGTACGTAGTGCGCTCCGGTGATTCGTTATCCGCCATCGCGGTGCGATATGACACATCCATCGCCCGCCTCAAGCGCGCTAATAATCTGCATGGGAACACCATCCGGGTGGGACAGAAATTGCGTATCCCGCTAAATGACGTCGGGGGATAACACATTGGCTGAATCACGATCCCGAATCCGGGAACTTCCCCCGCAACTGGTCAGTCAGATCGCCGCCGGCGAAATCATTGAGCGCCCGGCTTCGGTGCTCAAGGAGTTGCTCGAAAACAGTCTTGACGCGGGCGCCGACACCGTCGCCGTAGACATTGACCGGGGCGGCATCAAGCGTATCCAAGTGAGTGATAATGGATGCGGTATCATCAAACAAGACTTGGCGTTGGCATTGTCCCGCCACGCCACCAGTAAGCTGTCGGAACTTGGCGACCTGCAATCCATCCGCTCGTTGGGATTTCGCGGCGAAGCGCTGCCAAGCATCGCCTCGGTATCGCGTCTGCGATTGCGTACCCGCGTCGCTGACGACGAGGTGGGGTGGGAAGTGACCAGCGACGGGGCCGGCAACATCATCGGGCCGCAGCCAACTGCGCACCCAATTGGGACCACCGCTGAGGTCAGGGACCTCTTCTACAACACACCGGCGCGGCGAAAATTCCTGCGCACCGAACGCACCGAGGCGCACCACATCGAGGACAATTTGAAACGTTTGGCTCTGAGCCGGTTTGATGTACGGATCACGTATCGCCGCGACGAGCGTGCGGCGGAGACTTTTCCCGCCGCTCGCGACGAACAACAGCAAGACCAACGGCTGCGCGCTATTTGTGGGGCGGCGATGGCAGAACAATCACTGCACTTCGAGCACCAGGGGGGTGAATTGCGATTGTGGGGGTGGTTGGGCTTGCCGACATTCTCCCGCAGTCAACGGGACCTGCAATTTTTCTTCGTCAACGGCAGAATGGTGCGTGATAAAACCGTGGCTCATGCCGTTCGCCAGGCTTATCAGGATGTGCTCTATCATGGCCGTCATCCAGCCTTTGTGCTGTATCTCGAATTGGATCCGGCACGAGTCGACGTCAACGTTCATCCGGCAAAGCACGAAGTCCGGTTCCGGGACACGCGTTCGGTGCACGATTTTATCTATCACACCTTGCATCGAGTGGTGGGCGATGACACCACGCCGCGGCATGCGGTCAGCACCGTGGCGCACACGCCGCGGGAATTACCACCCAGCGGTGAGCGCATCGCAACCGAGCAACTGATGATGGCGATGCGGCTCGCCGAACCCGCCACCGGCTACCGGGAGGCGCCGGGATCCACGGACCAGGCACCTGCCGCCCACGCAGTACACGAAGCCGATAGCGCGTTGCCGCTGGGATCAGCGTTGGCGCAGCTGCATGGTGTCTATGTGTTGGCGCAAAACCAAAAGGGCTTGGTGCTCGTGGATATGCACGCCGCCCACGAACGTATTACCTACGAGCGCTTGAAAGACCAATGGGTCAAGGACGGTGTTCGCGGTCAATCGTTATTGGTGCCGGTCACATTGCAGGTCACCACCCAGGAAATGGCAACGTGGAGTCGGTATGGTGACCAATTTGATGGATTGGGTTTTGCTATCGGACAGTTATCCGAAGATACCCTGGTGGTGCGCAAAGCGCCGGCGCTGCTGGCCGATGTGGATATTCCGGGGCTGGTGCGGGACGTGCTAGCGGATCTGGCCGCGCGCGGCAGCAGTCTGCGCATTGCCGATCGTGTCAACGAGGTATTGGCCGCCATGGCGTGTCATGGATCGGTGCGCGCCAATCGGCGGCTTGGCATCGAGGAAATGAATGCGTTGCTGCGGGATATGGAAGCGACGCAGCGCAGTAATCAGTGCAACCATGGGCGTCCGACATGGGTCCAATTGTCACTAGCGGAATTGGATAAATGGTTCATGCGGGGGCGTTAGCCCGTATATTGCACCAAGGCGGCGAAGAGAGTAGCTAACAAGTTGTTTACAATTAACAATTCGGTCAGTGCCCGGTGTGAGGTTTGGTGCCGGAATATGCGCCTATCCCGGCGCTGGCTCGGTCTCGAACGCCTGGACTTGCGCTTCACTCAACGCATAGCTACGGCTATGCATTTCGGTCCAGCGCGGCGTCCAGCCGCCCGATCCCTTCGCCATCATCCGGGATCCTTGGTGCAATGTACGGGCTAGACCGCCGCCCGGCGACGCAATCCGCGATGCCAATGCCAGCACCTGCGGTGTTTCTGATGGGCCCCACCGGCGCCGGCAAGACCGACCTGGCGATGAAACTTGCCGGGGCATTTCCGTTTGAAGTGATCAACGTGGATTCGGCGCAAATCTATAAAGGCATGGATATTGGGACCGCCAAGCCGTCCAAGTCGTGTCTGCAGCAAGTACCGCATCATCTGATCGACATCCGCGAACCACACGAGGCCTATTCCGCGGCGGCCTTTCGCCGCGACGCCCTGAATCAGATGGCGGTAATTACCGCTGCGGGCAGGATCCCACTGCTGGTAGGCGGGACGATGTTCTATTTCCGGACATTGGAGCATGGGATTGACGTCCTGCCTGGCGCCGATGCGGCGTTGCGCGATCGGCTGGCGAGGCGCGCCAAGCGGGTGGGCTGGCCGGTGCTCCATCGACAGCTGGCGCGCGTGGACCCGAACAGCGCGCAACGGATCGATCCCCATGACCGCCAGCGAATTCAGCGCGCCCTGGAGGTGTATCAGCTCACCGGGTCGCCGATGGGTGGCGCCGGCGCACCGGGTGCCCCTGCGCCTTATCGGCTGCATAAACTCGCCGTCACCCCTGCGGACCGGGCCCAACTCCATCGGCGGATCGAGCAACGATTTCGCGAGATGCTGACGCGGGGATTGGTGGACGAGGTGCGCCAATTACTGCAGCGTGAGGAAATTACCTTGGATTTACAAGCACTTCGCGTCGTTGGCTACCGGCAAGTGGGCGAATATCTTGGCGGCAAAGTAAGTTATAATGACATGCTGGAAACAGCGGTTGCCGGTACTCGGCAACTGGCGAAACGCCAGTTGACGTGGTTACGCAACCAACGGGGGGTTGTGTGGATCAACAGCCTCGATGTGAACCGTTCCGACGGACCGGTGAATTCGGTATCGGAATACCTGATCGGCAAACTGTCGTATTGGACTTCTGGATGAGTACCCATTGAGATTCGCCAGAGAGAGCCCCATTATTTAAATAACGTTTTATCATAACAAGGTCAGGAGAGAGACGATGGCTCAACAAAAAAAAGGGGAGGCTTTACAGGATCCGTTCCTTAACGTACTGCGTAAAGAACGTGTGCCGGTGTCGATATATCTGGTCAACGGGATTAAGCTCCAGGGACAGGTGGAATCCTTTGATCAATTCGTGGTGCTGCTGAAAAATAGTGTTAGTCAAATGATCTATAAGCACGCAATTTCAACCGTCGTACCGAGTCGTGCCGTCAAAATTCCACTTGAGTCCGCTGAAGAATCGTCCGACAGCTAATAGTGGGCGAGTTCCCGCAAACAGACTCGTGATGACATTGATGACGCGTGCATGTTCCGCTCACGCGTGGAATATCGTGTACCCGTCTTTGCGTGCTTTTGGTGGATGATCTGACGCATACAGAACGCGCGATCCTCGTGCATCAGCGGCAGGGACGTGGTGACGATCTAGAGTCAATTGCGGAGTTGCGGTTGCTGGTGGAGTCCGCCGGTGCCGAAATCTGTGAGCTTATGATCGGCCAACGCCGGTCACCGAATCCTGCAACTTACATCGGCAAGGGCAAGGTGCAACAGTTGGGGGAGGTGGTGAGCAGATGCGGTGCCGATCTGATTGTGGTCAATCACGATATCTCACCGGTTCAGGAACGAAATCTGGAGCGGGCCGTAGACTGTCGCGTACTGGACCGCACCAGCCTGATTCTCGACATCTTTGCACAACGCGCCGCGAGTCACGAAGGTAAACTGCAGGTCGAGTTGGCCCAACTCAGACACCTGTCAACCCGTCTGGTGCGCGGTTGGACGCATCTGGAACGGCAGAAAGGAGGTATCGGGCTTCGCGGTCCGGGGGAAACCCAGCTCGAGACCGACCGCAGGTTAATCGGCCAGCGTATCAAGACACTCAAACGGCGCCTGGAGCGGGTTTCGTCGCAGCGCGGTCTACGGCGTAAGTCCCGGCACAAGGTGCCGATCCCAACTATCTCGCTGGTGGGTTACACCAACGCCGGAAAATCTTCGTTGTTCAATAGATTGACCGGATCCGATGTTTTTATCGCCGATCAGTTGTTCGCGACCCTGGACCCTACCATGCGGCGCCTCGAGGTATTGGGTTTTGGACCGGTTGTGTTGTCGGATACGGTGGGTTTTATCCGCGATCTACCGCATAGCCTGGTCAAGGCGTTTCATTCAACTCTGGAAGAAGTTGCCAATGCGGATATATTGCTCCACGTCGTTGATATCGGTAACTCCGACCGGCGTGAATGCATGCATCAAGTCGACCGTGTCCTGGCCGACATTGGTGCCGACGAGATACCGATGATCACCGTTTACAATAAGATCGATGTCATCGATACTGCGCCGCGATACGAATGCAATGCGCAAGGACTGCCGGACAAAGTCTGGCTATCGGCGCAAACCGGCGCTGGTGTCGATCTCCTCAACCACACCATCAGTCTGCAGCTGCGCCGCTATCGCCGCACCTATCGAATCCAGCTGCCAGCCCGGCAGGGCCGGCTTCGCGCACAACTATTTGAACGTGCGAATGTGTTGGGCGAGGCGGTCGATACCCAAGGCGGTTGGATTCTGGACGTGGAAATGTCCGAGGCCACCTTGAATTGGATGTGTCAGCAGCAGGAATTTGATAACAGCTGTGTCGTTGAAACCCTGCCTGACCTCCACGAGGCGGCCGGCGGATGACAATCCCGTAACTATTCTCGGTTTGAATGTCTCCCCGCCATGCTAAAATCCCCCTCTAGCGTGAGTTCGCCAATCTAATGTTGTCAATGTTTGCCAGGAGTAGCTAACGAAATGCCTTGGAATCAACCGGGTTCAAATGATAAGGATCCTTGGGGTAGAAAGGGCGGACGCTCATCACCGCCGGACCTCGACGAGATCGTAAAAAACGTGCAAAACCGCCTGGGCGGGATGCTGGGCGGCGGCGGTGGCGGCGGCTCGCGCGGCACCGGGAGCCAGTTTCCGGGAAAGATTGCCGTCCCCTTAATCGGGGTCGTCCTTCTTGCCCTGTGGGCTTACCAATCCGCGTACCAGGTCAGGCAGGGTTTTGCCGGAATTGAACTTCGATTCGGCAAGTACTCCGAGACCACCAATGCCGGTCTCAACTGGCACTGGTGGCCGCTGGAGAAAATAATCCAAGTGCATGTGCAGAAGGTTAACACCGTGGAGGTTGGCTACCGGACTACCGGGCGCAACCGCCAGAGTTCTTTGGTGCCTCGTGAGGCGCTGATGTTGACCACCGACGAGAACATCG
>CALZGZ010000350.1 GCA_945787105.1 uncultured Gammaproteobacteria bacterium
CCAGGGTCGCGATAGGCGATTGCCGAGGTACAAAGTGTCACTTTGGTATTTAATCGAATCACGTATATCAATCATGTCGATAGCGCTGAATCGCGCCGCCTTGGTGCAATATTCGGGCTAGACGTCGGGAACACCGATGGGCGGCGGATGCCGCCGCTGCGCGGTGGTTTTTGCGATTGTTAATGTGTTTGCGCGCGTACGATTGGCGGTGGGATGCGAACATAACGTGCGCATGGTCGCCCGCGTTTGAGGGCGCGGTTGGCGATGCACAGACTGGGGCCCCCGGGTAAAACCTTAAGGAAATTAAGAGTTATCAAATATTATTATATTCTGATATACTCTTATCAGATCCGAGGAGGCGTATGTTCATGTCGTTAGCACTGCAATATAAACTGGTCATCGCGGCGTTGCTGTTTATGCTCACCAATACCCCGGTGTGGGCCTAAACCCTGATTGGACGTATGCGGGTCCCGCAGCCGCAACGGTGTCACCCGCGCCGGCGCGCAGCGGCGTTCGCCACACCCGCGTCGCGCGGCAACAGCAGCTCACCGGACTTTGTCGCCCATGTGCCGACGGTCAGCCCCTCCGATAACCGACCCTTGGAAAATGAACGACCACCTCACCGACGCGGTCATCGTGACGTCGCAGCGCAATGGTGTCGAGGGTGAGACGCGCAATTCGTCCGCTCACCGTTGGGTCGCCGCCGTCTCCATCGGGCATGACACCCATGGTTTGGCCCACAGCTACTTGTAGCGGATCGGCCGGATCGATCCATTCTGTGACCTCTGGCCGCGACGTACGTGCGATATCAAGGGCTTGTTCTGCGGACAGATCCGCCGGTTGGCCGTGGCCTAGCGCCTGCACACGCTGTTCCCAGGCCTCGAGCTTTGGGAACTGGCGCAGCATAGCCGGCCCGGCGTTGACCCGGCCACGGAAGAACCACACTACGTAGTAACACAGCGCATCGGGTAGTCCGGGTTGTTCACCCAACAGGAACGGACGGTCATCCGCCAAGCGCTGATCGATCCACGACAACTGGGCGCGTATCTGCCCGAGCGTTTCCGGTAGAGTTTGGATAAGGTTTTCGACGTTAAAGTCCGGGCCGAAATACAAACGCCCGCGGTCGTTGGCAAATTCTACCGGTAGCTCATGTCCTTGTTCGCCGAAGATCGTGGCGATGATCAAGGTGAACAGCGGGCCGTCGGTCCAGCGGCTCAGGCCCCAAGCCAGTCCCGCGCTGCCGCCCGGGAACACGCTCGGTGCCGAGAAACGCCGTTCTAGTTCCCTGATAATGCATTGGCTATCGCAATAGACATTGGCGCCAATCTGCATAACCGGCGTGCGGCGGTAACCGCCGGTAAGCGCGATCAAGTCCGGTTTGGGTGGATAACGTGGGATGTGAACAGATTGCCAATTGAGGCCCTTCATGCCAAGGACGACACGCACTTTTTCGGCAACGGGAGATTGCGGATAATGGTGCAGAATGACGCCAGACATCACGGCTGATCCGTTCGCATAATGGGTACGCACATGCTAACCCAGCGTCGCAGAGAAAAGAACCAAGCCCGTGGTTCATCCGCGAAGCTCATTAACCCACATCTCTCCACACGCAAGTCACCTACGTTTTGCTGCATGGGGGCGATCTCGTCTATGGTTGGTTTCGCTATACGTATTTCAATTTCTTGATCGCGATCATAAGCATCTTCATCAATAGCAATCCGTCACTCCAACGGCTGATGTTGGTTTCTCCGTAGAGTCTTGCTTGATAACGGAGTGGAATGTCAACGATTCTCAAATTAAGTTTTGCAGCGCCGAACAGCAAATCGAAATCGCCGAAAGGATCGAAGTCTCCGAAGTAGGCGCGATTATCAGCGATTCGTTGGTAGTCTATTTTGCGCAGAACCTTGGTTCCGCATAAGGTGTCCTTGACGGGTTGACCCAGGACATAGGAAAACCCGAGGCTGAAAAACTTGTTGCCCAATAGATTGAAGAACCGCATTGCTTTTTTCTGCATCGGATAAACCAGCCGAACTCCATTGATGAACTCCCCTTTGTTGGCGACGAGCGCGTCATAGAATCGCGTTAGATCTTCGGGGGCAACGGACAGATCGGCGTCCAGAATCATCAACACTTCGTTGTTCGCCTGCGCGAACCCCAGGCGCACCGCATCGCCCTTACCCCGACCACTTTGCTTGAATAAACGAGCCGGTAACCGCGTTTGTCCATTGATCAAGGTGTGGATGGTTTCATAGGTTTTATCGGTGGATCCGCCTTCTACGAAGATCAGTTCCGTATCTGGTCCTAGCTTAGGTGTCCGCTCCAAAATGGCGGCGATGTTACCGGCTTCATTGCGTGCCGGTACCACGATACTGACGGGCAATTTTTTGCTGTCTGTAGGTGCTGCAGGCTCCAGCCGTGCGACCATCATGTGTGTCAACGCAAGGTGATTAAATGGCCACACCTTGCATAAAAATTTATTAAATAAATTGCCGATGACCGGGACTCGCAGAGGGAGCAGTATCTCCTCCCAGCTTCTGATGGATTCAAGATTGGCGAGCGCGCAAAGATTCTGCACATCTTCCTTTGTCAGCCAGTTCTGCGGCAGCGTTTGGGTCGCAAATCCCGTGTTTCGAGCCAGTTGCAGCGGAAGAAACCAAAGATTACTGTGGAAGTTGAAAATAATCCGCGTGTGCTGGTTGCACACGCGGCGTACTTCGTTCAAAGCGCTCTGAACGTCATGTAGCTCATTCAATAAGTCGGAGAGAACGACAAAATCAACGGTTTCTTTAATACCGCTCAAGTCGTGGGCGTCGGCATGAACGAAAGTCAAATTCGGATATTTCGCAGCGGCGATTTCGAGCATCCGGCTGGATATATCGACGCCAACTCCATAACCGGGACGTAAGGCTGCGAGTAGGTTGCCGGCACCGCAGCCAAGCTCAATGACTCGTGCACCCTTGGGGACGAGCAGTTGGTAAATCTCCTCGAGGCGCTTGTGGTAGGCCTGAGCCGGCTTGTCCCACGTATATGTTCGTTGCGCCTGCGCATCCCAATGTCTGCTGCGCTCGTCGCGGTAATTCTGGAGTCCGTGAATTATTTCCGACTGAGGTAAAGGACTGGACGACACGATGTCTCTAATGCTTGTTCACGGGATTATGCTAGTTTATCGGTAACTGTTTATCATTCCAACTCATTCTTATTGATTGCAGTGAGCGCGCTACATTATTTCAAGGTTGTTTTCTCTACTCAATCTTAGCCCCATGGATATAGACGGAAGATTGCGAGAGTTTGCCGCGGTTTGGGAAAATAAACCGGTGTTGAGAACGATCTATTCTCACTATTACCAGTTGATTCTCAAGCAATGTCGGCCTGGGCCCACCCTGGAGATCGGCGGCGGGGTGGGAAACCTGAAACGATTTGCGGGGGATATATTGGCCGTCGATATTCTTCCCGCACCGTGGTTGGATGTGGTTTGTGATGCGCAACAACTACCGTTTGCAAAGGCAAGCTTTGAAAACATCGTTATGTTCGACGTACTGCACCATCTTGCCAACCCCCCTGATTTTTTTCGAGAAGCGGACAGAATCCTGAGATCGGGAGGAAAATTAGTGTGCTTGGAACCCGCGATAACGCCGGTCAGTTGGGTGTTCTATAATTTTCTTCACCATGAAGCCGTGGATATGAGTCAGGATCCATTGCAGCGAGTGGCGCCGTCGGGCAAAGATCCGTATGAGTCGAATCAGGCTATTCCGACTTTGTTGTTTGGTAAATATCAGCAACGTTTTCACGCGATTTTCCCGAACTTGCGGGTAACCCGAACCGAATTGCTGAGTCTGTTTGCATATCCTTTGTCAGGTGGCTTTAAAAAATGGAGTCTGATTCCGCAGCGACTGGTGTCGCCGATGCTTAGGCTGGAAGACCGGCTAAGTCCGGTGTTAGGCCGGTTGCTCGCATTTCGGTTGTTGGCGATAGTCACTAAAACGTGACGCAGGATTTGTCTCCGTCATTCGCTTATTCCGTGAGCTCGCGAGTACGTCAACTTGTCTCTTTCCTTGAATGCGGTGGCACGATAGTTACCGCAACCCGTCGCCTGCGTCGTTTCATTCTGGAACGCTACGCCGATATGAAACAGGACAAAGATCAGCTGGTGTGGCCGGCGCCGTTAGTTCTATTTTGGGAGGATTGGTTATCGCAAGGCTGGCGCGATATTGAAGCGGACAAGGCAATGCACAACGAACTATCCATGGTGCTCAATGAGGATCAAGAGCTCTGGTTATGGGAGATGATTATTCGAGACAATTTGGAGCAACAGCCGGATCTTGGTCTGTTGCAACTATCGGCAACCGCGAAGTCCGCGAGAAACGCGTGGCGGCTGCTGCAAAGTTGGAATCTCGACCTGGCGGATCTGGGTCAAGATCTCAATCAGGACACGGAGGCGTTTCGTATCTGGGCGCGAGAGTTTTTAAAACGCGCTCGCGAGCACGCCTGGTTGAGCCGGAGCGAGCTTGGGAAGCAAATAGGTAAAGCGGTAAACGCAACCGGCTGGCGTGCCGACACTCACGTGAAGTGGGTGGGCTTTGACACGCTCACCCCATCGCAACAGGTGCTGCGTCAAAAACTCAACGAAAACGGAATACACGTGGAGTTCGTTGCCGAAATGGGCGCGGCCGGTACCGCTTGTTATCAATCTTGTCGAGATCCAAGTCATGAAATCGAGTCAGCGGCGCGCTGGGCCCGCGCTTTACTCGAGCACGGGGAACGACCGCCGATCGGCGTTGTGTTTCTTGATCTGGGGCCGGTGCGCGATGAGGTAGAGCATGTCTTTCACAAGATCCTTCATCCGCAACAGCGGGTTGGTGGTGATCCCTCACAACATAGGACATTTCACTTATCACTGGGACCGCGCTTGGTCCGCATTCCGGTTGTCGCGCATGCCTTGCTGGTGTTGGGATGTCTGTCCGAGGCGAGGCCATATAGCGATATATCCGATCTCATCCACAGTCCCTTTATCGGTGGTGGGATGAGCGAATATGCGGCGCGAGGTCAGCTTGATATCCGGTTACGCCGAGCGGGTTTGGAGCGTATCCGGTTGGACGGTCTTAAGCCGTGGTTAACAACCCGGCGTCAGCAATGCCCGATGCTTTGTGAGTGTCTCGATCGGGTCCAGGAGCTTGCTGCCGACCGGTCACAACTGCGATCACCGGCAGCTTGGGCGGACCTGTTCGCCAGCTGGTTGCAGGTGATGGGATGGCCAGGTGATCGCGCCCCGAATAGCACTGAGTATCAAGCAATTGAGGCATGGCGCGATTCACTGGCGCGTTTCGCCGCGCTGGGTGTAGTCACCAAAGAGTTGCGATTGCAGGAGGCAATACAGGTGTTGACGAGGATCATAAGCGAGCGCATCTTTCAACCGCTAACGCCACCCGCACCGGTGCAGATCATGGGCATCATGGAGGCTGGGGGCATGGATTTCGCCCATCTATGGCTGGCCGGTATGAGCGATGAGCAATGGCCCCCCGCGCCGCGCCCAAACCCGTTTTTACCCCACGCGCTACAACGTCGCCATGAGATGCCGGGTGCCAGCGCGAAACATACTCTGGAATACGCGGCGATCGTCACCCGCCGCTTGCTGAGCAGCGCCGCCAGGATCGTGATCAGCTACCCTCAGCGGCGCGGAGAGCAACCGCTCAAGCTCAGCCCGTCGTTTGCGCACGCCCCAGAAGCCGCGCCGGGCGTCATACCCGCGAGTGAATTCGACGGCTATAGTCGTCAGCTCACCCGGCAACGCCCGGTGTTGGAACAACTGCTGGATCGGCGCGGTCCGCGGTTATCGTCCGCACCGGCGTTGTCAGGAGGGGTCAGCGTGATCCGAGATCAAGCGGCGTGTCCGTTTCGGGCCTTTGCCCGCCACCGCTTGCACGCCGAATCGCTCCCCGATATTGAGCCAGGTTTGAGCGCAGCCGAACGCGGTAGCATCGTACATCAGTGTTTGGCGCGGATCTGGCGCCGTCTCGGGGAGCAGTCGGAATTATTGCGCGCGTCGCCCCGGGAGTTGAGCGCATTGATCACCGGTGCAGTCGGCGCCGTGCTGTCAAAGCTGGTGGTCGCAGACAACGCGCGGTTCCGTCGCGAGTTTGTCAACCTGGAACGTCGCCGGTTGGTGGCATTGATCGCAGAATGGTTTGAGATCGAGCGATCGCGCGCGCCATTTCAAGTTATCGCAAGCGAGCAGGAGAGCACGTTCACCGCGGTGGGTATTGAATTTTCACTGCGCGCCGATCGCGTGGACCGGTGTGAGGATGGGTCAATAATCATTATCGATTATAAGACCGGTCGCAACACAAGTTTGGATCAGTGGTTCGATGACCGGCCTGGTGATCCTCAATTACCTGTCTATCTGCTGTCTGTCTCGGAACCGGTTAACGCCCTCGCATTTGCCCAAGTGCGCCATGGACACTGCGCATTGAAGGGATTGGGAGCCGTCGCCGCGGCGCCTGGGATCGAGACATTTGCGGGCAGCAGCTATAACGATGGACGCGATTGGGACGGACAGCAGCGCCGCTGGCGCACGGTGATCGAGCGATTGGTCACTGCGATACGTGATGGTGAAGCGGCGGTCGATCCAAAATCGCCAAACGAGTGCCAATACTGCGACGTATCGGCGCTGTGCCGAGTGTTCGAGAATGTCGGCACGGCATACGACGAGGAGCCGAATGGGTAAGCCCGCGGACCTTAGCGTGAGAGAGCGGGCGTTGGATCCGCACACCTCGTTTATCGTTCAGGCGCCCGCCGGCTCAGGAAAGACCGAACTGCTCATTCGCCGGTTCTTGTTGTTACTCGCACGCGTCAAACATCCGGAGGAGGTGGTAGCGATCACCTTCACCAGAAAAGCGGCCGCCGAGATGCGCGAGCGAGTGCTTGACGCGCTGAAATTGGCGCAACGGCCAAGTCCGCCAGCCGAGTTTGAACAGGAACTTTGGCAGATCGCACAACAGGCATGGCGCAATAATCAGGTCCGGGATTGGCAACTCGAGCGGCACCCGGCACGATTACGGATTCAAACTATCGATGCCTTGTGCGCCGCCTTGACAGGTCAGATGCCGTGGTTGTCCCGTTCCGGCGCGCCGTTGTCGGTAATGGAAGATGCCTCCGAGCTATACCGCGACGCCGCATTGCGCACTGTGTTATTGCTCGGTGATACCCAGCAGTCCTGGTCGGCGGCGGTCGCCGCGCTACTGGCGCATCTAGACAATCGCGTCTCACGCGCCGTCGACCTGATCAGCGAGATGCTGCGTCATCGCGACCAGTGGTTGCGGCACATTGGCGGCGCATCGAAGTGCGACGACGATTCATGGCGCCGTTCACTGGAAGTGGCGTGGGAAAACGTGGTGGGCCGTGAGCTGTCAACAGTGTATGACGCAGTGCCGGCAGATGTTGTGCCGAATCTAATGGCGTGCGCGGCCTATGCCGCCGAGCAGCTTGCGCAATCACAACGCGCTTCGCCGATCGTGGCGTTGCGGAGTCGCCACAAACTCCCCGATGCGGCAATAGCTGATCTACCCGGCTGGCGGGGTTTGGCAGAGTTGCTGTTGCGCAAAAATGATGGTTGGCGGCAGAAGGTGGACAAGAGGAACGGATTTCCGGCTGCCAAGGCGCACCCGGCACAAGCAATGCGGCAACGCATGCACGACGTACTGCAAGCCCTGTCGGCGGAGGAATCGTTGCGTCATGCCTTGATAACCGTGCGCCGGTTGCCGGATGCGCGGTTCACCGAAGATCAATGGCAAATCGTATCGGCGCTAACCCGCCTGTTACCGGTGGCGGCGGCGCAACTCGATGTGTTGTTCGTCGAGCATGCACGGGTCGATTTCACCGAACTCAACCGGCGGGCCAATTTGGCTCTCGGCGGCCTCGATGATCCCACCGATCTGGCGTTGGGATTGGATTACCGTATCCAACATCTATTAGTGGACGAGTTTCAAGATACTTCGCTCACTCAATTTGAGTTACTGCAGCGACTGACCGCTGGATGGCAGCCGGGAGACGGCCGAACTCTGTTCCTGGTTGGTGACCCGATGCAGTCAATCTATCGCTTTCGCGAGGCCGAGGTAGGATTGTTCCTACAGGTGGTTGCGCACGGCTCGGGTAGTGTGCGAATAGAGCCCCTCACCCTGGCGGCAAATTTTCGCTCCGATCCAACCATCGTCGATTGGATCAACCGGTGTTTTTGTCACGATCCTGCAACGCAATCCGAAGTGCAACGGGGCGCGGTGACATTCGCTGCATCCGATTCTCTCGTCAAACCAGCCCTCAATGCCGGTGTCACCATTCATCCCTTGGTGGACAAAGAACGTGAATCACAGGCGCGGTATGTTGTCGAAATCATCGCACAAACTCGCCGTGAGCGTTTGGATGCGAGTGTCGCCGTGCTGGTACGAAGCCGGACGCAACTGCGCGAGATAATTCCCGCGCTGAATGATGCGGGTTTAGATTACGTCGGCGTGGAGATCGACAGGCTGGTGCACCAGCCTGTGGTCCAGGACATCTTATCCCTGACCCGGGCGCTGCTGAATCCGGCAGACCGGATGGCGTGGCTTGCGATTCTAAGAGCGCCTTGGTGCGGGCTCACTTTGCAAGATCTGTTGTTGTTGGTTTCGAACAGCGTCGAGGCCTGTGTCTGGGATCAGCTGCGATTGCAGCACGTACTGGCCGGACTTAGCGCCGACGGGCAACAGCGGGGCGCACGGTTGGCTGCGGTAATCGCTGAATCGCTGGCAAATCGTGGCCGCGGCGCGCTTAGAGAATGGGTCGCATGGACCTGGGAGCGGCTTGGTGGGCCCGCATGCATTTCAGTGGGTGAGCTGACCTACGCGGTTAAATTTTTTGCGTTGCTGGGCGACCACGACGCGGGTGGCCGTATCGCGAACTTCCCCGCCTTTCAGCGCGCGCTTCATAACACCTGGGTACGACCCGAGGTCGATCCCGACGCCAAGTTGCAAATCATGACTGTGCACAAGGCCAAGGGTCTGGAGTTCGACACCGTCATTATTCCCGGCTTGGAACGCACGCCGCGCCACGCAGAGCCCAAGTTGCTGCTGTGGGAAGAGGATGCAACTCCGCACGAGAATAACCTATTATTGGCGCCCTTACCGGAAACCGGGCCAACTGCCGACCCCCATTATGATTACTTGCGACGGCTGCGTGCGGACAAGGACGCGTTCGAGGTCGGTCGCCTGCTGTATGTGGGCTGCACCCGCGCGCGGCATAAGCTGCACTTGATTGCGACGGCCAATACGTTGGCAGATGGGCGCATACGCACACCGCGGTCGACGAGCTTCTTGGGCCGGCTGTGGCATGTGATGCAGGAGGAGTTCGAGGCGGTTTGCGGTCAGCAACGCACATCGGTTGAATCCACGGCAAAAGCGCCGGGCCCCCGAATACTGCAACGGTTGCCCGCCGATTGGCGAATCCCCGAGCCACTGGCCACCATGCTTGCTGCTAAACCAGCCCCGATAGTAGCGGTTGGCGTGGATATCGAGTTTTCGTGGGTAGGTGAGACGATGCGGCATATCGGTATACTGGTACACGAGTATCTGCAAAGGCTGAGCACGCCAGAAAGTCTCGCGTTGCGCGGCGTCGGTCTTGAACGGCTGCGCGGTCGGTGGCGAAAAGCCTTGATCGGGCGTGGTGTGGTAGAGAATGAGCTGGATCGATGTTTGACGCAACTGGAAGCAGTTGTTCGGCACGTTGCCGAGGACCCGCGGGCGCGATGGTTGTTCGACTCCGGTCACCGCGATGTTCATAATGAATACGCGCTGAGCGGCGTTGTCAATGGTTCGATCAGGCATGTGCGTATCGATCGAACTTTCATTGACGGTCGCGGTATTCGCTGGATCGTGGACTTCAAAAGTAGCTCCCACCGCGGGGGACGTACGGACGAATTTGTTGACCGCGAGGTAGAGCGGTACCGGCCGCAACTCGAGTCCTACGCGCGTATGGTGAAGGCCATGGAAGACCGGGAGATCCGCCTTGGGTTATATTTTCCGCTGCTCAAGCGCTGGCGGGAATGGCCGTATGAAGCGGCCTAGTGCAGTTGCTAAAACCGCCGACGGACAGCATATAAGGTACTAGTACAACGTGAATAGGGGCATATGCCGGATTCAATCAGTCAGAAGTTAGTGGTGGCGATATCATCGCGGGCGTTGTTTGATCTCGAGGAGGGCCATCGGGTATTTGAAAAGGAGGGCGTGGATGCCTATTGCCGTTATCAGATCGAGCACGAAAACGAGGTGCTCAATCCGGGTGTCGCATTCTCCTTGGTGCAGAAACTGCTGCGGTTGAACCGGCTCGATCACGAACGAGATCGAGTAGAGGTGATACTGATTTCCCGAAACAGCGCGGATACCGGCTTGCGTATTTTCAACTCGATTCAACACTATGATTTGCATATCAGCCGTGCGGCGTTTACCGGTGGAATCAGTCCATATCGTTACGTGCGCCCATTCAATGCCCATTTATTTCTATCCGCGGATCCGCTGGATGTACGGTCTGCGCTGGACGCCGGATTTGCGGCGGCAACCATCTTGCCTTCCAATGTGGGAATGAATGAGAGTGATGAACTGCGGATCGCCTTCGACGGCGATGCGGTGTTATTCGCAGACGAGGCGGAGCGGGTTTTTAAGGACGGAGGGCTGAATGCGTTTACCGCCGCCGAGGTGGCCGCCGCGAAAGAACCGCTACCAGGCGGACCGTTTAAAGATGTGTTGGGCGCGTTGCACCGCATTCAATCGGAGTTCTCTTCCGACAATGCGCCGATTCGCACCGCCTTGTTTACCGCCCGCTCGGCACCGGCTCATGAGCGGGTCATACGCACCCTGCGTGCCTGGGAAATCCGCATCGACGAGGCAGTTTTCTTGGGCGGCATGGATAAGGGTGAATTTTTACGCACCTTCGGCGCCGACATATTCTTTGACGATCAACGGGACCACTGTGAGTCGGCACGCCAGCATGTACCGACGGGTCACGTGCCCCACGGGGTAACGAACGAATAGGTTTTGTTGCCGAACCATGTTTCAAATGAGCACAAATCGGCTGCTGATATTTATCACCGTGTTGATGGTCATATTCTTCGCGCTTCGGAATTGCTGGCAAAGCAAGCCGCCCGGTGAACAGTGGTTGTTCTTTCATGAAAGCGCGGCGCGTGACTACGCGGGGCAGGTATTGGGTCCGGGCCGCGGCGCCAAGGCCCCGATTCCACAGCCGCTGACCGGCACCGTAATTACGACGTATGCCACGTATGTCACCTTTTCGCCAAAAAACAATCCCGAACTGGTGTTGGCGTTTTCGCCCAATGCCGAGCCGCCCGCGCCCAAAGACCCAGCGGCGGCAGGTCAAGGCTGGTTACCGCTGGGTAATTCGTGGTATCAATTGAACGTTGTCCCGGCGGGTGGTCAATGAGCCGGCGATCGCTTGACCGATCGCATCGAACCCAAGGCATAAAGTATTGGTGGGAGTGAACATGCAAAAACGGCGCTACCTTAGCTGGCGGTTACCGGTTTCGTTGATCTTTATCTGGTCTCCGTGGTCCTGTGCCGATGCCGCATTGCCGGCCATGGTTGCAGACCAACCGTTACCGACATTGGCGCCCATGTTGGAGCGCATAACGCCGGCAGTGGTCAATATCGCCACCCGCAGCGCTATTCGTATTCGCGAAAATCCGTTGCTGCAGGATCCGTTCTTCCGGCGATTCTTCGATCTGCCGGAGCTGCGGCCGCGGCGGCGGCGCACGCAGAGCCTCGGGTCCGGAGTCATCGTCGATGCGAGCAAGGGTTACGTGATCACCAACGCCCATGTGATCGATAAGGCCGACGCAATCACCGTCACCCTGCAGGACGGCCGCAGCTTCACCGCCGAGCTCATTGGCGCCGATCCCGAGTCCGATGTTGCGGTGATTCGTATACCGGCCACGAACCTCACGGCGATCCGGCTGGGAGACTCCGAATCGCTGCGGGTGGGTGACTTCGTGGTCGCTATCGGCAATCCGTTCGGACTCAACCAGACCGTTACCTCCGGCATCGTCAGCGCATTAGGACGCAGCGGTCTGGGCATCGAAGGATATGAAGATTTCATTCAAACGGATGCGTCTATTAATCCCGGGAACTCCGGTGGTGCATTGGTCAATCTTCGCGGTGAATTAGTGGGTATCAATACCGCGATCTTGGCGCCCTCTGGCGGTAATGTCGGCATCGGTTTTGCGATCCCGATTAATATGGCGAAGCAGCTCAAAGATCAATTAGTGGAGTACGGTGAAGTCCGCCGTGGCCGACTGGGCGTGCATATCCAAGATCTTACGACGGAATTGGCCCGCGCATTTGGGATTCCGGAAACCAGCGGTGCGGTCGTCGCCCAGATCGTTCCCGACTCTCCTGCTGAAAAGGCGGGCCTGCGTGAAGGTGATGTGGTAGTACGTGTCAATAGTAAAGCGGTCGAAGACGCCGCCGACTTACGCAATGCGGTGGGGCTGCTGCGCGTCGGCCAGGTTGTTGAACTAACCGTATTACGACGCGGCCGGGAGCGTATGCTTAGCGCCAAAATCGAGCAGCCGAAAATCGCGGTTATCGACGGCGAAAAACTTAGTCGTCGTCTCGCCGGTGCGCGGTTTACGGATAAGCCCGATGATGCGGGCATTGGAGAGCAACCGGGCGTGTTGGTAGCCGATATAGAATCGGGCAGTCAAGCGTGGAGCGCCGGTCTCAGAAAGGATGACGTGATCGTGTCGGTTAACCGCCTCACGGTGCGAAATGTCGATGAGATGCGAGCGGCGCTGGCGGCATCACGAAACGGGATTTTAATGAACATCCACCGCGGTAACGGCGCATTGTTTCTGGCCATTCGTTGAGAACCCAACGATTAGACTAAAACGCCGGTCCGGCGAAAACCGATCTACCTGTTGTTGGTATTTTCACTTGCGAGCATATTTAGTTAACCTTGGGATGATGTTTTTCTAACACTATAACTTAAGTCAAGGAAACCGTATGGCAGATTACGCAATTGCTCCTTCTATTCTCTCCGCGGATTTCGCCCGCCTGGGCGAGGAAGTCGAAACCGTATTGGCGGCCGGGGCCGATATCGTTCATTTCGACGTTATGGACAACCATTACGTTCCGAATCTGACAATCGGGCCTTTGGTATGCGAGGCGTTGCGAAATTTCGGAATTAGTGCACCTATCGATGTTCATCTGATGGTGAAGCCGGTGGACCGCATCATCTCAGACTTCGCTGAGGCCGGAGCTACATATATTACGTTTCATCCGGAGGCCAGCGAACACGTCGACCGATCATTGCAACTCGTCAGGGAGTCGGGCTGTAAATGTGGTCTGGTATTCAATCCAGCGACCCCTGTCGACTACCTTCGCCACGTGGTCGAGCAACTCGATATGGTGCTGTTGATGTCGGTTAATCCGGGCTTCGGCGGACAAAAGTTCATTCCTTATGTGTTGGATAAGCTGAAACAGGTGAGAGCCATCATCGATCGCAGTGGCCGGGATATTAGACTCGAGGTCGATGGCGGGGTGAAGATCGATAATATCGGTCAAATCGCCGCTGCCGGCGCCGATACATTCGTTGCCGGGTCGGCGATTTTCGGGACCGAGGATTACCAGGCCACCATCAAAGCGATGCGCGCGGAGATCGCCAAGGCGGTGCGATGACGGCTATCACGTCCGGACCCGGCGCCATTCGCAGCCGCTCTGCGTTCAACGTTGACGCCGTGGTGTTCGATCTCGACGGCACCTTAATCCATACCGCCCCCGATCTTGCCCTTGCAGTTAATCGAATGCGCGAAGACTTGGAAATGCCCAAGCTGCCGGAGGGTGATGTGATGAACTGGATCGGCAACGGGGTGACACGGCTGGTCAAGCGGGCGTTGACCGAAACCTGGGATGGGGAACCGGATGCTGAACTATTCGAACGCGGCCATGCGTTGTTTCATCGGCACTATTTGGATGGTGTTTGCGAACACAGCGAGCCATATCCCGATGTTTGCGAGGCACTCATCGAACTCAAGGCGAGGGGATTCAGGCTCGCCTGCGTGACCAATAAATCGCAGGCCTTCACTGAGCCGCTGTTGAAGGAGCTGAAACTGGACGGATTTTTTGAGTCGATTATCTCCGGCGATAGCCTGCCCAAGAAAAAACCGGATCCGCTGCCGTTGCTGCATATCTGTGACTCATTCGGCATCGTACCACGGGACGCGATCTTGGTCGGTGATTCGGTCAATGATGTGAAGGCCGCCAAGGCCGCGGGTATGCCGGTGATTTGCGTCAGCTACGGCTACAATCAAGGTCTGGACTTGACGAAATACGATCCGAACGCAATCATAGCGTCGTTTAAGGAACTTACCGACATTCTACAG
>CALZGZ010000351.1 GCA_945787105.1 uncultured Gammaproteobacteria bacterium
ATACGCAAGGACCGTCTTGATATGGCCTTGCAAAAAGCCAGACGATTGACTCTCAAACAACTCAAGCAGGTGACGCAGGCGCAAGAAGAGCCGCAAGTACGTACTCACATCAGCGTTCATATGCGTGGCCAGATAACCCTGATACCGATTCAGGATATCGTTTACTTCATGGCTGACAACAAGTACGTCACCGTGCGCACCGGGGCTGAGCAACATCTAATTGAAGACTCGCTAGTCAGTCTGGAGGAAGAGTTCAAAGATCGATTTCTTCGCATCCACAGAAATGCCCTGGTAGCGGTAGATTACATCCGCGGTATCGAAAAACAGCCGAGTGGCCGTTGGCGGGTGCTGCTGAGGGACGTGGACGATAAACTCGACGTCAGCCGGCGACATACACCGGCGGTGCGCCGGTGGACACGCCGCTAATGGCGGGACATCGTTGCTTGTCCAAGTTTCCTGGCGGCTTGCTTAATTGCGCCTTCGAGATAGTCGAGATAAAAGTCCGGCAGCATAGCCCCTACCAAATCGGGGGCAAGTCGCTCGCCGTTGACCCCGTAGAAGCGCACCGTCGGAACCAAAGCTACCCCCTGATCACGTGCGAAGTGGGTGTGCGTGGTTTCGACTCCGTTAAAGTCCGTTAGCGTAAAATCACTATCTGTGGTCACAATCCGAACCATCACCCGCCGCCCAAATCGGGGATGATCTGGCAACGGGTCGATATAGTCCCGCCTGACCTGCTCACAGTAAGGGCAGTGATCGGCGCTGAACATGACGACGATGGGAGTCTTCGATTCCGCGGCTTGGCGGCCATCAGCCGCCAGGTCATGGGCATCGGACACCCCGTAAGCCAGTGTGGAACGGCACCATAGTAAAGCCAGGAGCAGTAAGTAATATATGGCCCTAGACATGATTGTCGGAGACGCTATCACAGCCGATGGGTTTGGCAAAGTCAGACGGAATCAATGGGGGTTTAGGAGACCGTGCGGATCCCAATAGATCGGGGTCATAAAGCTTATGACCAACATACGCGTTGCCACCCGTAAAAGTCCTCTCGCCCTCTGGCAGGCACACTACGTTCGTGACCAGCTGCGCCGGCAACATCGCGATGTTGCCGTTGAATTGATCGCGATGACTACCAAAGGCGATAGGGTCTTGGATGCCCCACTCGCGACCGCCGGCGGCAAGGGTCTGTTCCTCAAGGAACTAGAGGAAAGCTTGCTCGATGGGCGCGCCGATATCGCGGTACATTCAATGAAAGATGTTACCGTGATGTTACCCGACCAACTGCATATCCCTGTCATCTGCGAACGGGCCGAGCCCCTTGACGCCTTTGTCTCGAATCGGTTTGAGTCTTTACAGTCACTGTCCGTCAATGCACGGGTGGGAACCTCTAGCCTAAGAAGGCAATGTCAATTGCGCCACGCCTTTCCCGGTCTCGACGTCGTCAATCTTCGCGGCAATGTCAATACCCGATTGGCCAAGCTCGACGCTGGCGAATTCGACGCCATACTCCTTGCTGCCGCTGGACTGCAGAGGCTGGGGATGGCAGATCGGATCACGGCGCTGATTGACGCCAACATATCATTACCAGCCGTAGGACAGGGCGCGGTCGGCATCGAATGCCGCCGTGATGACGACCGTGTCAATGATTTGGTCTCCCCGCTCGATCACCATCCCACCCATACGCGCATTCGCGCCGAGCGCGCCCTCAACGCAGCCTTGGAGGGCGGTTGTCAGGTACCAATTGGCGGATACGCCGAATTACATGGCCAACAGCTGTGGCTACGGGGCCTGGTAGGTAAGGCCGATGGTTCCGTTGTGCTGCATGGCGACGCGGTGGGGCCGGCTGATGAGCCAGAAGCCCTAGGTCGAGCGGTGGCGAGCCAACTCATCGCTCAAGGAGCGGATGAGATTCTGCGTGAACTCTTACAACAGTGATTTAAGCAATACCTGGGTGGTAGTCACGCGACCCGCCCATCAAGCGGATGGTATCAGCAGGCGGATCGAGCAGTCCGGCGGCCAGGTGATTCGGTTTCCGGTGATCGAAATAAAAGCAACTGTGAATATTGATCGGTTGCACGCGGTACTGCGCCGGTTAGCTGATTTTGACTGGTTGCTGTTTGTGAGCGCCAATGCCGTTCACATGGGACTCGAGGCGATCGCCAACGCTGGGGTTCTCCAGCCCCGCGCCAACGTTGCCGCGGTCGGTGTTCGCACCGCGCAAGCGCTACAGCAGAAAGGTTGGGACCTAGATGTGGTCGCCAAACCACCGTATAACAGCGAGGCGTTGCTGGCTGAACCGGTTATGCAGCGAGTGAGAGGCCAGCATTTCTTGATCTTTCGCGGTGAAAGCGGTCGTGAATTGCTGCGCGAGACGCTGTTAACAAGAGGCGCCCATGTCAATTATGCGGAATGCTATCGGCGTGTCCCCGCGCGTAGCGATCCAGTGTTATTGGAGAAGGCGTGGTCGCAACAGCGGCTGGATGTAATCATGATTACCAGCGTAGCCGGCGTTGAAAATCTAATCAGCATATTGGGCCATCGCAACCGTAGCCGTTTGCTGCGGACTTCGCTGGTGGTCGCAGGCCGTAGGGTGGCGAAAGCGGCGCACGATCATGGTTGGCTGGCACCCGTGGTGGTGGCGGCCGATGCCACCGATGATGCGATGCTGGCGGCACTACATACGTGGGAAACAAGCGTTCGCCCATGAGACAGTAATTCTTTAAACAAAGGCAAAAACCAATAATCATAAGGCGCGCAAGGCTGCGGCCTATGGTAAAGTCGGGCGTTAAGGACTACTGACTGACGAGCATACGAATGAGCAACGAAAAAGATACCCCTGCTGTCGACAATTCTTCCGCAGTGACGCCGCCAACCGACGACACCACCGCGGCGGAGCATGCCGCGGCAACGCAAGACGATGAGCTAGTGGACCAGCTACAACCGCAGTCAGCTGAACCCGCCGCGACGACAGCGCAACGAGGTGGCCGAGTTCTAGGCGGACTGGCGCTGTTCTTATCGTTGGTTGCACTGGGGCTCGGCGCGTATCTGTGGTATCGCGTGGAGGTTCAGCAGAGGCTGGAACAGACGCAAAACGCGGCGGGCGTTGACACCAGCATCAAGGGGCTCACACAACAAGTCACCGGCCTCGAAAAGCAGCAGGACAAGCTCGATTCTCGACAAACCGAGGTGGACAAAACGATCAAGCAGACGCTGCAGCAGACGATTGAGCCACTGAAGAAATCACAAACCGATCTATCCTCGTCGTTCCAAGATCTCACCAGTTCCGTGGAAAAGGTCTACGCCGATCTGGATCGGAGCCTCGATAGCTGGGCCCTGGAAGAGATCGAGCAGCTGCTGCGCATCGCCAATCATAGCGTGAGCTTATCCGCAGACGTCAACACCGCGCGGGCGGGTTTGAAGTTGGCGGACCGGCGTTTGCAGGAACTCGGTAATCCCAAGTTCACTGAGGTCCGCCGGTTGATCGCCGATGAGATCACGCAATTGCAGGGCGTGAAATCCCCCGACACCGCCGGGCTTGCTCTGCGTCTGAGCAGCATGTCGGCGGTGGTGGACAAGTTTGCATTGAAGGACCAGCCACAACGGGCGATCGACGGCGGAACCGCCGGCGCGGGGGAGAAGAAATCGGAAAACGAATGGATCCAGGCGGGCCGCGAGATGTTGGCCGATTTACAGGGGCTGGTTCGCATCCAAAATGTTAGCGAACCGGCTAAACCGCTATTGAGCCCGGAAAAACGCTACTACTTGTTTGAGAATCTGCGCCTCGCGCTTTCCGGCGCCCAAATCGCACTGCTCAAAGCCGATACCCATACCTACCGCAGCAACCTGGAAAATGCCGCTAATTGGCTGGAAAACTACTTCGATGCCGAAGACAATCAGGTAACCCAAGCGATAAATAATCTGAAACAGATGCGCGAAATCGAACTAAAACCAGAACTTCCAGACATTAGCGCATCACTCAATGAGCTGCAGAAAATCAAACGGCGGGGCAATTCCGAATGAAGCTGCTAATCGTCATATTGTTAGCGCTAGCGGCATCACTTGCGATCGCGTACGTGGCCGTCGATGACCCCGGCTATGTGTTGATCACCTTAACACCGTGGAGCATCGAACTTTCATTTTCATTGTTTATCGTCTTGCTGGTGGCATTGTTCATCGCCACCTATTTGGTGGTTCGGCTTCTGGTGCGCATTTGGCGAACACCTAAAGACATCAGTATGTGGCGCGGGCGACGCCTGACGGGTAAGGCGCAGCGCTCTCAAACCCAGGGAATGATGGGGCTGATTGAAGGCGACTGGCCAAAGGCGGAAAAACAGCTGCTCAGCTATCTGAGCCATACGGATACCCCGGTGTTGAATTATCTCGGCGCCGCACATGCCGCCCAAGCCCAGGGCGACCTCGAAAGACGGGATAAGTATTTAGCTCAAGCCCATGACAGTGATCCTCGACAGACGATCGCCGTGGGACTTACCAAGGCCAAGTTGCAATATCAGACCGGCCAGCTGGAACAGGCGCTCGCCACGCTCAATAACCTGCGAACTCATGCGCCCAAAAACAAGAAGATACTAGGGCTGAAAATGCAGATTTATCAGGACCTACAGAATTGGAAGGCGTTATCGGAGTTGGTGCCTGCGGCACGCAAGTACCGGGTGTTACCGGAGGACAAACTAGAACAGTTGCAACAACTTACAGCACAGCGACTATTGACCCATTCCGATAGCGGTAATGGTGGACACTTGCAGGATATCTGGAAAACGCTGTCCCGCGATCAGAAACGGGATCCAGAGATGATTGCCACCTACGTCGACCAAATCATTGAAGGCGGTGACAACGAACAGGCTGAAACCCTGTTGCGCAAAGCCATTAAACAACAATGGGAGCCCAAGCTGGTGTTGCTTTATGGCCGAGTTCATTCGTCGGATCTCGCCAAACAGTTAAAGACGGCAGAAAAGTGGGCGACCACCCATCAGGAGAACCCGGAGTTGTTGCTGACTCTGGCGCGTCTATGCATGGCTAACGAACTGTGGGGGAAGGCGCGCTCTTATTTGGAGACTTGCATCGCCAATGATGGCCCGGCAGAGGCCTATCAAGAACTGGGCAAACTGTTGGAACAACTCGAGGAACCGGAGAATGCGCTCACTTATTACCGGCAAGGCCTGGAGCGCGTTTCGACTTCCGCCGGACAGGGTCAGCCGGTGGCACCTAAAGCGACGGCGGACACCGCAGCCTTAACCGCACCCGCTACGCCGGATTCTCCGCTTGAGTCGGATCGTTAGCAAATTCGAACGAGTCAAAGTAAAAACGATCCGGCGATAACCCACAAGGGGGGAATGCGGCCTTACCAGCCTCTATCATTGGTGGTGGGCCCGATGCATAGACTTCAAATTCGCGCAAATCCGGGTAGGCGTCGATCACCGCTGCATGCACCCACCCAGTCTTCCCCTGCCACTGTTCCTGCGCCAGGGGTTCCGACAATACCGGCGTGAACTGGAATTGATCGCGGGCCAGCACCCAAGCTTCGGCGCGTTCGCGCATATATAGATCACGGGATGTCCGCACCCCCCAAAACAGATGCATGGGTCTGGATATGTTGGCGGCCAGCGCATGTTCGATGATCGCATTTATCGGCGCAAAACCGGTTCCACCAGCCATGAATATGATCGGCGCCGTTGAATCCTGGCGCAGAAAAAACGTGCCAAACGGCCCTTGAAACCGGAGTAAGTCCCGCTCTTTGAGTTCAGTAAATACATGATTGGTAAACTCGCCCCCGGGAACGCGCCGGATGTGCAGATTAATGACGGACCCTTGGCCAGCCACATTGGCTATTGAAAAACTGCGGCGCCGACTGCCGCGAAGCAATATATCGATATATTGGCCTGGTAGGTAATTAAAGCTTTGATTCTTCGGCAGCGTCAACTGAACGCCCATCACATCGGGTGATAGCAAATCCATTTTTGCAACCCGACATGGCAGGATCTTGATATCAATCCCCTCCGCGGCAACCACCTCCCGCGCTTGCACCACGAGATCGGACCGTGGTTTTGCCTGACACAATAACGCGTAGCCCTGAGCGCGCTCCACATCGCTAAGGGCTTGTTGCTGATACACTCCATAATCGACCCTACCTGATGCCACAAACGCTTTACACGTGCCACACGAACCGGTGCGACAACTATAGGGCAGCACGAAACCGGCACGCAGTGCGGCCTCGAGTACCGTTTCATCGATATTGGCCTCGAACTGTTTCTCACTGCTGCGCAGCGTGACGATGTGAGTGGATGTCATAATTGGTCTCGTGTTGTCGCAATTCTTACCATCGCTGATATTAGCAATTGGCTAAAGTGAATGCCGGAGCTACCTGAGGTTGAAACTACTTGCCGTGGGCTCAGACCCCATGTGGTGAATCGCCTGATTGCCGCGGTCCGGATCCGCGCGCCGCGTCTACGCTGGCCAGTGCCTGTCCAACTAGGACGCATGATACGCGGGAAGCGCATCCGCACCATTAACAGGCGCGCGAAGTATCTCTTACTTGGGACCGATGTGGGAACCCTCATTTTACACCTCGGTATGTCCGGCAGCCTACGTGTCGTTGCCGCGGATAATCCGGCGGGCAAATACGATCACTTTGAGATCGTTTTCACCGATGGAAACTGCTTGCGTCTACGTGACCCGCGCCGGTTCGGTTGTGTACTGTGGACCACGAAGGACCCTGCTTGCCATCCGTTACTCAGCGCGCTAGGGCCGGAACCGCTTTCCGTCGCCTTGTCCGGCGCGTATCTGTACGCACGCTCGCGGGGCAGACGGATAAGTGTGAAATCATTTATCATGAATTCCGACATCGTCGCTGGGATAGGCAACATCTACGCCAACGAGACACTGTTTGCCGCTGGTATTCACCCGCAGCGCCGCGCGGGCCGGATTTCACTGCCACGCTATACGCGCCTTGCCGACAGCATCAAGGCCACCCTAAAACATGCCATCCAGGCCGGCGGCACCACCCTGCGCGACTTTAGCCGCGAGGACGGCAATCCAGGGTATTTTCAGCAGCAGCTTCGGGTCTACGGTCGTGAAGGGGCCTTATGTCCACGCTGCCAAGCGCCGATCCGGCGCCGTATGGTTGCCCAGCGATCCAGCTATTTCTGCCCTCAATGCCAACGGTAATCGCAATTAGTTAAAGTCAGTTCTGGATTTGCACGTAAAATTATTTGAAAAACTTGGATTTTCCGTGAATTTTGCTTAAATATATATAAGGGGAGTTCCCCTCAGTGGGGTATTCTTGATCGAGAACGCAACGATATCGAGAACACAACAATCAGACGGCTCGAATCATGATCGATAAATTCATCGAGAAAGGCTTTGACGAGTACAGTGAGTGGCGTAAACGCCTGCAATCATCCATCACCGATTACGGCACTTGGCTGACAGAGCAGAAATTTAACGACATCCACCTAGATCAACGCATCGAAGCGATAATCACCACGCTCAGCGACGACAAGCTGTATGTCGCCTTTGTTGCGGAATTCTCGCGGGGTAAATCGGAGCTTATCAACGCCTTGTTCTTCGGCGACATGGGCCAAAGAATGGTCCCATCCAGCGCCGGCCGCACCACCATGTGTCCTACTGAGCTCTACTACGATCCAGATCGTGAGCCGTCTATTCAGCTATTGCCAATCGAAACCCGGATGCAGAGCACCACCATAGCCGAATACAAGGAAAATCTGGAAGAGTGGGAGACGATTTACCTGCAACCCGACGATCCGGATCAGATCCAAGCATCGTTGCAGCAACTGACCAAAGTTAAACTGGTGAGCCGGGAAATGGTGGAAAAGCTTGCGCTGCATGTCTCCGACGATCAGGCCCATGAGGACGGCATGCAAATACGTGGGGATGGCAGTGTGGAAATCCCCCGTTGGCGACATGCGCTGGTGAACTATCCCCATCCGATGCTCGCACAAGGTCTAGTCATACTTGATACACCAGGGTTAAACGCACTGGGTTCAGAACCGGAACTTACCCTCAACATGTTGTCCAGCGCCCACGCGGTATTGTTTATCCTGGCCGCCGACGCCGGCGTGACCAAGTCCGATTTAATACTGTGGCGCGATCACATTAACGGCGGCCAAACCCCCTCGAATACAGGCCGATTTGTAGTACTCAACAAAGTGGACGTGCTATGGGACGAGTTGAAAGATCCACGTCAGGTGGAACGGGAGATTCAACGCCAGATTCGGGGTACTTCTGAAACTTTATCTATACCGGAAAACCAGATATTTCCTCTCTCCGCACAGAAAGGGCTGCTGGGAAAAATTAAAGACAACTCCCAATTGCTAGAAAGCAGCGGCGTAATCAAGCTTGAAAACGCGATTGCCAATCTACTTATCCCGGCGAAGCGTGAGATCGTTAGCGCTAATGTAGGTGGAGAATTGACGGATATAGTTGAAATGACCCGCGCCATGAACGATCAGCGTATCCAAGATGTTCACGAACATATTTCAGAACTGCAGAAACTAAATGGAAAGAATATCGATGTCATTGAAGACATGATGCAGAAAGTACGCGCCGACAAAGAGCACTTGGAGAAGAATCTGCAGCGTTTTCAAGCCACCCGCTCCATATTCTCTCAGCAAACCAATAAGCTATACGGTTACTTGAGAATGAAGACCTTAGACCGACTAATCGCGGAGACTAAGAAAGATATGGCGATTAGCCTAACCACCGGCGGCCTGCGTAATACGATGATGAAGTTCTTTAAGGAAATTACAGAAACAATGGATAGCGCATCCAAGCAGACCGTGGAAATTCAAGAACTGATGGAAGGCGTGTACAAGAAGTTTCAGGAGGAACATGGTTTGGCGAATATCAAACCGAGGCGGTTTTCGATCAACAAGTATCAGCGTGAAATCAAGCGTCTAATCGAACGTCATGAGCACTTTATTCGCGGTTTGTCTATGGTAATGACGGAACAGATGGTTTTGGGGCGCCGTTTTTACGATTCCGCAGTGTCCAGCGTCCGCCGTGTATTTCAGCGTGCCAATCGTGACACTGACGATTGGCTGAAAACCATAATGTCACCTATGGAGTCTCAAGTTCGGGAACATCAAGTGCAGCTGCGCCGGCGATTGGAAAGTATCAAGCGTATTCACAAAGCGAGTGACACTCTCGAGGATCGCCTGGCTGAACTTGAACATGTCGAAGACGGTATCAAACAACAACGTGCCCATATGGACGAGTTGGTCAAGCAGGTTGAAGCGGTGCTCAACGAAAACAATCAGTCCGGCGAGATTACCGAACTGAGCGCCTGATCAGGGAGGTCTGTTCAACAACACTGCCCCCCATCCTTCTCCTCTTGGATCACTCGCCGCCTGCAACTGCCCTTCGTTTTTGAGCCATATTACTGCCTGCATGTTTCCGTAGGACGATTCGCGCGGCTTGAGTTGATGTCCCTTGAGTTTGAGGCCAACCAGCGCCGTCTGCTCAATTGCGTCAGGCTCAAAAACGATCTGATCAGGGATGTACTGATGGTGAAATCGAGGTAGATTCACCAACTTCTCTGCTTCGAGAGATCCTTCCGCGAAAGCCAAACCTGCCAATAACACCATCGATATGATACGGCTGCCGCCCGGGGTTCCCAACACCGCTAGCGCATCATCGGTTTCAAGGAATGTCGGTGACATACTTGATAGTGGACGCTTGCCGGGGGCGATGGCATTCGCTTCTCCGCCGATCAGGCCATACACATTGGCAACCCCAGGCTTGGCCACAAAATCATCCATTTCGTTGTTTAACAATACGCCGGTAGCCGCGACCATGAAGCCGGAGCCAAAGGCATAGTTGATGCTTAAGGTGGCCGCGACACGGTTTCCCTCGTTATCCAAGATCGAAAAGTGTGTGGTATCCCGCCCCTCGCCGCGGTCTACTCCCAAGGCTTGGCTCGGCGTGGCATACGCATTGATGTCACCGATGAGCTTGTTGGCGTAGTCTTTTGAGGTCAACCTGCTGGTTTCGATAGAAACGAAATCCGGATCGCCGAGATATACCGCGCGGTCGCGATAGGCACGGCGCATGCTTTCGACAATTCGATGAATGCGTTCAACCTGGGTAAGGTGACCCAGATCCCACCTCTCCAGCATGTTGAGCATCGCAACCAGCACAATACCACCCGCTGAAGGCGGCGCGGCCGACGTTATCTCAACGTCTTGATAAGTACCCCGAATTGGTTCACGCGCCACCACCGCATAGCTGGATAGATCTGCTGCCACCCATATGCCACCTTGCGTCGAGACGTTGTCGACCAGATGCTTGGCAACTTGTCCGGCATAAAAACCGGCATGACCCTGCTGAGCCATGAGCGTCAAAGTCGACGCCAAGTCCGGCTGTTTGATGAGGTCGCCGATACGTGGCACTTCGCCGTTGACCAAGAACACCTGCTTAGCGACCCGGTTGAACACCGACATCCGCAGTTTGACGAGGCGTTGGTAACGGCTAGTGACGGGAAAACCATCGCGTGCAAAACGAATTGCGGGTGCCAAAGTGCGCGACAACGGCAGGCGACCGTAGCGCTCCGCGATATGCACGATCGCCGCCGGCTCCCCCGGAATCGCCGCCGCTAGCGGTCCGTCCAAGGACGCCCGCGGGCGGACATGTCCCTCAGCATCCAAGTACATGTCACGATGGGCACGCTGCGGGGCGCGCTCGCGGCCGTCTACCATGACTTGGCGCCCGTCGTCGGCGTGGTGCAACAACCAGAATCCGCCCCCACCGAGCCCGGAACCCATGGGTTCGACAACCGCTAACGCCGCTGACACCGCCACCGCGGCATCAAACGCATTGCCCCCGGCGCGCGCGATCTCCGCACCAGCATCGGTGGCGAGAGGGTGGGCGGAGGCGATCGCCCAGCCGGGAGGCTTGAGATGCTGCTCCGTCGCCGCTGCCTGGCCAACGACTAGAAGCAGAACCACAAACACAACACTAACGAAGCGCGGTCTCATGTCACGGAGCGCTAGCACCCATTACTCAAGCGGACTGCTTGACCAAAGCGTCGTATTTTGCACGCAATTGTTGATCGGTTTCCGGATGATCGGGGTCTACGACGATGCAATCGACGGGACACACTTCGACACATTGCTGAGTTTCAAAATGACCAACACACTCGGTACATAGCCGAGGCTCAATGACATAGATCTCTTCGCCTTGAGAGATCGCGTCGTTTGGACACTCCGGCTCACAAACATCGCAGTTGATACACTCATCGGTAATCAGTAACGCCATCGTGTGCCTAGCATTGACTTGTGGTGAGATAATTTTAACTGAATTTCGCCTTGAGCGCGGAGTGTACTTCAGGGTCGACAAAACTAGAGACGTCGCCCTGATACATAGAAATTTCTTTGACCAGAGTTGCAGAAGTAAAGGTGTGGGCCTCGGACGGCGTCAAGAACACAGTCTCGATGTCTGGCGCCAGGCGGCGATTCGCCGATGCCAACTGAAACTCGTATTCAAAATCCGATACTGCACGTAGTCCCCGCACCACCACGCTCGCACTATGGTCACGGACGCAATTGATTAACAATCCCTCGAACCCCACTACCCGCGCCGACGGCAAGTTTTGAGTGACACGTGTTGCCATCTGTACCCGTTGGGCCAAACTGAAAAGCGGTCGCTTGTCGGGGCGAGCGGCAATGGCGACGATCACCTCGTCGAAAATACGCGACGCGCGGGAAATCAAATCAGTGTGTCCATTGGTAATGGGATCAAACGTTCCCGGATACAGGGCGATTATTGGCATTGTGATGTCCTGATATGGCTGCGAGCCCACAGGCTACTTGTTGCACCGAAGCGCCGTCAACGTTGGTCGTGACTCATGGCCTCCGGTAGAGGCGGTAATCCACCTGCCCCGCCCGTTTGGAGCGGAGACGCTGCCAGTGTCCGGGCGCCATCACCGAGGGATCTTTGACGCACCGTTCGGTGTAGATCAATGCTTGGGAAACTAACCATGCCCGTTCATCGAGTATTTGGCACACTCGTCCGAGTAGCTGCGAACCGTAGGGAGGGTCGATAAACGCGATATCTATGGGTGTTAGTCGCGAGTGTGTCAGAAATTCGATCGCATCGGCATGTACGATCTCGAGGCTCCCGGCACCGAGGACCGCCGCGTTGTGTCGAATTGCAGCGACCGCGGACTTATCGTGCTCGACACATATGACCGACTTTGCACCGCGAGATAGCGCCTCGAAGCCCAAAATACCGGTACCGGCGAACAAGTCGAGACAAAGCGAACCGGCGATCTCGGCCTGCAACCAGTTGAACACGGTTTCTCGCACGCGATCAGGGGTAGGTCGAACAGCCACTAGCTCAGGAAAATGAATTCGTCGCCCGCGCCAACAGCCGGCGATGATGCGCACCCGATTGGGCAATGCGTTAACCGCTCTTACCACCCACGATGACACGGACGAGTCGCGCCGGGTCGACTCGACGGCGAAATGCGTTCGCGACATCATCGCTGTGCACGGCCTGGATCTTCGCTGCATACTCCTGCAGATAATTGAGAGGCAAGTTGTAGAAACCAATTTGCATCAGATTATTCGCAATCTTCTTGTTGCTATCGAGACGCAAGGGAAAGCCGCCGGTAATATTTCTCTTCGCGGCCTCGAGCTCTTCTTCAGTCGGTCCTTGTTCGACAAAACGAGTTAAAGTCTCCTTGGCTATCTTTACCGCTATCTGACGCTGATCGTTTCGCGTCTGTAAGCCGATAGCAAACGGACCGCGGTCGCGCATTGGGAGAAAGTAACTGTATGCGCTGTAGGCGAGTCCACGCTTTTCACGTATCTCTACTGCGAGCCGCGAGATCAGACCGCTGCCACCAAGAATGTGATTACCGATATAGAGCGGAAAGTAGTCTGAGTCCCCTTGCGAAATACCCGGTTGTCCCATAAGCAGGTGACTTTGCTGCGAGGGAAAATCGATCACCATTTCGCGAGCATCAGTAAGCTCGGGGACACTGGATATCCGCAGCGCGGCCCGACCTCGTGGTAAGAGATCAACCAGTTGTTGCGAAATGTGCTCTGCTTGTTGACGACTCAGGTCACCGACCATCGCCACGACACTATTGGTGCCAACAAAATATTCCTGGTGAAAATCGATTAGGTCTTGCCGACCAATAGCCCTGATTCCATCTTCTTCACCAATTGGTGGTTTGGAGTACGGATGGCCAGCGAACAAATTCTTGTAGAAAGCGCGTTTGACCAACGCGCGAGGTGATTGCTTTTCGCGTTCCAGGTCCACCAACAATCTTTCGCGCTCGCGATCCAACGCAGCGCTGGGAAACTGCGGGCGCGCAAGCACATCGGCAAGAATACCAACCGCAGTGGCGAGAACATTCGGTTCGGTAAGCGTGCGCAACTCAAACACCGACATGTCACGGCCATTCCTGCTTTGAAACTGGGCACCAATGGATTCCATACCTTCGGATACTTGCTCTCCAGACCGCTCCCCCGCTCCTTCTTCCATCATAATATTGGTTAGATGGGCCAATCCCAATTTACCGTCGGGGTCCCGAGCACTGCCGGCATCAAATGATAAAGATATCGACACCATCGGTAATTCATGGGTCCCAACAAAATAGACGCGGGCGCCATTTTTGGTGAGCCAGTGTTGGATCTCCGGCACCGCTAAGGAACCGGTACTGAAGCATAGGCCGAACAACAGCAAGCTAAGCCTGGATAACACGTGTCAACCGCCCTGGTTGTCGAGCGGTTGTGGCGCGAGCACTGCAACCGTCATGTTGGTGGGTTTGAGATACTTGCGGGCCACCGTCCGCACTTGCTCCGCGGTGACTGCGCGCAGCCGATCCACCACCTGTGACTCCAACCGCCAATTCAGACCGACGGTTTCAAGCTCCCCGAGTTTCATTGCCTGGTAAAACGCCGAGTCCCGCCCAAAAATGTTGCTGGCGACGATTTGCGCCTTGACCTTGTTCAACTCCTGTTGCGATACGAGCTCCGATTTCAGGCGCTCGATTTCGGCCTGTAACGCGGTCTCGAGTTCTTCAGTGGTCTTGCCATTGGCGGGGTTGCCATCGATCACGAACAGCGTGGGCAATCGGGACACCGAATCGTAGCCCACACCCACGGAAGACGCGATGCGTTGCTCCCGCACCAAACGTGTTGGAAGTCGTGCGCTCTTGCCACCGTCCAGGATGTACGCCAGGATCTCCAACGCGTAAGGCTCCCAATCATCGGGTTTTTTGGCACTCATGGACGGCACATGAAAGCCGATCAGCAAATAAGGCACCTTAGCGGGTAGTTTAACTTGGATTCTGCGCGGCTCATCTTGCGGTGGCTCCGGGATCTCGGCATTCGGCTCGAGGTCGCGTCGCGGCACGTTACCGAAATACTTTTCCGCTAACCCAAAGACCGCATCAGGCTCCACATCACCTGCCACCACCACGGTTGCGTTATTGGGGGCATAAAATCGCCGATACCAGTGCTCTAGATCCGCTAACCGCATACTCTCCAGGTCCTGTGGCAACCCAATGATCGGATTGCGGTAATTGCTGACACGGAACGCCGTGGCCATGAATTTTTCGTAGACGAGAGCCTCGGGACGATCATCGGTCCGCAATCGACGTTCTTCTTTCACCACCTCGACTTCTTTCTTAAACTCGTCGACGTCTAATTTGAGATTCTGCATACGATCGGACTCGAGCTCAAAACTGATTGGCAGGCGAGATTTTTCAAGTCTTTGGAAATAAGCGGTATAGTCTCGGCCGGTAAATGCGTTTTCTCGTCCACCGTTAGCGGCGATTACTCGGGAGAATTCGTTAGGCCCCAGCTGGTCGGTTCCCTTAAACATCATATGTTCTAACACGTGAGAGACCCCGGTAAGTCCAAGTGGTTCGTAACTACCGCCCACTTTGTACCAGACCTGCGAAACTACAATTGGCGCTCTTTGATCCACCTTGACGATAACCTTGATCCCGTTTTCAAGAATTGTTTCATGGACTTGCTCTGAATCGCGGGGTTGCTTGGGCATTAATCCACAACCACCGACAATCGTAGCGGTCAAGACCAGTGTTACCAGCCGAGAAAGGGCAATGTGCATACGTATTCAATCTCCAAAATCTTTACGGTGTGCGGGTTGAGTCCGAGTTACTGTTAACAGAGGGTAACGAAACCTCATACGCTCCCGTATTTCCACGGGCATGATACGATATGATGGTGTTGAAGTTTGCAAGTATCAACCTTACATGCCATCGCTATTCCGTAACATCAAGAAGACCGGGAATAAACCAAAGAGTTCCAGCTCTGGGTCAAATAACCTACGCGACCGTTTATCGAAGACGCGCAACGCCCTGGCTCGCGGATTATCAGGACTGTTTCGAAGTTCAGTAAATCTAGATTCGAGCTTGCTCGAAGATCTGGAAGACCTATTAATCAGCGCGGACCTCGGCGCAGGTCCCAGCGCAAAGATCATTGACCATGTGCGCGATGTCGCCGAGCGACGTAATCTGAACAGCCCAAGCGACCTGGTATCCGCCATCCGCGATGAGATGGAGGTAATCCTGGAACCTTGCAGCAAGTCGCCGTCCATCGATGCGCGCCCATATGTAATGTTAGTCGTAGGCGTGAATGGGGTTGGTAAGACCACCACTATCGCCAAGATCACCAACTGGTTATTGAAGCAAGATCTATCGGTAATGTTAGCCGCTGCTGACACCTATCGAGCTGCTGCAGTGGAACAGCTCACCCGCTGGGGAGAGCGATTGCATGTTCCGGTGATATCTCAGGGCCAAGGCGCAGACGCCGCGGCGGTGGCTCATGACGCCCTGGTCTCTGCCCAGGCCAGATCGATAGAGGTGTTGATTATCGACACCGCCGGAAGACAGCATACCCAGAGCGATTTGATGAATCAGTTAATAAAGATAAAGCGAGTATTGAACAAACTTGACTCCAGCGCACCGCACGAGGTTGTACAAATTCTGGATGCCGGCACCGGGCAAAACGCGTTGTCTCAACTTCAACATTTCAATCAAGCAGTGCATGTGAATAGCCTTTGTCTTACCAAGCTGGATGGAACCGCCAAGGGGGGTATACTGTTGGCGATTGCTGATAAGTTTGCACTCCCGGTGCGATTTATTGGTGTAGGCGAGGGATCGGATGATCTGCGGCCATTTAACGTGGCCCAGTTCATCGATGCCCTGTTGCCGGACCCGGAATCGCTTGACCGACCCAATTAGCCCGTATATTGCACCAAGGCAGCGAGATGATTCGCTTCAGCCAAGTCTCCAAACGCTACCCCAACGGATATGAAGCGTTGAAGCGAATCAGCTTCACGCTCGAAAGGGAAAAGATGGCGTTTCTGGTGGGGCATTCTGGTGCCGGGAAAAGCACCCTGCTAAAACTCATAACCCTGGTGGAACGCAGCACCCACGGACAGATCGTGGTCAACAGTAAAAACCTGGTTAAATTGCCGCGCCGACAGATTCCTTATTTCCGCCGTGAGGTCGGTGTTATCTTTCAAGATCACAAGTTGCTGCATGACCGCACCATATTTGACAATGTCGCGTTACCGCTGGTGGTGTCGGGCGTCGGTCATCGAGAAACAGGCCGACGAGTGCGCGCGGCGCTGGACAAAGTCGGCCTTTTGGGCAAGGAACGGCTGTTTCCCGTCACCTTGTCAGGCGGCGAGCAACAACGGGTGGGCATCGCCCGGGCGGTGGTGAATCGCCCGCCGCTATTACTTGCGGACGAGCCGACGGGAAATCTGGATGCACAGCTTTCCGATGAGATCATGGATTTGTTCTATCAGTTCAATCAGTACGGCGTTACCGTAATCATCGCCACTCACGAACGCCGTCATATCCAAAGGTTGAACAAGCCGGTGCTGGAGTTAAAAGATGGTCGACTGGTTAGCGATGGAGCACCCCACGGATGAGGGCGTACTTACTCAGGCATGTCCAGGTGCTGTTAGCGAGCCTGGGGCAATTGGCCCGAATGCCTGGCTCCACACTGATGTCAGTGGGTGTGATCGGAATCACACTTGCATTACCAGGGCTGCTGTACCTGCTGGTGGCCAATGCGGAAAGAGTAAGCAGTGAGTGGCACGGTGGAACCCAGGTTTCGCTGTTTCTTCGTGGCACTGTCGATAGCGGCCAAGCACAAACGCTGGCAGCGCAACTCGCGAAGCGAGCGGACGTCGATCGAGTACGGGTCGTCAGCTCGGAACAGGCGCTATCGGAATTCAAGGAATTGTCCGGATTTGGAGAAGCGCTGGATGCGCTACCGGCAAACCCGCTTCCAAGCCTGTTGGTGGTCATACCTGAACCCCAGTATGAGCAACCTGAAACGCTTCAAAGAATGGTCTTAGAGCTGCAGTCTCTGCCAGCCGTGGAGTTGGCGCAACTGGATATGGAGTGGGTACAGCGTTTGCATGTCATTTTGAAACTCACGCGTCGGGCGCTAATCGTGCTGTCGGTGCTGCTGGCATTGGCGGTGCTACTGATCGTGTCCAACACCATCCGCCTGGCGATCGTCAATCGCCGGGCGGAAATCGAGATCATTCAGCTGATTGGCGGTACCGACCAGTTCATTCGCCGCCCGTTCCTGTATAGCGGCATGCTGCAAGGATTTCTTGGCGCCGGTGTGGCGATTATGCTGATTGCGTTGTGCCTGCATCTATTACGTCCCCCGATACAGGTGTTGGCAAATTTGTACGGCAGCGGGTTCCGCGTGGCCGGGCTCAGTGCGTTGGAATCATTGACCGTACTGGCCATTGGCATGGGCTTGGGGTGGCTGGCGTCACGCTGGTCGGCAGACCGCCATCTACGCCGCATGCAGCCCTCCTAGCAGCCCGAAAACCTATTAGATTCAGGAACTTTTAGCGCGATTAGCACTCCAATTACCTGAGTGCTAAAATCTATGTCAATGACAAAGCGGAGACCCGTATGAGCCAAACCCTACCAATCCCGTTGGATATTACCAATCAAGGCCTAGCAAGTTATGTTCAGGCTGTGAACGCGGTACCCATGCTCAGTGATGAACGCGAGCACGAGTTGGCGGTGAGGTTTCGTACGCATGGCGACTTGGATGCGGCGCGGGAGCTCGTGATGTCACATCTGCGCTATGTAGTGCGCGTAGCACGGGGTTTTTCCGGGTATGGACTGCCTCTGGCGGACCTCGTCCAAGAGGGCAACATCGGCTTGATGAAGGCGGTCAAGAACTTTGACCCGGCGCGCAGGGTGCGCCTGGTATCTTTTGCGGTGCATTGGATACGCGCCGAAATCTATGATTTTGTTCTGCGCAACTGGCGTATTGTGAAGGTCGCTACCACCAAGGCGCAACGAAAACTATTTTTTAATCTGCGTAAATCGAAGAATCACTTGGGGTGGTTGAAGCAGGATGAGGTAGAGGCACTCGCCGATCAATTGGACGTTCCGACGGACACCGTACAAGAGATGGAGTCACGAATGAGCAGTTCCGATGTATCCTTCGATGGCTTTGACGCTGGTGACGAGGACGGCGCGATGATATCGCCGGCAGGGTATATACCGGATATGCGCTACAACCCTGAACGTCTGGCAAGCGCCGCCGATAGTGAGGCAGAGCGCCAGGAACAGCTCGATTCGTCACTAGACAAGCTGGATGAGCGCAGCCGCGTTATAATCCGGCGTCGCTGGCTGGAAGATCCAAAATCGACACTCCATGAGCTCGCGGAGGAGTATGGCGTATCCGCGGAACGCATTCGACAGATCGAAAAACGCGCGCTGAATACAATGAAGGACCAGCTAACCGCATGAGACGCGGTTAAACCCTGTATTTCGCCAAGGCCGCGAAAACAAGAACTAGCTTTTTTGGCATGATGCGTCAGCCGGTGCTTGGGGTGACGCTTTGAGCGCGTGTACGCGCCTATCCCGGTGCGATATACGGTTCGACTCGGTGACCAGAATTATTGCCAGGGCCCTACCCAGGGCAGGCCGCGACACGGTCACAAAGCCGTGACGTCAGTCATTCAGCTGGCGCGTAGCGACTCCTGATCCGTGATTCCTTGCTTGGATTGCGCCGGACGTGGTAGATCGGTGCGCGAGGTTTCACCGCGGGGGGCATCTCGCTGAATGGATCCATACTCCTCGGGCGTTACCACCAATTTAGCCATTGTCTCGCCTCGCGTCAGCGCCACGACGGTTTCGTAACCCTGACGGATCCGCGGCGAAAATGTTTCGTCGGTCGCCGATATGCTGTCAATTCTATCGAGTTGAAACGGTCGCCAGAACGTGCCGCGCCGAGCACTCGACTGGTAACCCCGTACCTGATACGCCACCAGAGCGAGGATTCCGTCCGGTGTGCGGTACAACAAATGGGGTTCGATGACACGCGCATGTACCTGTCCGTTGTAGCGAATAAACAGACGATGGCGATTGTGTATAGACGAGGCTATGGTCCGTCGAATATCGGATAACAATGGAACATCCCCTGGGAAGCGTTAAATATCGTATTAAGAATATAGCGGCCCGACCTAGCGGTTGCGGCCTGTCCCGACAAACGGCGTCGCATACGGTGCCAACGGTCCGCTCGCCCACTCGCCTGTATAGTGCATCAAGGATCGCGGATGACAACCAAGGGACTTGTCTTGCGCGTAGTTCCCCTGCTGTGCGGGGACAAGGCGGGGACAAGCGCAGGGTCGGACGACCGCGTGCCGCGCTGGAGCGAAACCGTTAGTTAGCTATGGGTAGAGTGAAGCGCAAGTCCAGGGTTCGAGACCGAGCCAGCGCCGGGAGAGTGCCGCCCCTATGCATGGTATGCAGCAGAGAGGCCCGTAGTGTCTCCTCCATGAGGTGGCGACATTTGCGTCTTCAGATGACTTGGCAAGAATTAGGGGCGGCGCGCCGTGGTGCAATATGCGGGCTACGCAAACCGCGCACCGCTACCGCAGCATACCGGTATTTTGAATCGTCAGCACCTGATTGGGGTCGTGTCTGTTGCGCAGCACCAATACATAGCCGGCGCCGGTGCCGTGGTAGTGCCCGACCAGAAAGTACTGCAGAGGCGGTCGGTTCGGCGGCAAGGTAGCATTGAGTTCGCGATAACCGGTAGGGTAGCGGCCGCGCGCCCGGCGGTAGTCCTCGAGAATACGGCGTACTTGTTGCACCACAGCATTATGATCAATCGATAACGACCGACCCGGCCCGGCGCTTCGCATCACCTTCAGGTTCTGCAGCATGGTGTTGAGTTCCGTGAGTCGGGCCGGTGTGGATTGATTGATCACCAATAAATCATTGAGAAGCTGTTCCGCTCTAGCTAAGTCTCCGGCATTGACCCGGTATTGGATTTCCTTGAGCGGCAGATCATAGTTGAGTTCTTGTTCCGCCTGTTGTCTGTAGGGACTGCCCTCCGGCGCAATCTGGCGCGCAATTTCGAATTGCTCCCAGGCCTGTTTGAATTGTCCGCGCTGTTTGAACATACGACCGCGCTCTAAGGCCTTCATCGCGACCCCGGTTTTGCCTGACGCCTCCTGGTCGGCGGATAACCCATCCATCGCCACACTGCTGACGGTAATTACGATACACAGCGTGGCGAGGGCAAAACTACTACGCATCGTGCGGGAACACCACCAGGTGATCTGCTTGCAGCCGAATGCCCACTGTTTCACCGACGTCGTGATTGGCATGGCTGGGAAACAACGATAGCACCTCAGTGCCACTATCCAGGCGCAGCGTATAAAGGATCTCCGCACCCTTGAACGCCTTGCGTACCACTTGCGCCACCAGCGCACCGTTACAATCCGGAATAATGTCATCAGGCCGAATCAACACATCAAGCACTGTACCGGGATCCCAATGATAGTTCGCCCGGCCTTGCACCGCACCGAGTTCGATCTCTACAGTCGCTTTGTCAAGCAGTCTCCCGGGTAAAAATACGCCTTCGCCGATAAAGTCGGCGACGAAACGATTGCTGGGCTCATGATAAAGATTGTAGGGCGTGCCCCATTGCTCGATACGGCCCTCATACATCACCCCCACCTTGTCGCTCAGCGCAAACGCATCTTGTTGATCGTGGGTCACCAGCACGCTTGTAATACCTTGGTCCTTCAGGATTTCACGCACTTCATAGCCGAGCCGTTCGCGAAGCTCCACATCCAGGTTCGAAAACGGTTCATCCATGAGCAATAAGTCCGGTTTGGGCGCCAGGGCACGCGCCAAGGCGACCCTTTGCTGCTGTCCTCCGGACAGTTCATGGGGATACCGGTCACTCATCGTTGATAAACCTACTCGCTCCAAAAGCTCATCCACGAATATTCGGTCAGTCGCCGCATGACGCTTGCGCAAACCAAATGCGACGTTGTCGTTGACCTTGAGGTGGGGAAACAGCGCATGATCCTGAAACACCATTCCCACCCGCCGCTGTTCCGGCGCCAGCGTGTGTCCTGGTTCCGACACCACGCGGCCACCGAGCTTGATGTTACCGTGATCCAGCGGATGAAACCCGGCAATTGCGCGCAATACGGTGGTCTTACCGCAGCCGCTGGGTCCCAATAAACACACCAGCGAGCGCTCCAGAACTGAGAACGACAATCCGCCAATCACCGGGCGGTCCCCGTGCGAGCACACAATGTCACGCACTTCCAAAACGTAATTGGCGCGCATAACCGTCACGTTAACGACTGTTGACTCAAGCGGCAACTTTCACTTTTGGGGAAGCAGTAGAAATTCGAGCAATGCCTTTTGCGCATGCAGTCGATTCTCTGCTTGAGCCCATACAACACTTTGTGGTCCATCGATCACCTCGGCGGTCACTTCATGATCACGATAGGCGGGCAGGCAATGCATGAATAAGGCATCGGGCTTCGCCTGCTGCATTAACCGCTGGTTGACACGGAAAGGCCTAAAAGCCGCCGATCGCCGCTCTTTTTCACTTTCCTGACCCATACTGGCCCACGTATCCGTGACCACGATATCGGCATCACGCACCGCCGCCTCGGGATCGTCATGCAAGGTGACCACATCCCCGGCCATGTCCATGAGTGTTGTGTCCGGCCGATACTGATGCGGGGTAGCGATAGAAAGCTCAAATTGGAACTGACGGGCCGCATTGATCCACGAATGACACATATTATTACCATCCCCCACCCAGGCGACCCGGCGGCCATCAATGTTGCCGCGCAGCTCAACGTAGGTTTGAACGTCGGCCAGCAATTGGCAGGGATGAAAACGATCCGTCAGCCCGTTGATTACCGGAATCTCAGAATGGGCCGCAAAGGTCTCGACCATGGAATGGCTGGATGTTCGAATCACGACTGCATCAACCATACGCGACATCACACGTGCCGTGTCCTCAACTGGCTCACCGCGGCCAAGCTGGGTGCTGCCCGGCGATAGAAATATGGCGTTGCCGCCAAATTGAGTCATCGCCACCTCGAACGATATGCGCGTACGTGTGGATGACTTGTCGAAGATCATCGCCAGGGTCCGGCTGCGCAGTGGTTGATAGACTTTTCCCGCCTGCATCGCCTGTTTGATCTCTATGCCGCGATAAATTAAGGCGCGTAATTCATCACGGCCAAGATCCATCAGCGTCAGAAAATGCCGCACCGTCACTGGATCCGATCCTTTTCAAATCGCTCGATCGCCGCCGCCACTCCATCTACTAACATCTCGGCCTCCTCGTCGGTGAAGATGAGAGGTGGTAACAACCTTAATACTTTACCTGCTGTGACATTAACCAATATGCGCTCGTTGAGAGCAATCGATACCAGTTCCGTACAGGGACGATTAAACTCCACCCCTATCATCAATCCTCGCCCGCGGATGGCGCGCACTGAGTTGAACCCAGCTAGACGTTGCTGCAACGCGTCCAGTATCCGAGTACCTAACGCCGCCGCCCGTTCTGCCAGCCGGTCCTGCTCCAAGACATCGACCACGGTCAGGCCGACACGACATGCAAATGGATTCCCCCCGAATGTTGATCCGTGCGAACCGGGCACTAATACCTCTGCCGCTCGACCACGAGCCAGGCATGCCCCAATCGGGACCCCGTTACCAAGCGCTTTTGCCACCGTGGCAACATCGGGGCCTATACCCTCATGCTGGTAAGCAAACCATTGTCCGGTACGACACATGCCGGTTTGGATCTCGTCCACCATCAGCAACCAGTCGTTCGCGTCGCACACTTCCCTGAGCCCGCGCAAGTATCCCGTATCGGGAATATTGACGCCGCCTTCGCCCTGGATCGGCTCCACAAATATACCCACCACATCTTGAGCTCCGTGGCCGAGTTGTCGAACCGACTCTAGGTCGTTGAACGGTACCCGTTTGAAACCGGTGACCAACGGCTCAAAACCGGCCTGAACCTTGCGGTTGCCCGTCGCGGACAAAGTCGCCAAGGTACGGCCGTGAAATGCGCCATCGGCTACAAGAATAGCCGGCTTGTCGATCCCTTTTTGATGCCCAAAACGGCGCGCGATTTTGATCGCGGCTTCGTTGGCCTCGGCACCGGAATTACAAAAGAATGCCCGATCCATGCCTGACAGGCGGCATAGACGCTCCCCCAGTCGTCGTTGCAAAGGAATGTCATACAGATTGGATGTGTGTAACAACGTGCGTGCCTGGTCTGCGATGGCCGCGGCAACCTTGGGGTGAGCGTGGCCGAGGATTGCGACCGCGATCCCCCCAAGCGCATCCAGGTAACGATTTCCCTCGGTGTCCCATAGCCACGACCCGCGACCACGCTCGAAGCTCACGGGTGACCGGACATAGGTCTGCATGAGGTAATGATTGCTGGATTCCATAAATGCAAAGGCGCCCTGAGTTGGGGCGCCAGTGAGATAAAGCAGTAAGTCTAAACTCTTCTACTAATACTGCCAAGCATCGAACTTTGCAATGCTGGATGTTTCCTCACGGAATTGACATGTCGTTGCCGAAGTGTCGGTCAGCCGAAAATACCCATTTGATGGGCCGGTGCACCGGCAATCATGAAAAACAACATCGGGATGGACAACATGGTATTGGTTCGCGATGCCAACAATGCAACGCGAGCGCCCTTGGCTTTGGCTTCGTCACTGGCCTCGACCATACCGAGTACCTTTTTTTGATTGGGCCATATCAGCACCCAGACGTTAAACAGCATGATCGTACCTAACCACGCACCTATCCCGATATAGGCAGCTGAGCCTTGCAACAAGAACGCCCGAGCTAAACCGTTCATCTCCGGCGTACTGTGGCCAAGGATGAGGTAAATGGCACCGGTTACCCATGTCGCCACCGCTGCCCAACGAAACCATATCAGCGCACGGGGCGCGATATGCTTGGTGATACCGGCGGCCGTGCCATCTGCTTTGGCTTGGCCAAGACCAGGGACTTGCACGAAGTTAAAGTAGTACAAAAGACCAATCCAGGTGATGCCAGCAAGAATGTGGAACCAACGGTCAATGATTTCCATGGTAAAACTGCCTCTCGCGAGTTGTTAACCTAAGAACGCTCGTGCGAACAGATAAAGAATGAGCGTCACAACGAAACCAGAAATGATCGTTCCAGAGATGGAATCCAATGGATTCTTCATTTCGATGCTCCTAGTGCAATATGATGATGATGTGCGCGTTTTAACTGGGCCCTAGACTATGACAGTGATAACTTTAATTCAAGACGTACTGCCCTGGGCACCTAATGCCGCGGCTTGCACCAAGGATACCGGATGATGGCGAAGGGACCGGGCGGTTGATTCCCTGCTGTTCCCCTGCTGTGCGGGGACGAGCGCCGCGCTGGAACGAAATGCATAGCCGTAGCGATGGGTTGAGTGAAGCGCAAGTCCAGGCATTCGCGACCCAGCCAGCGCCGGGATGCCTTGGTGCAATATGCGGGTTAACATAACCATAGTTTATCAATGGATAGCACCCGAGATGGGGCGTATTTGACCGACGCCGCGCGCCCTTCAGCGGTTAATCATCCGCCGCTAACAAAAATATCGTCGGTCGAGAACGAGCATAGCGGCCCTTGATTTTCTTGACCTAACGACTTGTTACAAAGATGATACACGGCTCGCTTTCCATACGTATAGAACTGGCAATCTTATGTCCTCCGTCAACAAGATTGTACTCGCCTACTCCGGTGGCTTGGACACATCCATCATCCTCAAGTGGCTCCAAGACACTTATCGGTGTGATGTCGTCACGTTCACCGCCGACATCGGCCAAGGCGGGGAGATCGAACCGGCGCGCGTCAAGGCTGAGCAGTTTGGTGCAGTGGAGATCTTCGTCGAAGATCTCAAGGACGAATTCGCCCGTGATTTCGTATACCCTATGTTTCGTGCCAACGCGTTGTACGAAGGCGAATACCTGCTTGGCACCTCTATCGCCCGGCCGCTGATTGCCAAACGGTTGATCGAAATCGCCGTCCATACACACGCGGATGCCATCGCCCACGGCGCCACCGGCAAGGGCAACGACCAGGTTCGCTTTGAACTCGGTGCGTATGCCCTAAATCCCGATATCAACATCATTGCGCCGTGGCGCGAGTGGGACCTGAACTCACGTGAGAAACTAGTGGCCTATGCTGATGCCCATCGAATTCCGGTGGACAAAAACCCGGCGGGACGATCTCAGTACTCGACGGATGCCAATCTGCTGCATATCTCATATGAGGGTGGGCAATTGGAGGATCCATGGATAGAACCGAGTGACGACATGTGGCGATGGACAGTGGCGCTCGACAAGGCGCCCGATGAGAGCGAACACATAGAGCTGGACTTCCAACAAGGTGATGTCATCGCGATTAACGGCGAAGCACTGTCCCCGGCGGCGGTGGTGCTGCGACTCAATGAGTTGGGTAGCCGACACGGGATCGGGCGCGCGGACATAGTCGAAAACCGCTATGTCGGCATGAAATCCAGGGGATGTTATGAAACGCCGGGCGGCACCATTCTGCTCAAGGCACATCGAGCGATGGAGTCGTTGACCTTGGATCGGGAGGTGGCTCATCTCAAAGACGAACTCATGCCGAGATACGCAAGCCTGATCTACAACGGATATTGGTGGAGTCCGGAACGTCAAATGCTCCAGCAGATGATCGATGCATCACAAGCAACTGTTACTGGCAGGGTGCGTTTGAAACTATGCAAAGGCAACGTGGTGGTGGTTGGCCGTCAGTCAGAAAATGATTCATTGTTCGATGAACGTGCGGCAACCTTTGAGGATGACGCGGGGGCATACGATCAGACCGACGCCGCCGGATTTATCAAACTTAACGCGTTGCGGATGCGTATCGCCTCGCGCTTGCGTCGCTGAATGCATTGCCTTGAGCAGCCGGAGATCGCATCTCTGGAATTGGATCGGCTGATCAAACTAACGACATGCTGTCACACCTTGGGACGATTAATGTTTTTATTCAGTGCAACGGTAGCAGACCGTCTATATTTTCAGTGCCCAGTCATCTGGTTACAGCGATAGGGGCGTGTTGTGAAGTGGCTTGATGCATTTCCCTGGAGCGTGGTGATCATCGCGGGTTTGGCGCTGGCACTTGCCCCATTTTCTCCCGAACCGCATCTGTGGGAGAAGCTAAAGATGTGGCAGGCCGGTGAGTTGAGTCGTCCGATTGATATATTTGATCTCGCCATGCATGCGGCGGGGCCGGTGCTAATTGTGCTCAAGGCAATGCGGAAGGTTTCGCCCACGAGTCGTCATTCTGTCGATGAATGATTCACCTTCTTGCTCGGTCATCATTCCGATTCTAAACGAGGCTACGTTGATCCGTCCGCTGGTGGACCAACTGGTCACGGTCCGGGGGATTACCGAGATCATCGTTGTTGACGGCGGTAGCAGCGATGCGACCCTCGAGATCCTCGAGAAGATCACCGCAAGCGCCGAACATTCGCCCGCCCCTGTTATCGTGCGCGTCACGGCCAGCGAGCCTGGCCGTGCTCAGCAAATGAACCGGGGCGCGGCGCTCTCAACCGCCGACATACTTGTGTTTTTACACGCCGATACCCGGTTGCCTGCGGATGCGCTCGACGGGCTGACCGCTGCCCACCATAGCGGCCGGGTTTGGGGACGTTTTGACGTAGATTTCGATAGCCAAAATTGGGCCATGCGGGTGATCGCCTGGTTCATGAATCACCGATCTGCCCTAACCGGTATCGCCACCGGCGACCAGGCGATATTTGTACGGCGGCATATATTCGAACAGATCGGTGGATTTCCGCAGATCCCGCTGATGGAAGACATCGCCCTGTCGAAGCAGTTGAAGCGGGCTACAAAACCCTACCGCATCCGTACCCCGGTGATTACCGCCGCGCGGCGCTGGCAGGCGCATGGCGTGCTCGCTACGATTGGGTGCATGTGGGGCAACAGACTATTGTATCGGATGGGCGTATCACCCAGTCGGCTGGCGGCTCGTTATCGCCATGTTCGATAACCAGTGATGGCGGAGGCTCCCGCTCTGCATTTGCTTGCCAAGACTCCGGTGCCGGGGCAGGTGAAGACACGGTTGCAACCACAATGCTCGGCGGAGCAGGCGGCACGCATTGCCGCTTGGTGTATTGAGCGCACCGTACACCTCGCATCAACTGCCTGGAGTGGGCCTGTCTACCTGCATGTATGGCCCACTAAACAACATCGTTTGTTTCATGATCTAGGCCAGCACTCACATATACCGGTCAAACGCCAGGTCGACGGCAACTTGGGCGCTAAGATGTATGCGGCATTAGAGCTTGCATATCCAGGAGCGGTGATGGGCTGTGACGTCCCTCATTGTCCACCAGCAACTTTAGCGTACGCCAATCAGGCATTGCGCAAGGGCGCAGACGTTATCGGGGCGAGCCGCGACGGCGGTTATTACTTTATCGGTTTGACACATCCCCAACGGCCGTTGTTCGAGAACTTGGATTGGGGCGACGACAAAGTTTTTCGGCGCACTTTGTCGTTAGCTGAGGAACTCGGAATCAGATTTCAGCAACTTCCGGTGTTGATCGATATTGACACCTGGGACGACATCGAACAGGTGAGTTCTTTATTCCAACCACTGCATCAACTGTTGGCGGAAGACGAATGCGGTCAGTGGTAACTGAGCATGATTATCACAAACGGAAATGGGGTGCGAATTGAATTCAGACCTCATTTTCTCTAGCGGGAAGCGTCCCGGCTCGTAACGCTTGGTAACGCACGGTAGCAGAGAGTTCCAGCGAACATATCCATTTGTATGCCTGGTCCAAGTCATCACCTCGAGCATACATGCCATGTCCGCGGACGATCACGATAGGATATTCCCGCAGTGTCTCGCCGACCCGTTGCGGGGATTGCTCGAAGTATTCATCGTATGGCAAGTCGATCACCGGCACATGGGGGAAGTAAAGTCCGCCCTCCAAATCCGCGGGCACATAATCCCGTCCGTTCAGTGTCAATGCCACCGCATAGCTGCCGTGCGCGTGCAGGACCGCGCGCGCCTTGGGATTGTGTTGATACACCGCGCGATGCAGGGCGAGATCCGCCGACGCCCGGGGACACGCACCTCCGGCCAGGGGACAGCGGACCAACTGCCAGCTCTGCAAGTCGTCGGCGCACGCCCCGGTGGGGGTAATCCACAGGTGTTGTGCATCACGCGCGGACGCGTTGCCGCTATGGGAATCGTTGATTCCATGCTGACGAAGCAGGCGGTAATACCGGGTCAATTCCCGCGGTAGCGTGTTCATATTCCCACTAAATGCCTATATATTCGTGTTAATAAGACCTTAATCTCCACTTTATATAATCATGCCCCTTATTGTTTATAGATCGCTGATATTTAACTCTCTAATCGATTAAGTGGGATCTAATAACCGTAAATAGTCTAATTTAGACGTGCTGGTGCAACAGTTAATGGCTTCTCGGCCGCCTTCGCATCGAGAATCATTAACAATGGCGGCAGAAATAGGAAGTCCGCAATCAACGCGAAGGCAATGGTTATCGCGGTCAACAGGCCCATCCCGGAGTTCACCTGAAACGCCGACTGTGATAGCACCAAGAAGCCCGCCACTAAAACCACCGAGGTCACCCACAGTGCCGTGCCCACGGTCGAAAACGCATAGCGCACCGCGTCCGGGGCGGTCATATTCTCCTCGCGGCTGGCGCGCATGTACTTACTCAGAAAGTGGACCGTGTCATCGACCACAATCCCCAAGGTCATCGCGGTCACAATAGAGATCGACAACCCCACCTGACCCACGATGATGCCCCACAAACCGAATGCCAGCGCTGCCGGCACCAGGTTCGGGATCATGCTGATCAAACCGATCTTCACCGAACGTAACACCAACACCAGAATCAACGAGATCGCGATCAGCGCAAACGTCGTGCCCACCAGCATGCTGCGGATATTCCGTTCCGTGATGTGCGCAAACATGATATTGGGGCTGGATCCCTGGGCGCCATGCATAGAGATCGGTGCATTCTCTGTTAGCCAGTCTCGCGCGCGGCGTTCGAGGTCGAGCGTGGCCTTGGTGGACAGGCTCTCCGTGGTCACGACCATACGAGTAGATGATTTGTCCACATTGACCTGGTCATTGAGATCCAAACCATAGGGTAATGACATCTCGTACAGCAACAAGTACTGCGCCGCGAGCTCACGTTGCTGTGGCAAGCGATACCAAGACCCATCATCACCGTGTAGGTTCTTATTCAATCGTTTAAGCGTATCAGTCAAAGTATTGACATGGATTACTTCTGGCTGCTCGCCAAACCATTGAGCAAATTCTTCCACCGCCGAGAGAAAGTCCGGTCGCGCTACGCCACCGGACTCACCGGACTCCAGTGAAAATTGAATTGTGTAGATTCCGGTAAGGTTATCGGTAGTAAAATCCGTTGCGCGTCGGATCTCCATGGTTTCGTCGAAATATTTCACGAATTCATCATTGAATTCGTTCTTCGGAATACATGCGAATAACAGCAGCATCAACGAACCAAAGCTCCATAAAAGCATCGTACGTCGCGCCACAACAAACTCTGCAAATCGTTCCATCGAGCGATGTCCGTGAGTTTTTTGTGGTCGCACATGGACCGGAACCACGTTCATAAATGCGGGCAAGAAAGTTACCGAAAACACGAACGCCAACGCGACGCCCATGGCCACGATATTCCCGAGATCACGGAACGGTGGCACGTCGCTGAAATTCATACTCAAAAAACCGATGGCGGTAGTCAGCGAGGTAATGAAGATGGGTTGCAGGTTGATACGCAAACTTTCCAAGATCGCCTCGCGCCGGCCGGAACCTTGACGCATCGCATGCACGAAATTGGTCAACACATGAACGCAGTCAGCCACCGCAAGCGTGAGAATAATCGTCGGTGATATCGCGGATGGACCGGTGAGCTTGATTCCCATCCATCCTGCCAGTCCCATTGCACTGACGATCGAAAATGCGATCACCAACACCGTTGCTAAAGTACCGGAAATCGAACGAATTAAAGCCCAAAGCATAATGATCACGATCACGAACATGAATGGAACGAGCGTCCTTAGATCATGTTGCGCCGCCTCTGGAAACGACACGTTCATCATCACCATCCCGGTAAGGTGCACGTGGATGTCGGGAAATTGTTTGCGAAATTCGTCTGCTAATTGGCGGCCATGACCCGCAGTCTCGGGCACTTCCAGGTCGAGCCGCTCGCCCGGTAGCTGCACCGTCACATTGATCCCGGTCACATGCCCGCGATCCGGTACCACCCGATTACGCAGCAAAGGTTCCGCGAGCGCGATATCCCGTATGCGCCGGATGTCAGCGTCACTCAAATTCAATGCATCTGCATACAGGTCTGCAACGATTAACTCGTCACCATCCGCGTGGGTGTATTGGAAATTTGATAACGAGTCTACGCGCGAGGAGTAAGGTATCTTCCATGCCTGCTCTGTTAACCATTCGATGGCGGACAAGGTTTGACGAGAAAATACCTGCCCATCCTTCGGCGCCAGGACAAACAATACATTGTCGTACTTGGCGTAGGTATTTTGAATTGCCTCAAAGGCGTCGAGCTGCGGGTTGGTTGCGCTGAAAAAAGCGCGGTAATCCGTCGTAAACGTGAGAAAGCGCATTCCGCTCGCGGTGACTACGACGAATACCAGCGTCGCTATGATCACCATAGATCGGTAACGAATTACCCAGCTTGCTAAGCTTGCTCCCATGTCAACCGCTTTGTTGTCTTGCTTTTGTTCTCACGCCCTAGAGATACCGCTTACACGCTCACTGTACAAATACACAATATCCACCACGCCATGCGCTGGTGTCTGGTGATTACGGGATCGTGGCACAGCGCGCCCGCAGTCGTGTCAATAACGGCCAAGATACCGTTGAGTCCAGCCATGTGCCCCAGAATCCTTTGCGCCAAATCTGGCGATATGCGGGTTAGATATGGGATATTGCTTACATCAAAATGGCGCACACTGAGGGCGTGCGCCGGCCAGTATGTTGGCTAAACGCGGCGGGTGTCAAACGGAACAGTCACAGGGTGGCAGATAGCGGATCGATGGTAACCCCCGCCGACTTGGAGGCAGGAACGGCGGTCTTGCTGTGCATGCCTTGAGACCAGATTATCTCGCTGGCCAAGCAATGGCACGCCGGCCTGGCGCATCGATGCACCATGCAGACTAGCTTCGCCAAAACGTCGCGGTGAACAGCACGAGTAGTGTGAACAATTCAAGGCGTCCCAATAGCATCGCGATACTCAATATCCATTTACCCATCATGCCAACGTTCGCATAGTTCACAGCCACCTCACCCAGCCCTGGGCCGAGGTTGTTCATACACGCGGCTACCGCGGAAAATGTAGTGATCCAATCCAAACCGGTAGCAGACACGGCCAATCCAAGCACGGTAAAGCAAAGGACATACAGTGAGAAAAACGCCCATACCGCGTGAATGACCGAATCGGGAACCGGCTTACCGCCGACCTTAATCGCTAACAGCGCACTGGGATGAATCAATCGAACGATTTCCCGCCGAGCTTGTTTGTACAAAAGTATCGCCCGGATCACCTTAACGCCTCCTGCGGTGGATCCAGCGCACCCCCCCACAAAACTCAAGATCAATAAGAGCAACGGCAAGAAAGACGGCCACCAATCGTAACCGCCGGTGGTGAAACCAGTTGTCGTGGCGATGGAGACCACCTGAAACAAACCTTGGCGCAAGGTCTCCTCAGGAGTATCAAAGGTAGCCGCGGCGCTAAGTATTGTTATCACCAACACGCTCGCCGCGAACAGAATTCCAACAAACACCATCGCCTCGGGATCGCTGAGATAAGCCGCTATACTGCGGGAACGCCAGCTTACAAAGTGCAACGCAAAATTGACACCGGCGATGACCATAAAGACTATCGCCACGGTGTCTATCGCGGCATTATCAAAAAACCCCAGACTGTCGTCGTGAGTGGAAAAACCGCCAATGGCGACGGTAGAAAAGCTATGACCCACCGCGTCAAATACGTTCATCCCCGCGAGCCAGTAACTTAGAGCACAGATTACCGTGAGTCCTAAGTAGATATACCAAAGGGCTTTGGCGGTCTCCGTAATCCGCGGAGTTAACTTGGTATCCTTCATCGGCCCTGGGGTTTCGGCACGGTATAGCTGCATGCCACCGACTCCCAACATCGGCATTATCGCCACCGCCAACACGATGATCCCCATCCCACCGAGCCACTGCAGCTGTTGACGGTAATAGAGAATGGATTTCGGCAGTTCATCAATATTGGTCAGTATTGTGGCGCCGGTTGTGGTTAGCCCGGACATCGACTCAAAAAATGCATCGGTTAGCGATAGCGCCGGCGTACTCACCAAGAAAAACGGAATTGAGCCGAAGGACGCGAGCACGGTCCAGAATAATACGACCACCATGAATCCTTCGCGAAAACGCAAGTCCCGGCTTTCACGTTTGGTGATCAACCACAAAATAAGACCCGTGACGAAGGTGGTAACAAATGCAGCGAGAAATGCTTGCGCCGCGCCATCGTTGTAGATCCAGGAAATTAAGATGGGCGGCAGAAGCGTGCTACTAAATAGCACCAGTAATACCCCCAGAACCTTAAGGACAACCTTGTACTGCATTATTATGGGTTAGGTATGCGTCAGATGTAGGTCACATCAACCTGGAACAACTTTTCCACATCTTGAATATGACGTTTATCCACCATGAATAGAATCACATGATCCTCAGATTGGATCACCGTATCCTTATGCGCGATTAACACCTCGCCATCGCGCAAAATCGCACCAATCCCGGTTCCTGGAGGTAGTGGTAAGTGGCGCACGCCCCGCCCCACCACGCGGGACGTATTCTTGTCGCCGTGGGCGACCGCCTCGATAGCCTCGGCGGCGCCGCGTCGAATCGAATGGACAGCGACAACGTCACCACGGCGAATATGCGCCAGAATACTACCTACCGTGGCGGTACGCGGCGAGATGACAATATCAATCTCTCCGTGTTCGAGCAGGTCGACATAAACGGATCGATTGATCAGCGCCATGACTCTTCTGGCCCCGAGTTTCTTGGCCAACATTGCCGACAATATATTGGCCTCATCGTTATTGGTCACAGCGCAAAACACGTCCATATTTTCGATATTCTCCTGATGCAATAATTCCTCATCTGCAGCATCACCATGCAGAATCACTGTATTGTCGAGGCCGTCCGCGATCTGCTCGGCACGCCTCAAATCTCTTTCAATCACCTTAACGTTATAGTTCTGTCCTTCGAGCTCGCGACACAGGCGAAACCCGATATTACCGCCGCCGGCTAACATAACCCGAGTGACGCTTTCATCCATCCGCCTCATTTCACTCATGACATTGCGGATGTGTTGCTTAGCGGCGACGAAAAATACTTCATCCCCGGGTTCGATGACGGTGTCAGCCTTCGGCGTCAACACACTTTGTTTACGAAAAATCGCGGCAACACGAGCATCGATCTTGGGCATGTGTTGCCGAAGTTCGGCCAGTGGATGGCCGACCAATGGGCCACCATGATAAGCATGCACACCCACGAGTTGAATTCTCCCGTTCGCAAAATCCAGCACTTGTAGGGCACCCGGATACTCGATCAAACGCAGAATATGCTCGGTGACTACCTCCTCCGGACTGATGATGACATCGATGGACAAACCGTCGGGACCGAAAAGCTCCTCGCAGCGGAGATAATCATTGGCGCGAATTCGTGCAATCTTTGTAGGTGTGGCGAACTTACAGGCAGCGACTTGGCACGCCACCATGTTGGTCTCATCACTATTGGTAACCGCCAACAACAGGTCGGCATCCTCGGCGCCGGCTTCCGCAAGCACCGTGGGAGATGCCGCATTTCCGACGACGGTACGTATATCGAAACGATCCTGCAATTTCCGCAGGTAACGATCATCGAGATCAACAAGAGTAATATCATTGGCTTCGCCGGCCAGGATCTCGGCACTGGACGCGCCCACCTGGCCAGCTCCAAGTATAATGATCTTCATTGCATTACCTGAGCAAACGGGTTGTTGTTGTCGCTTTCGTTTTCGCCGTCAGGCACCCTTCAAGGCCTTGGGATCGATGCCAAACGTCTTCAGCTTTCGGTATAGGTGAGTACGTTCCATGCCAGCGAATTGCGCCAACTCGCTTACATTACCACCGACACGTTGCAGGTGATATTCTAAATAGGACTTTTCAAACCGCTCTCTCGCTTCACGCAGATTCATATCAAACACCGATGCGGTAAACTGCCTTACGGTACCAGTCGCAGCATCGCTCAATGCAGCCTCTACTTCATTCGCATCCACTTCCTCACCACGGTTCAGAATCAATACTCTTTGAATGAGGTTCTTCAGCTCACGGACATTACCCGGCCAATGGTAGTTACGCAGAACATTCAATGCGGCAATCGAGAAGCGACGATATGGAAGCTGCTCCTTTTCTACCATCCACCCGAGATAGAAATCGACCAGTTGCGGAACATCTTCCACATGGTCGCGTAACGGCGGAACATGTATCGGTACCACATTGAGACGGTAGTACAGATCTTCCCGGAAGCGGCCTTCGGACACCGCCTTTTCCAAATCCTGATTGGTCGCGGCAATGATACGGACATCGACATCAACGTACTGCTGTCCTCCGACCCTCAAGAACCGACTTTCCTCCAAGGCGTTCAGTAACTTGGCTTGAGTGTCCAAGTCCAGGTCCCCAACTTCGTCCAAAAACAATGTGCCGCCCTTGGCCTGCTCGAACCGCCCCGGCGAGGCGATTCCATCCTCTTCGGTGCCAAACAACTGAACCAGGATGCTTTGGGTCGGAATCGCAGCCAGACTGACATGGACGAATTCCGCCTCATGTCGAGGACTTTGATTGTGCAGGCTCCTGGCCACTACTTCCTTGCCGCTGCCGGCTTCACCGGTGATCAACACCCAGCTGTCGGTGCTCGCCACCCTCGCCATCTGTTGGCGCAGAGCTTGCAACACCTCGCTGTCGCCGACCAGGGTTGCAGCCGGCTCCAATTGGCCGCGCAATCGCAAATTTTCCTTGCGCAGACGGTCACTCTGCAGGGCCCGTTCGACGGTGACCAGCAGCTTGGCCGTGGAGAGCGGTTTCTCAAGAAAATCATATGCCCCATAGCGGATCGCCTCAACCGCGGTTTCCACATTACCGTGCCCCGAAATCATGATCACGGGGACATCCATATCGTTGACACTCGACCACTCCTTCAACAACGAAATGCCGTCGGTGCCAGGCATCCAGATGTCCAACAACACCAAGTCGGGATGGCGTTTTTGGTGCAACTGGCGTGCATCTTCGGCGCTGTCCGCGGTCAGTACCGCATATTCTTCGTCCTCGAGTATGTCGCGAACTATCTCGCGAATATCAGGCTCATCATCAACAACTAAAATTGTTTGACCCGTCACGCTATTTTCTCTTCAGCCCTGGCCCCGCGGTTGACCCTAAGATTGGGATCGGTGACATTATCGCGTCGCATTACTTGCGGTAGTTGTATAGTAACGCATGCGCCGCCATCCCCCCGATTCTCCACCCACAACGCCCCACCGTGCTCCTCCACGATACGCTTTACAATCGCCAGACCTAAACCGGTTCCCTTGTCTTTGGTGCTGACATAGGGTTCAAATAATCGCTCCATGATGTCCTTGGGGACACCGGGTCCATTGTCTGCGATGGTGAGCCGAATATGAGTCCCATCTCTCTCGCGAACACTCAGGGTCGATATGCGAATTTCCGGACGTAATGTTTGGACGAGCGCATCTTTGGCGTTGATTAGAAGATTGTTCAGCACCTGCCGAAGCCGATCGCTGTCCGCCATTAATTCCGGAAGATCTTCGTCCAAATCGAATATCAACTTTATCGGACTGTTCGCACGCCGATGCAGCTCAGCTACATCCTGGACGAGCCGGTTCAAGCGAACCGGCTTCAGCTTCATCTGCACAGGCTGCGCATAGTTCGAGAAAGCGTTGACCATATTCTTCATGGATTCGACTTGTTGAGCGATGGTGCGCGTCGCTCGATCCAAGGTCTCATAATCTTCAGCTGACAACTTTTTTGAGTACTTTTGTCTTATGCGTTCCACCGACAACTGAATCGGCGTGAGTGGATTCTTGATCTCAT